>CAYLYE010000077.1:0-14894 GCA_964387325.1 uncultured Planctomycetaceae bacterium
TCGTCCCCCCTTCGGCGAGCGCTACCTTCGAGCGGGTTCGCGGGTCGCGCCCGGCATAGATCGCCCCCGTCCCTCCGAGCGAGGTGGGTAACACCGGGCCGGTCGTGGCAATCGGCTCCAACAACTCTCGCGCCGGTGCGGTGACCACCGGCGTGGCGCGGACCAGATCGGTCTCGGCCGACTGCTGCGCCACAGCCGCCGTGGGCTTAAGGTCGATCAGTTCGTTGACCTGCAACGGCGTGTCGGCGGTCAACCGGTCGAGTGTCCCGGAGTGCCCATCGGTCAAGTCGTTGGCGACCGACATCGCAAGCACCATGGTCTCGGGCCGCTCGTCGAGTTGAATCAACCAAAGTCCCAGCAAGATCAGCGCGATCAAATGGACGAGCAAACTGGCCAACGAAGCCACGATCAGCTTGAGATTGAATAGCGGTCGTGGCCCATCGCTCTCGACGATGGCCAAATCGTCGCTCATGGCCGACACACGGCCAACGAGCGGTGGTGGCCCCGCAACAAGTACGGGCACGGCGGAAGAAAGACTCGCCCACGGCGGCAAAGGCGGCGGAGCTTGTACTGCGTCATCCCAACAAGCAGCCGGCACAACCGGCTCAATCGTAAGCTGGGTCGACAGCAAGCGTTGTCCCTGCGTTTGTAATCGAGCCGGAATCGGCAGACTGATGCCACACTTCCAACAATCGGCGGTCCAACTCTCGGTCTGCACGGCCAAGGGCGCGCGGCATTGCGGACAACCGCAGGCCAGCACCCCTTGATCCAGCCAAATACCGGCAATTCTCTCTCCCCAAGTCGTCGGCGACGCGGGTGAAGCGGTCGATGGCCTCGTAGAATCTGAACCGGCCGAACTCGCCATGGCGGATGCGATTGCGATAGCTAGAGAGACAAGACTCGCGACGTGCTTTCAATCCCGCGCGAGCAGATACTCATCGTATGCTAACACAGCTTTTTACTGTCGTCTGCTAGGCAGATGGGTTAAAATTTCGACAATGGGCAGTCCTACTCCGCATTGCCTATCGCTTTACCTCTTCAAGGTGCTCTGACGCATGTCGCCCGAACTGTACACCCTGGTGGGTGAACTGGAATCGAACATTAGCAAGGTCGTCTTGGGCAAGAGTGAAGTCATTCGGCTCTGCGTGGTCGCACTGTTGGCTGGCGAGCATGTTTTGCTCGAAGACGTGCCGGGGGTCGGTAAAACCCTGATCGGCAAGGCACTCGCCCGCAGCATTCACGCCCGCTTTTGTCGCATCCAGTTCACTCCCGACCTGCTCCCCAGTGACATCGTAGGGACAAGCATTTTCAACAACCAAACCCAGCAGTTCGTTTACAATCAGGGGCCCATTTTTGCCAACGTCGTACTCGCCGACGAGATCAACCGCACCACTCCCCGCACGCAAAGCGCCCTGCTCGAAGCCATGAGCGACGCGCAGGTCTCGGCCGACGGGCACACACACCCCCTGCCTCGACCGTTCATGGTCATCGCAACACAAAACCCATTCGAGTTCGAGGGGACTTATCCGCTCCCCGAAAGTCAGCTCGATCGGTTCATGGTGCGGATCAGTATCGGTTACCCACAGCGCGAGGACGAGTTGCAGGTCCTCTCCAGCCATCGACAAGGCGAACCGGTCGAGCAGCTCGAGCCGGTGCTCGACTGCGGCCAGATCATCGAACTGCAAACCGCCGCTCGACAAGTAACGGTCGACGAGTCCATTCAGAACTATTTAATGAACATCGTCGATGCGACGAGAGCGTGCGAAGAGCTGCGCGTGGGTGTGAGCACCCGCGGAGCGTTGTGCCTGTATCGGGCCGCCCAGTCGTTGGCCTTGTGCGAGGGACGCGACTTTGTCATCCCCGACGATGTCAAGCGGCTGGCCGTGGCTGTGCTCGCGCACCGCGTCATCGGCAAGCAACATTTTCAATCGACGCGACGCGAGGTCATTGAGCGAGTCATTGCGCGACTGCTCGATGAGATCGCCGTTCCCGAGTGACCCCCGTTGCGAAAAGAGCCCCACCATGCGGCGTTTGCAATACGTCGTGATCACGTTCGAAGGTTGGCTGTATCTCGGCCTGCTGATGGTGCTGTTGTTTAGCGCCCTGGTGCGGCAAATCAATCTGCTCGTCATCATGTACGGTCTGCTCTCCGGGCCGCTGCTGGTCAGTTGGCCGCTGGTGCGCAAGACGCTGCGCGAACTCCACGTGCGCCGACGTTTTCCACGGCTAGTCGAGGCCGGCGAGAGCCTGTCGGTCACGCTCGAATTGCAGAACCGACGGCGCAAGCGCGGCTCCTGGGCCATCGTCGCGCAAGATCGCGTACAACGCGTGGGCGGAGGTCCCAACCTGAAACCCACGGTCATGTTCAGCTACGTCGGCGCGGGCCGCACCGCCACGCGCGAATATCGTGGCGTGCTGGCCGAACGCGGACGCTACAAACTCGGAGCGGTCATGCTCAGTACCCGCTTCCCATTTGGCTTGCTTCGCTCGGCCTTCTCTTGGGAAAAAACCGACGAGCTATTCGTCACCCCGCGCCGGGGCACACTAACGCAACTGTGGTACGAACGGCTCGCGAGGGTCAACCAGGCTTGTGATCGTGGGGTGCGAAAAAGCAACGCGCTGGAGGGGGACTTTTTCGGTCTCCGCGAGTGGCGCAACGACGATGGACGACGCCTCATCCACTGGCGCACCAGCGCCCGGCGGCAGTCGCTCGTCGTCCGGCAACTTGAACTGCCGTGCCGCAACGAACTCACCTTGATCGTCGACCTCTGGCTGCCCGAGCAACCGACCCTCGCCGACCACGACCGGCTGGAACTGACGCTCAGTTTTGCCGCGACCGTGATCGACGATCTGGCCAGCCGCGAGGGAACGCAATTTCGCCTCGTGCTCCAGGGACTCGAGCGTCACGAGTTCAATGGCCCCCTGCTGGTTCCGCTTCGCGACGAGGCCTTGCAACGGCTCGCAGTCGCTCAAGGCACGTCGCATGCGGCAGCCGAACGACTCGCGGACCTCGTCGCAGATCACTCCCATAGTCGCTGTGTGTTCGTGTCGCCGCGCGCCGCGCCGATCGTTGACCCCGCCGAGCATGGGCTGCTGTGCATCGATACGAGCAGCGATGCGCTGGACGATTACTTCACACGCCCCCGCACGGAGGCCCTATGAACCTCGAACGTATCTTGCAAATCACCCTGGCGTCCATGGTCGCCCTCGGCGGCATCATGATGGGGGTCAGCGAACGCGCCTGGATCCAGCCAAGTGTCTGCACCTTGTTGGTTATCGCCTCGGTCGTGTGGAACGAGATGCGCGGTCAAATCACGGTAAGCAACTTCTACGCCAACTTGCTCGCCATGCTCGCGCTCGCCTTCTCGATCTCGCAAATGCGAACCATCGCCGGTGACGAAGTGCTGATCGCCATGTCGGATCTGCTCGTCTTCTTGCAAATCATCTTGCTTTTCAAGCGTAAACAGCTGCGCGACTATGGCCTGATCTTGGTCGCCAACTTACTTCAAGTGTCGGTCGCCGCGGCGTTGAATCTGTTTGTGTCCTTCGCGTTTCTACTGCTGGCCCACATGGCATTCGTCGTGACGGCCCTGTGCCTGTTCATGCGATTGCGCGAAGAACGAACCTGTGGCACGCGAGTCTCGTTCGTGCCGCGCGGCGAACCGAAAAGCTCGCGTGAGTGGCCGCTGTCCCAAGCGCGCTCGTACCTCGCCGCCACGCCGCGCCTTGACCATCAGCAGCGCGTCGAACGTGAACTGTGGTGGTTGCTCGGCGGCGCCACGCTAAAAACTCTGTTGCTCACCACGCTGGTCTTTCTCGCGCTACCGCGTATTAGCGACGCTACTTTAAAATCACGCCTGATGACCGCCGGGCATCTAGTCGGCTTTACCGAACAGGTCACCCTCGGCGAGTTGGGGAAAATCAGCGAGGACAGCGAATACGTCATGTCGGTCAAGCTGACCGACGTAAAGACCAACACTCCGATCACGCTCGTCGACGAACCGCTCTGGCATGGCACGACGCTCGTCAGTTATCAAGACGGTCAATGGTCTCGATCGCGTGTGGGTTCATCTCGACGGCCACGTTTTGTGACCACCAACGCGCTGCGTGGAGCATCGGTGCGAGAGAATATCGAAATTGGCCCGCTCGACTCAAAAGTGCTGTTCAGCCTAGCGCCGAGCGCAATCTGTCGCGACAAAGAGAACGTTGTCTATCGGAGTGACTACGATCAGCTCGAACGGTTGGGATCACGCAACGACTCGATCACGTATGAGTTATATACCGCCGTGGTGCGCAATCGGATCCAGCAAACGCTCGTCCCGCACGAAGGCCCCCTATCGCCGGCGGAACGTGCGGAGATGCTGCAACTACCAGAATTGGTCGATGGCGTGGATCCGCTCGCTCAATTGAAAACGCTCGCTCAGCAGGCTGTGGCCAGTGTGCCAGCGGATGATCGAATTCGTATCGCGCGCACGCTGGAGTCGCTGCTCGGTGAGTCCGGACGTTTTAGTTATTCCTTGTCGGCCCCCACACGCGGCGCGAACACAGACCCGATCGAGGACTTTGTGACGGCCAACCCGGTTGGGCATTGCGAATATTTTGCCAGCGCCTTGGCGCTGATGCTGCGCAGCGTTGGTATCCCGTCGCGGGTTGTCGTCGGCTTCAAAGGGGGCAACATCGATCCGATCAGCCAGGCGTACCAGGTCCAGCAACTGCACGCCCACAGTTGGGTCGAAGCCTATCTGAACGAAACTGATGTGCCGAATGAAATCAAAGCCACGGACCTCTGGAGCTTCTCGACCACGAGCCAAGGAGGTTGGCTGCGCCTGGATCCGACCCCTGCGATCAATGTGGATGGGCGCGGTGGCGTCAGTTGGTTCGTGCTCTCCTACCGCCAAGTCATCGACTACACCCGCGCGATCTGGAGCAATTACGTGATCGGCCTCGACGCCGAACGCCAACGCGAGGTGTTTTTTCAGCCCATCAAGAACGCCTGGGAGGCGCTTATTCAGCCCGCGACGTGGCAAAACCTTGGACAACGAATGTGGTCCAGCTTGCGAAACGCGATCGGTGACGTGACCAATCACGAACAGTCGATCTGGCGGAGCTTGGTCTTCTTGGCCAGCTCGGCCATCGTCGCGATCGCGTTGGGCGCAGCGCTCGTGCGTCGATTGCGCGGGGCTCGCTGGGGCTGGTTGCGACGGCGGCGACGAGCAGGACCCGCTCGGGTCCCGTTTTACGAGACGCTCGAACGACTGCTGGCACGCCAGGGACTTGTCCGCAGCGCGGGACAAACGCCGCGCGAGTTCGCTTTTGCAGTAGGAGGAGAGTTGGCCGAGCGGCTCGAAACGCAAGCCGTAGCGGGCGTGCCGCGGCGGATCGCCGAGATGTTCTATCGCGTTCGTTACGGTGGTCGCACGCTCAACGCCAACGAGCAACAGGCCGTCGATCTGGAACTGCAGCGTCTCGCGCAAGCCCTCGGTGCGGCGCGACGCAAACCACGCTAAACGAGCCGATACGGCCCCCAGCCTATTCCCGCAGAAAGTTATGCGTGATGGTCACTTCACGAATCTGTCGGCTGTCAGGCTCGTAGACGCGAATTTTGATCTGAATGCCACGCAGCGGCGCATTGTAAGGGGGCATGGTCTCCATCTCGGACGAATCATCGATGCCGCCCACGAACGGACCGCCAATGTCCCCATTGGCATTCATCGGTTGATCATCAATGCCGTTGAAAAGCGAATCCACGACACCATCTCCGTTTTGATCGATGCCGTCTCGTTCGTAGTAATTCGTCCAGGTGTCATACACACAAGCCAAGTGATGTGTCGTATCACCCGTAACAGATAGGTGTGGTGGCGTACCAAACGGCAGGCCGCTGAGCTTCGAGGCCTCGTTGCCGGGGCCGCCAAAACGTGGACGGGGCAGCGAACCCACCGGGACTTTGATGCTGGTTTCGTATTTCTGCAGCGCCATCTCATACGTACCTGACAGCACGGCCGAATTGAGTCGCACCCCAATGAGCGTCAGCGGATTATACCCATACGGATCGATCGTACTGACCGAGCTATTCGATGCGCTGGCTTGCCACATGTAGTTCATGTCGACGTAGGCGCCAAAACCGGCGATGGTGACCGCGCCGGGGCCGCCATTCGCAATAAATTTTCCTAGCTGCGTGCCATAGTCGACATCGCCGGGCTGAAGCAACTGGGGTGGAGTACTCGTGACCATCAGGCTCGGCGCGCCAGGGTCCCAGAGCTTGATATCGAACGACAAGACATTGGTCATCATCATGTCTTCCGAACGAACCGACATATTGGCTCCTGTGTTACGCTGTGTCTGCGGCGGAACATGCACCAGGGTTTCCAGCGGCAGTTGTCCGGCAGACGTCCCTCGATAACCGGCGATCGAGAGCGACGCCGGAGGGTTGGAGATCGAGGAGTTGCCCCCTTTTGGAACCCACATCATATTCAGCGGCGTGGAGCTCCACAGGTCGAACGCCAATACATTGCCGCTGGGGTTCGTCGGTCGGGGCATGACCCATTGGTAGGTCGAGTTGTACGGTACTCGCGCGTCAAAATAGCTGCCGAGTACGATTTCGCGCGTCGGGCCATAGCCACTTCTCGACAGTGTATCACCGTAACGACCAAGCGGGCTCAGCGTACGCAAGATCGCAGCCGAACCTTTCGAAGAAAAATTCGGCGAGTAGCCCGCCACACCGACTCCAAAACCGGCGTTCTGTGTCAATTCGGCGAGCGTCGGCATCATCAATCCGGGACGACCCACGATTTGATTATTCACTCCATGCGCACTCGTGCGCATCATCCAGCGCGACTCATGGGGAAAATCCAACGGTTGATGCGCGAATCGATTTTCGCGACGGCTCAACTCTTTGAGTGTCGTGGCCACCGACGGAAAGTTGGGTTGCCTATCTACGTTTGGATTCATCCCAGGGGGTAAAATCGACGTGGCCGGGAAAATAATTTGATAGGGATAAGCCGACTGGCGATAGCCGGGCGTGTTAGCGGGCACTCCGTCGCTCCCATAGCCGACCGATATCGACTGGGCCGTCCCTTTTTGCGGCAGAAAATGATCCGTATTGCTCGGACTCGGTTGAGCACCGATTTGGCCTCCGATGATTGGAAACACCTCGCGATAGAGTGTCTTACCGCGAAGAAACCACACCACCTCGGCAAAGTTCGAGCTGTAGCCCGAATTAACCATGCTGCGAAACGGCGTCGAGTGATGCGTAGTGAACATTAAAATGTCGTCGATATCGCCAAAGGTTGTGTCGATATCTGAGTTGGCCGGGTGCGTGCCGTTGAGAATGGCTTTCACATCGTTGATCTTCCAAGGAAAATTCAAGTTCGGTTGATCTGGATTATTGACGTCCACGATCGGGAAGAAAACGGGGCCGATCGGGCCCTCGATGATTTCCACATAGCCCGAGTTGTCTGCAACGCGCATCGAGGGAGGCGAGGTCGAGGCCGTCGCACCGGCCAGGTCGTTCTGCAAGATGTTCTTCAATTGCCGGAGGTTGTCTTGCATCGCCGTGACGGCACGCGAGTCGGAGACCGCGTCGGTAAAAAATGGAAACAACGTGGCAATCGCGGCGATCAAGATCAACGTCAGCATCGTCGCCACCAGGACTTCCACCAAAGTGAAGCCAATCCGCGCGCGGCGCGCACGCTCGACCGGCAAAACACGCAGCGAGAGTACGTTCATGGTCCAGGCTCCTCTGATACTATTCCGAGATGCTTTGAATGATCAGCGACATATCCACGTTGTAGTTTTCACCACGCTGAAACGCGACCGGCAAACTACGATCGATCACCATGAACGCGCGGTGCCGCGTCGATGTGCCTTCTTCAAGCCCCAATTCGCGAACCAGACGGAACCCGTCGGGATTGCTTAACGGGGCGACCTTGGGATCGCGATAGTTGCGCTGAGTCGGATCCGAGGTTTGAATCGGCTCGACTTCAAAATAGCCGGACGTAATCCACACGGCGTACACATTCGAGCGCGTTGTGAACGTGCTGCCGGTTTTGATCAGTGGCTGATAGCGGAAATACGGGCTCCGATTCGCATTCTGGAACTCGTAGTTGTTCAAATCCATCGAACCCGCCCTGCGGCCCGTGTACGTGTCGTTCACCTCGAACAGCGGCGAGCGCACATCGGGCGGACCACCCACGGCGGTTCCACCCACCCACCATTCGAGCGTGCGCAGCAGCGATGCGTCGACATAATGCATTGGCTGAGTACTCGGGTTTACCATCCGGGGCATGACTCGCATCGAGGGATCAACCACGTTCAGCGGGGACGAGAACGATCGGAACGGGTTATGCCGATACGAAGGGGTCTGTGGATCGAATAGATTCACGAGCCCGGGCGTAGGCACGGGTGAGACGTAATTAGGACACGCCGCAAGATTATCCATGGCGGCGACCGGGACCCGAGTCACGTTGCGCGCCCCGACATATTTCAGCCAGGTCGGTGAATAGTCTTTCATGTAGTTGGTCACCCCGCCCCAATCCTCGGCCTTACTTCCGGCAAAGGTGTTGATATTAATCTTGCCGGGTTCACGGTAGCGCGATACGCGATTGAACGGGGGCCGAAACACGGCCAGTGGCGCGTCGGTCTGAATTTGCGAATCGACGTTACTGTTCGTAAAGCCGCCGTTGTTCAGCAGCATCGTTCTGCTCGGCAAATACGGAGGCGAATAGCTGCCGCACCAATTACCAATCAGGTCTTCCGTCCCGGAGAAACGAGACGGCACATGCACATACTCGAGCAGCCGATAGTAGTTTCCGCTCGACGGAGCTGTCATGAGACTGCTGTTCAACCCGCCGTTGCTCAGCGCCGACGCAAAGGCATTCGAGTTGGCGGGCAACGAAGAGTGGAAGAAATTGAGCAGATGCCCAAAGGGTTGAAAACGAGTCCCGCCACTCGTGGCCGCGTTGGGATCCCAGGTATTCGCGTATGAGGCTACGGGGTTATACATGGGGATCGACGGCAACGGCTCGAAGCCGACATGCGGTGGATAATAATCGGCGTAGGGGTCCGCCGCTTGCTGCAAGGCGGGAGGTGGATTGGGGGTGGCCGCACTCAGCGGCAACGTAAATTCGGTCGTAAAGCGACTGGGACTACTCGCCGGCACGATGAGCAACTCCATCGCGTTGGCAAACGGACGGTTGTTCCACGTCAACCACGGAAATGGCTTGGGCACATTGCGCGCTTGCCCGACCAATGCATCTTGGTACGAAGGTGCACCGAGATATTGAATCGAAATTTGTTTCGGACAATCCCCGAACAGAAACAAATCGGCGGCGGAGATGGGTGGCCCGTACGTCGAGTTGACGTAACCCAACGTATGATGCATGTTCTGTCGGAAACACTGATCGAACGGGGCTGTCGTTGTGATGTTCGGATACCAGTCGTTCGGAAACGATGCAGCTGGCATCATGTTGACCGCATCGGGCGCGGAGAAGGATTGCAGGAAGGGCTCGATCTGCGCGACATCGAGCGGCGACGTGCTGGCGGACGCCCATAGATTGGCGCGCAAATCGCCATTGGACGTGGCCGTGCCCTGATAGATGTTGTCGAACCGCTGCTTGAGCACAGCCTGCGGACCAATGCCCCGCTCGCGACTGGCGAACAGCATGTATTTACTATACGGCGGGGGTCCGTTCCCACCGACGGTGACGTTCGAGTAGGTCATGCCGTTGGGATTACCCACATAGGGCGTGTTCACCGTCAAGTACGAAACGCCAAAATAGCCCTGATTGGGAATGGTGATGGATCCCTGATCACCCAAGACATAATCGGGTAGCTCGGTCATTTGCGGAACGCCGACGAACTGCGTGGGGGTCGGCTTATCGATATCGACAGGGATTTCATCCACGACCTCGCCGTTGTAGATCGTCAAGTCGATCGGCATCCAATCGATCGTGATGTACGGATTGGTCAGCGGATCGGGATCGATGAGCGGATTGGCAAGTCGCTGCAACAGCACGGTGCGAATATCGAGATGCGTGCCATTTTGAAGATACTTATCCGTCGAGAAACCAAACACCTGATCGTTTGTCATATCAAACGGTTCATCGAGCGGTCGGTGAAACCAATCGTTGCCCTGATAGGGAACTGAAGTCCCCGATGCGGGATCGACCACTGTAAGTCCACCAACTCCACCAACACCGCGATAGGTTTTTGCCGTTTGGAAACCGACATTGTTCCCGTTGATATTGCTAATATAAGCGTCGAGGGGCTCCGAGATATTAAGCCCACGCATGCTATACGGAATTCCGCTACCGGAGTCGGGAGCGCTAGGAACTACCGTACCGATTGAGCTCCCGAGCGAACTCGCCACGGGAATCGACAGCGGCGGTTTGACCTGAATGTTATTCGTGGCAGGTCCGGAGAGCGAAAAGTCCGACGGCAAGGCGATGGGTGGGTAGGGTGTCGCCGTTGCGCTGACACTCGGATAATTGGGGAGCGGCGCCGAAGGCGTTGGGTCCACACCGAGACCTGCTTGAACGACCGGCCAGGGCGCTCCCGCCGACGTATTGGGGCCGCCCGGCGAATACCACATCCCGGTCGTTGCCAGCGGAGGCTGCACGTAGCCGGGATTCGTGGCCGCCGATTTAAGTGGCGCGAGCGGCCAGGCGGTACTCCCCGTGAAAGCAAACACGGTGGTGTCGTATTCACCAGGGAACTCCCGTTTCGGACCCACCACGGCATACGAGCCGGGTTCGAGCAGCAGTTTTTGTTGCGGTGGGCCTGGAACCGGAGCAGTCGTCGGCAGCGTCGGCGCGTAGCAAAAATCTCGACCAGTCCGATTCGAATTTGGATCGAGCCAGTTTGGCAACGGAACAAAGTACACGAACCGATCGAGCTTCATGAAATGACTCGGATCGCTCGGCATAATGCTGCGACCATCGGTGGTGGTCGATTGTAAAGCAGGCGGCGAGGAGAATGGCGCGCCGCGCGCGAACGGACTCAATTGAATCCAGTCAAAGTTCTCGCCGTTGAAATAACGATTCGCGTCCGGCGTGTAGCTCGCCGTGTCGATATCCGGGGGGACATACTGATCGAGCACGGTCGAGTCGGGCAGATAATCGTAAAACTGCGCCGTGCTGTAGGGAGCTTGCGAGTAGTCGACCGGCACATGCATCCGCTCGCGAATCGTGGTATGAAGCTTGCCCGAGCTATTCGCGCCATAGCCGCGGCCACGATGGTACTCGGTAATTGCCAATCGCCAGACGGGATAATTACCCGGCGTCACGCGACTCAAGTCCAGCAATCCGCGACGGCCATTTCCGATGGTCGCGTTGGGCGAGGTCGACACGGCATTCCCCGTGGTCGGCGGGCTCGGCGGATATTGAGTGGCATTTGCAACGTCATACAGTTCTTGCGGGAAGAAGGTCAGATCAAGTTCGTTTTCGCTGACAACCCCAGTTGTCAAACCACTGGGTTCCAAGGCAGGATTTGCGGGGTCGGGCACACTATTGCGCCCGGTGGCATAGAGTTCGATGATCGTCGTGCCGCGCGGCGGACGGACCTGGTCCCATGATGGGTCGGGGGACTCGTTGTCATCGACTTTAATCTTCGGGTTCGCAGGATCGGTCCGATCGACGGTGCGGAGTTTTTGGAACTCTGCGGTGGGCGACGCGCGATTGGTCTTGCTGCCCTTACGAATGCTGGAATTGATCTTGGTTTCGTAGCTGCTATCGACAATCCGCTTGTCGTGCGAGGCGAACGTCTCGGTGATGAGCAGATCGGGATACTCCATGCCCCAGACGACGCCGCGCGTCGGGGTATTGAGCAGACTATTATTTTCGTTGGTCGTGATCAGCCCATCGACATCCCAAGTGCTGCCATCGTTGGCCGTGTTGCTGTTATTGATGAACGGCTCCATGTCGAACTCGAATGGCGACATGATGGCGTCGCGGTCACGGAAATCGACCGAGTTGATCGCCCATTGGGCGACGCGGCGCGCCTGCAACCAACGATTGCGCAACCGGCGTTTCGAGTCGCTGGCGTAGGTCGCCGGCGTCACATTGGGTGGAACGGGGCCAAGGCTGCTGAGCGTGCCGCCACCGAACATCGATTCGACGGCCGGCTCGGCTGTCGGGTACTGATACTGCGTGTCGGCGAACATCATCGCCAAGATATACAGGTTCTTGGCCAACTCTTGCCGCGCCATGTTGCGCGAGAACATATCGCCCGGATCCGAAGATGGATCGCCGCTTCCGGTGCTACCGCGATTGAAATCAAAGGGGACACCAAAGCCTTTATTCACGTGCGGTGAGTTGACCGCAAAGCCAAACGGCAAGGAGATGTTTTTCCACAACTGCTCGGGCTCGCCGCTCGAACGTGCCAAAAACTGGGACGGATCCGGCGGCCGATCCACGACCGATGGACCAACCGGCGGGTTGTTCGCGCCGTTGCCATACGGCGCGGCGTCGTCGATCGCATTGCCAAACGGACGATTAATGTCCATGCGCAAGCCCATCAGCAAGTCAGGGGACAGCAATCGAAACGTCGGAACGTTCATGGGCACACTGGTCGAACCCGCCATATAAACCGGATCGGACGAGTACAAAAACGACCGGGCCATGTTATGCGTGTGGCTGGTCATCGTGGCCAAGTCGGTCGGCAACGCCGATGAGCCATATCCGCCCGACGGCGGATCGCTTCTTAAGATCATGTTGGCGGCGGTCAACTTCGCCCGCAGCAAATCAACGATGGTCAGATTGGTGGCAGACAACGGCAGTCCGTTCGTCGACGCCATGACCGCCCGCATCTCGGGTGTGTACGTGATGCTGGGGCACGGCAGGTCCCAGCTCTCGGTCGTCGCCTTATACAAGTAGGGACCCGAGCCAAGAATTTTGGCGAGCCGGGTATTGCCGCGACTGCTTTGGAGTTCGGGCGCGTTGTGGCGCAGCAGATATTCGAGTTCCAAGTAGTTAAACGGACTGTCGCGATTGTAGGTGACCGGAATATAGGGCTGGGGCGGCGAATCGACGCCATACAAAAAATAATGCGGGTTGCCTGGTACGTAGCTGGTGATCGGTCGATTGTTGATCGGGGGCGACGTTAAGTTGAACTGCATGATCGTGTCGACATTGTTGGCTTTGGCCGACACATCCAATTCCCAAGGATCGTCCAGGAGTTCGTTAACACCGAACTGCACGGCAGAATTGAAGGGTGCCTGGAGAATTAACCAATCTTGCAGGCGATACCCTGGATACGTCATGCCACGAAAGTCGATCGCCGGGATCAGATGTCCAAACGGATCGGGATGGGAGCCGTAATTGCCGGCCAGCCGATAGTTGTTGGAACCGTTTCGAAACGGGCTCACGGACGCAACGTAAAACGGATTGATCAGAAAGAACGATCCCTCGTAAAACATGTTCCCGCGCGAGAGCGCGATGGGGTTCTTGGGGTTGCTGAGGGTGTCGTAGGCAGCGTCGGGCTGATCGTTTTTCACGAGCCCTGGGCCTGCCGCCAGGGGACGGTTGTCGTCGACACGGCCGAGCGGAATTTGGTTCGGGCCCCACATGTTCGTCGCACCCGCACTGGGCTGCACACGCGGAAACTCATTGTTACGCGATTTCTGCTCGTTCAACGTGTTGAACAAGGTGTACTCGCCATAGCGTCCTTCGGCGAGCATTTCCATCGCCGGATAATACGCGTCCCAGTCGGTCGCCGAGTGCTTAGCTTGGGTGATCCCCTCGAGTAAATCGCGATATTGGTTGGTCGAATGGGCCGTACCCGATCCATCGACGCCAAAAGCCGGATAGCCCATCAAAGGCGCGAGATTGATTTCGGCCACGCTCATGCCGTGCCCCATCGTCGCGATGCTTGAATACCCCTCAGTGTAGGAAGTGGGCCAACCCGAATGACGTCCGGATGCCGAACCATTTTGTGAAGGAGTCGCGTTCGGAATACCGCCCGCATAGGGACCACCGAAAAGGGGAACTCCGCCCGCCCCCCGGTTGAACCACGGCAGGGCGCCACCGGCTTGCCACTCGGCCACGATGGGTGGTGTATAAAGTGGGTCACCATTCGGCGGCAACTGTTTGAGCGAGGTCATTGAAACATTCGTACCACGTACATAGCCTTGCGTGAGTTTGCTCCCATCGCTCGTGGGTGAAAAAATCAAATCGTTGGGCGCCATCGCACCGATCGGTGGCGTGCCATTGCTGAGCGCGTCATTGTGGAGCAACGGCACAGGAAAACCGCTGGCCGCCGCCGATGCATCGGGAGACACGCGCGCGTAATGGGTCGCGTTGCCGTGTACGTTCAGATTGAAGCGACCATCCAGATCGATGCAGTAGATGGCAAACAACGGCTTAAAATGTCGACCATCGGCCCCCGTTTGCACCGGCGCCCCGAGATCGACCCAAATGCTGTCCATTTCACCGTCGCCGGTGTTGTCCACATCCCACGGACCATTAACCGGATCAAACGCCGGATTGCTCGACCACTCAGGCAGCGACGCGTCCCAGGGCTTCGTGATATCGTCGAGATGGTCTTGTGGATCGGGGCGCAACATAATCTTCTGCCGCAATCGTTCGGAGTTGGCCCCTTGACCCGAGGGTAACGAGGTCCAAGCCCCGGGCGTGGCTGGGTTGCTGCCCAGGGCATTCATCCAGTAGGCGACCAAGTCAGCACGATGCAACGATGGAGAGACCGTTTTCCCGCCCTCGACAGCGGCCAGGAGCATGTTCTGATAGTCGGGCGAATCGTAGTCTTCGTCCGCAAACACGCCGGCCGGATTAAAACTACCGCCGTAGGCATAAGCACGATCCGGCGTGGCCAGATAGGTGCGATAGTCGGGATGCGTCGGATTGGGAAGCAGCGCCAAAGGACGTCCGGGAGTGGTGCCGCCG
>CAYLYE010000077.1:14904-25203 GCA_964387325.1 uncultured Planctomycetaceae bacterium
CAAGTCGCTCGAGCTGTTAGGATTGAGATAGCCGAACCCCGCTCCGTTGAACGGCAAGCCATTAATCACCACGCGATCGCCGACCTGGGGCATGCCGCCGTTGTCGAACACGCGCACCAGCAGATTGCTCGCCGAGCCCGGCGCGGGAATATACGAGCGAACGATGCGGCTCGAGCAATGCTTCGCAGGGCCGTCGAGCAACGTGATCACGCGGCCGCCGTAGTAGCCTTCGATGTTATCGACGTAGCCCCCGCCCGAGCTCCCCGCGGGTTGCTTGAGCCCCAGATAGAATTCGGTCGTATCGGACGAGACCGGGTTACCTCCTAAAATCGATTCCGAGACATCGTCGATGATACCGTTATTATCGTCGTCGATGCCCGCCATGCCCGGCTTACGATCGACACCGAACGAATACACGCGCATTTCCCAAAACTCGGTAAAGGGAAATGGTGGCACACTGCTCGAATTTGTCGGGAGGCCGCGCACGTATGTCACCACCCCCACGATCGATTCATTGCCGTACATATCTTCTAGCAGACTATGAGGGCCAATCACCGAGGTCGGATTATTGCTGCCACGGACGACTTGCATCATCGCTCCGTAGAGCCACGACTCGTTCGCGTTGCCTAATTGCTCGTAGCGACTCGAGGCCAAGGCCGAGAGCCGATGCTGAGTCGAGGACATGACGAACGACAAGGCGATCAGCATGAACATGGTCAACAAGCCGAGCACCACCATGAGCACGACGCCGCGCGGAGAAGCCATTGGCCGTGGGTGAACCATAAACCACCATGCTTTCGTGCTAACTTGGAAGTTCCTGAACGAGGCTAATCCAACCACAAATTATCGCTTTCGCGCAACACCGACTTTTCATAAACGCCGACTAACCCGCGGAGAATAACTCCAAAACCCCAGGGCATTTTGCTTTGAACGACCGGCGGAGGGTTCGAGCCGCGAACGCTCCAGTCGCGGCCGGACAAGCGCACACTTCGATACCAACAATTACTCACGCTCGAGCCTGGATACGGCAGGACCTGGTCATCGGCCGAGAGAATGTAATACCACTGAGCCACCGTGATGTTCCGCGACGGATCGACCGACCAGGGCTGTTGACCGGTGACCAACAACCACTCGCCGGCGCGCAACGCGAGTGCCTGCTCCGCCTCGAGTTGATTGTCGACTCCGGTGATATAAACCGTGGCTTCGCTCGAACCGTACTGGAGTCCGCCCGCCGACATGAATTGCACAACCGCGGCGCGTTCACTGACTCGCCCCTTGGCATCCGTGCTCGTCAAATCGCCCACCTGCGTCAGGTCACGTTTATAAAACACCATGACGTATGCCGTGTACTGACGCGTATTGAGTGGATCGCCCCCCGCGATCGCGGTGCCCGTAACCGGCGATCCCGCGGCTTCCAATGGATTGGGAACAGCCAACACGGCCCAACTGAAATCCCCCGTGTTGGCAACCATCGATTGCGCCGTCCCGCCACTGCTGTTGAGCACCGCCGTGGGGCGAACACCCTTACGCTCAGGAATACTAAAGAGGACGTCATCGTTGCTACGAAAAATGCGCTCGGCGACCGGATTGGTCATCCCATCCGGAAGATTCTGGTTTTGGGTGATCTTGGTCGGCACGCCAAACACCCCGCGAAGCGTGGCACGCGGAATCCAATCGTTGTGTTTGTATTCCATGGCGTTCGTGTCGGTCCCCGTCAAAACATACGGGAACGAGGCCAATGTCTGATTTGATTTACTGCCGCTCCCCGCTGTCGCCTGCAAAGACATCATCAACGGGTCGAGCAGAATCGGCACCAACGGAGGTTTGCCGAGCGGTACCGTTGCATTACCTGGATTTCCGTATTGCGATGCCGCGGCGCCTCCTCCGCCTGCCCCTGGCAACAACACCGCTTGCATCGTCGAGGCGTATAACCACTCTTCCGGCCGCAACAGGCCGCGAATATAAAGATCGCGAAACGCGCTGCGCCCCAAGGTCGTGCCACGGTCCAATCGCAAGGCGTCGGCCATTTGCTGCCGGGCGACGGGGATCAGCGCCGCTAGGCCGAGCAGGCCCATGCTCATCACCCCGAGCGCGATGAGCACTTCCATCAAGGTCACCCCGAGGCGCCCGCGCCGGTCCAAACAAAGTCGATCCATTGAGTTTCGACGCTGGAACATCACCGACCTCCTACCGCCAGCCGTGCGATCACAGCGCGCCGCGCGCCATACACCACATGGTCAAAAGCGTCGTAACCCGGCACAAAATTACTCGCACTGTTATTGCCTTGCATCAATCCAACATTATTGTCTTGCATGTTGGACGTGTCTTTTAAGTGCGCGGAATTCCCGCTTTGCATATAAACCAAACGATTCAAGCTAGAGGGGTTCATCTCCGGCAGCACTTGCATGTTCTCGGCCGTCAGAATCAGACCGCTGGTCGGGTTGATCGAGACCCAAAAACATTCGGTGTCGGTCCAATTGTTTTGGAGTTGCGCCGCACTCGTGTAACTTGGATTGATCGGCAGCCGCTGCCGCTTGCCCACTAAAAAAAAGATCGGTGCGCTAACCGGCGATTCCGTCGTACTGACCGGATAAATCAGCTTCGGAGCCACGGTCTGCGCTGTAGAACTCAACGGCCGCAATTTGATCGAAGCGACGGTCCCATCCGGATTGAACATGACCGTAATCGGTTCCGTGTCGTTCGGCAAAAAGGCGTCGCCACAAAACGGCGTTCCTTGATAACTCGACGCGGCGTCCCCCTTGCGCACATGAAACGGCACCCCTGCCACTCCCGAGTAGTTCAAGTCGATCACAACTTGCTCGGGCAGCGTCATGCCCCCTCCCAATGCCTTGACCGGTTGCAAGTGAATCTTATAACGCCGCGCATATCCGGCCTTCGTGGGACTCGAATCCTTGGAAATGGGTCCCAGTCCGCGATCCATCTTCCGATAGCCGTTGACATCGTGCCGTTCCGGTAGCACCATTTGACTTTCACCGAGATACCACATGGGTGCTGAGCTGCCTCCCGCAGTGGTCGTCAAGTCGGTTTGGCTCTTTGCGTAAAAAGCGGAGCGAGTCACCGACCGCATGGTGTACTTGGCGGATGAACCTTCGAATTGAATTTGGTCCCCCTCGCGCACCAATGTTTGAATCGCTGGGTCGGGCGATACCCACGTGTCGAGGTCGCGATTGGCAACATCCGCAGGAAACGTAATCAGACAAGGTCGCACCAAGAGAATGCTGTTCGTCGGACCCGGCGGCACATGCCCCGTGGGACCACCGATGGACACGGTATAGCACTCGGCCCCCGAGTTATCGTAGTCCCCCGTGTATGGATCCGGGGTATCCAGCAACGTCACCACGGCCGACGCCTCGGGCAATTCCGGCAACCGATCGATCTGGAATCCGCTGACGCGGTTCATCAGCATGGCCCGATTGCGCGCTCGATTAATAAACACCTCGAGTTGCCGCGCCCCTTCTCTCACGCGGCGACCCTTGAGCGCCGGAGCCAAGGTCTGCAAGGCCAGCGCGCTGAGGATCAGCACCAACAGAATCACAACCAGCAACTCGACCAGCGTCACGCCGCGTCGCCTGACACGGTTGCCGGCCGACTCGATTGTTTGATGCGTCCCTTTCATTCGCCGCTCCTTAGATACCACCCAAGGTGGCCTGGATTCGTTGATTATCGATGTTATCCAACACCTGTGAGTCATTCTCCTGCAATATGTGTTGGCTTTGCAGCACCGACTGATCGTAATACTCACAACGCATGCGGAACGTTCCATCCTCTTGATAGTAAGGGTTGGTAAACGTGGCATACGGATTTTGCGACGACTCCTGTGGACCCGACGCCGAATTCACTTGATTGATGAAATTCAAGCCGTACTCGCTGTCCGCGCCAGGCGAGACGATCAACGGCATCGTTAAAAAACCGTGCTCAGGCCACCCATAATTCGTGCTGTTCGTCAGCGGCGAGGGCATCTTCATCCGCGTCGCGTTCATGAGATACCCCAATGTGTTGGCCGACGTCGATTGCCAGCGATCGACCTTGCGCGAATCCAACGGATCATGTCGATTCATGGGATCGCGCGTCACGTAATAACGATTCTGGTTATTAAGCCGGTCGTAAACATACGGATTATATTTGTAGGTTTCATTGAGAATTTCGGGCGCCAATGCTAGTCGCTGTGTGCTCGTCATGCTTTGGATGTCGGTGTTACTCAGGCTCGGCTTTTGCAACAACGGTTGCATATCGGAAACATATCCCGCGGGCCAACGCACATAGGCGAGCGGCCGACCCCAGCCGTCGAGAAACTCGGGCATGCCGTCGCCGTCGTAATCGCCCACGTCGGAAGGGGAGAACGCCAAGCTCATGATGTCGCGATCTTCATTCATCAGCGTGACCTGTGCGTAGAGCAACTCGGCCGACGGCCAATTGGCAACATAAGTGATATTGGTTTGTAGATCATTGTTCGGCGCAATCGCCTGCACGCGAGCCAAATAAGCATCTCGCAGTCGAGGAATATACGGCGCTGAACTTCCACCACGCTTGTCCGTGACCAATAAAAAGACCGGCGTAAATTGCAAATCCTGATACATATCGGGCATTTCCATGCGCACCAACTCGCGCATCCCCCACAGCCGCCGCCAATTCAACGCCGATCGATAGTCGGTCGACTGCCGCGAGGCAATCGTGTTGTAAGACTTACTGACCTCGGCCGTCACATCGACCGGCAGCCGCCGTGTCCGGTACGACTCGTATCGACGCCGCACTGGTTCGTTCAAGCGCGAAATGGTTTGCTGCGTACGAACATACGCGGCGCGGTTGCGCACCATTGACAACCCACTCAGCAGCGCTGTCGCCATGATGCCGATGATGACGATCGTCACCATGATCTCGATGAGCGTGAAGGCGCGGCGGCAACGCTCACGCACACGTCGTTGAAGCGGCATGCTCGTTTATCCCCCTGGATTATAGGAGTTCGGGTCCGGCGTAATTTTGGCGCCTAGCACCGGTGTTTGCATGAAGCTGGTTAAGTTGTCTTGCTCTTCCTGATCCATGCCATGCGGCGCTCCACCCACCGCCGCGCTCGGAACCTCTTGCATGTACGACAACTCGATCAGACGATCCCCTTCGCCCACTTCGCTGTAAGCCTGATCCAAGCCCGCTGAGATGATCTGAAACGCATTGACCTCCATCCACTGCACGCCAACCTGATAGTTGACCGGTAGGGGCTGGGTCGAATTCAGCAGTTTTCGCGCTAAAGGAACCGCAGTCCCCGGCTGAGTCTCAAGGTTCAAGGCATATGCAATCCACGGGTACGCGCGATAACCAGGATTGCCTACGCTCACGCTTCCATTAGCCTGCATTGCCGGCTGCGTATAGGTCGCCGAATCAAAATACACATACGGTGGATCGGACTCCCGCGGTACGTATTCCAACCAACCGTCGTTATCCAAATCCGTGAGCCGACCTTCGGCAAAGTCGTAAAACGACTTGCTGCGACCTTCCATGTTCGCCTTTGCGAGTAAGAATGGATCGGTCGGATTCAGGTTGAAACCACACAGCTTTCGCGAGGTTAACGGCAAGCCATTCGAGTCATACGGCGTCGGAAAACCACCCAACCAAAACACCATCGCCTCCGCCGCATCGAGCGTTAACAAATTCAGGGGCGCCATCTTCTGCGACGCAGGATCGACAAGATAGTTGTACGCATAATTCGCATTGCTCGAAGTAATCAAGGTGTTCAGGGCTTGAAACTGCTTGGCCGGATTACCCGGGTTCGTCGGATCAGGCGCAAATCGGGGGAAAGCATAACGCAAGTGCATGATGAAGCGTTTTTGCGCCGCGGTGCTAATCGAGTTCTGAGTGTCCGTCCCCACCATGTAGTCAGCCAGACAGGGTGGGTATTCGCCGCGCTGCTCTTTGTAGGCCGTCACCGCTTGCTTGAGTTGCCCAAGCTCAACCTGAATCCGCGCCTCACGGGCGCGACGCAACGGTCCCTGCACGGCGACCGTCAGCAGCGCCATCAACATGCCGATGATCATGATCACCACCAGCAACTCGATCAGCGTAAAGCCCGCTCGCGGGCGGTTATTCCTCGACAGACTCATGACTCGTGAGCTCCTTGCAACTCGTCATCCACCTTGAGGCACATTTGCTTACGACAATTTCTCAATCAGGCTAATCAGCGGCATAAACAACGCGATCACGATAAAGCCGACGATCCCGCCCAAGAACACGATCAACAACGGCTCGAGCAAACTCACCAGGCTCTCGGTCAACACGGCCACTTCTTCGTCGTAGTTGTCGGCCACCTTGTACAACATCGTGTCAAGTTCGCCCGTCTCTTCGCCGACGTCCACCATGTTCACCACCAAGTCGTCGACCACGCGGCTCTGCCAACGGAACACATAGAACAACAGCCCGATGGGACCCAAACCGAACAACATCCAAAAGAACGCCGCGAACAAGCTGAACTTCGGCTTCGAGTAATCGCGCATCGGTCGAGCAATCGATTCACCCTCGCGAATCGATTCGTAAATTTTCGTGTATAGGTACTCGAACATCGCATTGCCGCATGTCTCGCGCGTGATGTTGAGCGCTTCGAGGATCGGCACGCCGCTGGCCACCAACGTGCCAAGCGTTCGCGTGCTGCGGGCCACGATATTCTTCTCGACAATCTGGCCGAACACCGGCATCTTGAGCGCAAACAGATCCCAACCCATCCGTCCGGCCTTGAACTTGCGCAGCAATTTCACGAACAGAAACAGGCCCGTCGGAATCAGTGGCAACATGAACCACCAATCTTGCACGAACTGACTGACCGTGATCAGGGCGATCGTGATGTCGGGCAGCGTCGTGTCGAAGTCCTTGAAGATCTTCTGGAACGCGGGCACGATCTTGTACATGATGAAGGCCACGATGCCGACCGCCACCAGGATGACAACGACCGGATAGACCATCGCCCCTTGCACCTTGCGTTTGAGCGACTGCGATTTCTCCTGGAACTCGGCGAGCCGCCGGAGAATGACTTCCAAGGCGCCGCCCGCCTCGCCAGCCTTGATCATATTCACGTAGAGCCGATTAAAAGCTTTGGGCTGCTTCGACATCGCATCGGACAACGTCGAGCCGCTCTCGATGTCGTCGCAAATATCCATCAGTGCGTTCTTGAGTCGGCCGGGCTTTTGTTGCCCCTCGAGAATTCTCAAGCTTCGCAAGATAGGCAAACCGGCATCTTGCAGAATCGACAACTGCCGCGTGAACATGGTCAGCGTCTTCATTTTGACGCCGCCGAGGACAAACGCTCGGCCTTTGCCACCGGCTTTGGCCGCGGCCTTCTTCCCCTTCTTGACCGAGATCTTCGTGACATAGTAGCCCATCTGCCGAATCGACAGTTGGGCTTCTTCTTCGCTGGCCGCGTCGACTACGTCGGTGATGGGTTTGCCGCCGGCGTCCATCGCTTCGAATTGAAACGTAGGCATGATTGTGGTTCCTGCTTCTTCGGTTCGTCACGCAGTCGGGGAGTGGGTTTAGTTGGTCCTTCGCTGATCGCCGATCAGTCGACCACCGTTTCACGGACAATTTCTTCGAGCGTCGTAATGCCCTGATACACGGCTTCGAGCCCCGCATCGCGGAGCGCCACCATGCCATACGCCTTGGCACGTTCGCGCAGGTCGTCGGTCGATGCGTTGCGCATGATCATGTCGCGCAGCTCGTCGTTCATGACCAACAGCTCGAACAGGCCGACGCGGCCTTTGAAACCGCTGTTGTTGCAAAAGTCGCAGCCTCGCCCGCGATAGAACTTCTTGCTGGCGATCTCGTTGGGGCTCAGCCTCATATCCATCAGCATGTCGTTGTTCGGGCGCACCTCTTCGCGGCACTTACTGCATACGCGACGCACGAGCCGCTGCGCCAAAATGGCTTCGACCGTGGCGGTGATCAAAAACGGCGGCACGCCCATGTCGCGCAACCGTGTCACCGAACTCGGCGCGTCGTTCGTGTGCAACGTGCTGAACACCATGTGACCCGTCAGCGACGCCTGCACGGCAATCTCGGCCGTCTCGGGATCGCGAATCTCGCCCACCAGAATCACGTCCGGGTCTTGCCGCAAGATCGCCCGCAGACACATTGCGAACGTATTGCCAATCGAGGCGTCGATCGGTACCTGCACGATGCCGTCAATGTCGTACTCGACCGGGTCCTCGGTCGTAATCAACTTGTCTCGAATGTCGTTCAGCTCCGAGAGGGCCGAGTAGAGCGTGGTGGTTTTTCCCGAGCCCGTGGGGCCCGTCACCAGCACGATCCCGTTGGGCTTGGCCATCACCTCGCGAAACTCGCTCGTGATCGTGGCGTTCATGCCCACGGCAGCCAGGTCAAGATTGACCACCGTGCGGTCCAACACCCGCATGACAACACTCTCGCCGAACATCGTCGGCAGCACGCTCACACGCAGATCGACCGGGTGTCCGCCGACGGTCAACTCGATCCGACCGTCTTGTGGTAGCCGACGCTCGGCAATGTCCAGGTTGGCCATCACCTTGATGCGCGTCGTGAGCGCGAAGGCCAAGTGCTGCGGCGGCGGCACCATCTCGTACAGCACGCCATCGCTCTTGACACGAATCTTGAACTCGCTCTCGAACGGCTCGAAGTGAATGTCGCTGGCATGATCCTTGATCGCCAGCAGCAACACCATGTTAATCAGCTTGCGCACCGGAGCACTGTCGGCCAGCGCCTCGACGCTCGTCAGATCAAACGCGCCGCTCTCGGCCTGCTGCAATGCCTTGCTCAACTCGGCATCGTTTTCCAATTCCGACACGATCGACTCGACGCTCTCGGCCGACGAGTAGTAACGATCAAGCGCCTGATTGATCTCGCGCGGCGTGGCCACCACTCCACGCACGTCATAGCCCAAAAAATTACGCAACTCGTCGAGCACTTGCAGCTTCTGCGGCTCGCACATCGCCACCGTCAACCGATTGTCGCGGAAGGCAATCGGGCAGATACGATACAGCTGCGCCATCGGCTCCGTGATGTAACCCAACACCTCGGGCGGAATCACAATCTCGCTGAGCGTGATCGCCTGCATGCCGAACTGCTCGGCGAGCGCCTCGGCCACTTGGTCTTCGTTGACCATCTCCATCCGCACGGCGATTTGGCCCAGCAGCTCGCTGCCGCCCCCTTTCTTTTGCTCTTCGATCAGCGTCTCCAGCTGGTCACGGGTGATCCAGCGGTGCTCGACGAAGATTTGACCAATGCGTTTGTGAGCCATGACGAACCTGAACTACCGTGTGCGGCGTAATACGTTATCCGGGGCAACGACGACCACTATGCCTCTTCTCCCTTGTTGGCAACGTCGGGCAAACCCTTCTCGTGACGCTGAATACGCAGCGCGAGATCGTCGGGCGATTGCGCCTTGATCATCACCTCTTCCTTGGCCACGATGCCATCGGCAAAGAGCCGGAACAAATTGTCGTCGAGCAACTGCATCCCCAGCTTGGCCCCGGTCTGAATCGCCGAGTTGATGCGGAAGGTCTTGTTCTCGCGGATCAAGTTGGCGATAGCCGGCGTCACCACGAGCATTTCGTACGCGCCGACGCGCCCTCCCTTGATCCGCGGCAGCAACGTCTGCGACAAGACGCCGACGATCGATGTCGACAACTGCGTGCGAATCTGCTCCTGCTGGGTCGTCGGGAACACGTCAATAATGCGGTTCACCGTCCCCTGAGCGCCGGTCGTGTGCAGCGTTCCGAATACCAAGTGCCCCGTCTCGGCTGCCGTGATCGCCGTTTCAATCGTTTCCAAGTCACGCATTTCACCGACCAAAATCACGTCCGGGTCTTGTCGCAGTGCGCGGCGAATCGCCTCGGCAAACGTCGGTACGTCAACACCGATCTCGCGCTGATTGACCGTCGACATCTTGTGCTGATGCTGGAACTCGATCGGGTCTTCGATCGTAATAATATGATGGTCAACATTCTCGTTCAGATAGTTGATCATACTGGCCAGACTGGTCGTCTTACCCGAACCGGTCGGCCCCGTGACCAAGAACAACCCGCGAGGACGCATAATCAGCTCTTTGCAGACCTTCGGCAGGCCAAGATCGTCCATGCTGATGAACTTGTTGGGGATCTGTCGCAAAACCAACCCGACATTCCCCCGCTGCTTAAAGACCGACACCCGAAACCGGGCCTGCTCGCCAAAGGCAAAGCCAAAGTCCGTGCTGCCAGCCTCTTGCAACTCGGTTTGGCACCGTTCGGGGGTGATGCTCTTCATCAAGCTGACCGTGTCCTCCGGCGC
>CAYLYE010000078.1:0-25182 GCA_964387325.1 uncultured Planctomycetaceae bacterium
GCCCCACCGTTACTTTAATTTTGGGGGCGGAGGGAACCTTCTATGGCGCGGGGCGGCGGGTGCTAGCACGCGGGGCACGGCCATTCAACGATCCGCGTTCACGTTACGTTCGTAACCGGGTATGATCTCTCCGCGGCAAATTATTGTTCCACGGAGGGAAATCGATGTCGCGATCCCAACTCGTCTTCACCAATGGTTGCTTCGATCTGCTGCACCCCGGGCATGTCGACCTGCTCGAGCGCGCTGCGGCACTCGGCTCTCGACTCATCGTGGGGCTCAATAGCGATGCGTCGGTCCGCGCCCTCAAAGGGCCCCTCAAACCGTATGTCAACGAACAAGACCGGCGACGCATGTTGCTGGCGTTGAGCGTGGTCGACGAAGTGATCATTTTCGACGACGATACGCCGCAGCGGCTCATCGAGCAGCTGCGCCCCGATGTGTTGGTCAAAGGGGGCGATTGGCCGGTCGATCAAATCATCGGCGCTGATTTTGTGCATAGCTATGGCGGCCAAGTTGTTTCCTTGTCGCTGCTGCCGGGTTACTCGACCACCCTGATTGTCGAACAAATCGTACATAAGGTGACGACCCGTCCATGGCGACTCGCATCCTGATCGTCAAGCTCAGCAGCTTGGGTGACGTGCTGCACGCGCTCCCCGCGGCTCAAGCCTTGCGGGCCACGTTTCCCGAGGCCCATCTCGCTTGGGCGGTCGAACGCACGCATGCGGCCCTGCTCGAAGGTCAAACGTGGCTCGATGAGGTCATCATCTGGGATCGTACCGCTCGAGGGGGCCTACGCGACTTTGTACGCCGCTTGCGCGTTTCGACCTGGGATTTGGCCATCGATCTGCAAGGCCTATTTCGTAGCGGGCTCGTCACTTGGCTCAGCGGCGCTCGCGAACGCCTCGGCGCGTGGCAGTCACGTGAGCTCGCCCGGCTCTTCTACAGCCAGACCGTTACACAACCGACGCCTGATCGGCACGCGGTCGAGAAGGTGTTGCAGATCGTGGCCCCGCTCGGGGCACACTGTCCCGACGCGCCACTCGATCGCCCTTACCTCAGACATGAGCCCCCACAGTCGGCGAGCGGACTCGGCGAGCGGTTGTTCCCCTTGTATCCTTCGCAGCGTGACCGCGCCGCGGTCGATGCCTGGTTGCGGCAACAGCACGTCGATCCGCAACGCGAGCCGCTCGTGATCGTCAACCCCGATTGTCGGCGCGAAGCCAATCGCTGGCCACTCGAACGCTTTGCCATGGTCGCCCAACGGCTCGCGTTGCAAAACGGGGTCCGTGTGGCGGTGACCGGTGGCCCCGCCGCGCGACCGTTGGGTGACATACTCGAATCTCTTGTCGGGCCACGCCTATTGCGGGCCGATGGCCAGTTCAGCCTGCTCGGATCGGCCGAACTCTTTCGCCGCGCGGCCGTGTTGCTCACCGGAGACACGGGCCCCATGCACATTGCGGCCGCGGTCGACTTGCCCATCGTCGCCCTCTTGGGGCCCACCTCACCGGTCCGTACCGGTCCATACACACGCGACGCGGTGGTGATTAACAAGCCACTCGAATGTGCCCCTTGCCTCGCCAAACGCTGTCGGCTCCGTCACCGGCCCTCGCTGTGTATGACAGAGATCGGCGTCGACGAAGTCGCTCGCGCCGTTTTGCAGCGGGTCGACTCGTCCACTTGGCAGCGCCAGAGGGCCTCGGCATGAGTGTCGACTTGAAATCGAATTCAACCTCGCCACTGACGTTTGGCCTACCCCGCGGTCGATCCGGCGTGATCAGCCTGGCGCTGCTCGTCATGTTCGTTTGGTTCGGTTCTCAACGGACCGATACGGGCCCCGCCGACGGCGCATCGCTCAATGGATCGATGTCCCCTGCCAAGCACGATGCGACCGAGACATTTCGCATCGGCACCTTCAACATCCACGGCGGCAAAGGGGCCGACCGGCGTGTCGATCTGTCGCGCATTGCCGCGGCGATGCGCGGCGCTGACCTGGTCGGGCTCAACGAGGTCCACGGACGTTGGCTGTGGGAGTCAGCCGATCAGGCCGAGCAATTGGCCGAAATGCTCGGCACTCGATGGCTATTCGCCCCCGGCGAGCAACGCTGGTGGCATCATGGATTTGGCAATGGCGTGCTCAGCAAGCAGGACGTGACATCGTGGCATCGGCTGCCACTTCCACGGCGGTACTCAAAGAGTCACCGCAATATGCTGCTGCTGGCGACTCAACTCGGTGGCCGGCGGACGCATGTCCTCATCACCCACATTGACCGCCGGAGCCGTGACGAGCGGCAGGCTCAATTACGTGCCGTCAGTGAGCTATTTTTAAGTTTGCAGCCACCGGCGATTTTGATCGGTGATCTGAATGCATCGCGCGACGACGAAGCGCTCCGCACACTGCTCGATTCGCCCGGAGTGGTCGACCCGCTCGCCGCGCTTGACCCTCGCCGCATCGACTGGATCCTGCTCCGTGGCCTGCGCGGGGTCGATGGCGGGCAGATCGACAGCGGCGGCAGCGACCATCCCTACTACTGGGCCGACGTTCGCGTGGTAGAATAGCGGCCGAACCTACTCGATCGCAAACCGCGTTGGTGACGAACGATGCCAAAAATATCCGGCCAGTCCTTGTATCTCACGGTGCTCAGCGCTGTGTGCTGTGCCGCGATCGTCGGCTATGGGTTTCTGTTTCAAGGACACGACTCGGCACTGCTGGCCCAGCCGCGCAAGATCGACCGGCTGGATCAAATTCCCTTCGACGGGCAGAGTGCCTACAACTACCTCAACGAGGTGTGCAAGCTGGGGCCGCGCGTGAGTGGTTCGCCCGGCATGACCCAGCAACAAGCCATGCTCGTCGAGCATTTCGAGAAGCTCGGCGCCAAGGTCACACGTCAATCGTTTCAAGTGCGGCATCCGCTCGACGGCTCGGCCGTGAATATGACGAATCTGATCGTCACCTGGCATCCCGAGCGCAAGGCACGCGTGCTCCTTGGCGTACATTACGATACGCGCCCGTTTCCGGATCGAGACCCGCAAGACCCTCGCGGCACGTTCATCGGCGCCAACGACGGGGGAAGCGGCGTCGCCGTGCTCATGGAGTTGGGCAAGCACATGCCTAAGCTGACCGGTCGATTGGGCGTTGATTTTGTCCTGTTCGATGGCGAGGAGCTCGTATACAGCGAGACCACCGATCAATACTTTCTCGGATCGAAACACTTTGCCCGCGAGTACGTGACCCGCAAGCCGCAAGAGTTCCGCTACATATCGGGCGTGGTGCTCGATATGGTCGGCGACGCGAACCTAGACCTCTATTGGGAGGGGAACAGCGTGCAGTTGGCGCGGCCGTTGGCCGAGCAAATCTGGCGTCGAGCCGAGACGCTGGGGGTCACGAACTTCGTCCGCCGCATTGGCCACACGGTGAACGACGACCATATGCCGCTCAACCAGATCGCCCGTATCCCCTCGGTCGACATCATCGATTTCGACTACCCCTACTGGCACACGACACAAGACGTGCCGGCGAATTGTTCGGCGCTGAGTCTCGCCAAGGTCGGTTGGGTCGTGCTGGAATGGCTCAAGTCGACTGTGCGTTGACCTCGTGCGCATCGAGCGCTACACTGCGGAGTGGGTGAGGCCCCCGATGTGGTAGATGTGGTACTCGCCCAGAGCGGACGACTCGATTCGATCCCGGTCAACTGTGTCGATGGATCCATTTCGTTACTGCATCGCGCTCGGCCCGTTGGGCGTGTACCTGTTCGTGATCGGGCTGGTGAACCTCTCACGTCGTTCGCGGGTCGTTGGCGGCGGGCGTGATTTGACGGCGCTGGGCATCGCCTTGAGCGGGCTGGTGTTGGTCGGCCCTTTCGAGCTGCTGTTGCCTTTGGAGCCGTGGAACCCGTTGGGCCGTTATGCTTGGCTCATCGCGTTGGTCGTGTACGGTTTGGGACTGTCGCTGGCCATCTTGTCGAGTCGGCCGCGATTGACGATTTACAACGTTGCCGACCCCGTGTTGCATGCCGCTCTCGGACATGCGGTCGACTCGCTGGATCCGTCCGCGCGGTGGATTGGCAATCATTTATTGCTTCCCAACCTGGAGCTGGAGTTGTACATCGAGCCGCACAGCTTGATGCGTTGCATCAGCGTCGTGGCCACGCACGAGGAGCAGAATCTGGCCAGCTGGCGGCAACTGGAAAAGGCGCTCGTCAACGAGTTGCAGCGGATCGAGCGACCGCGCGCGCCTTGGGGAGCCGCGTTGGTCGCCATCGCGCTGGCAATCTTTGCCTCAATCGCCTGGGATTTGACCCTGCACACCGACGCAATCACGCAAGGTTTTTTCGACCTGCTGCAGATCGAGTGACCCGTTTTTATAATCGTGATTCAGATCATGAAAATAACAGAATGACCAGCAGTATTCAGAGAATTCCGACCTCGCCTTGCTCGCCTAGGCTCATTCGGTGAGCATACTTCAATAAGACTGTAGTGGCTGATGACCATCAAAGACGTGGCCTATCACCCGGGAGTCAGTTGGGACACGGTCAAGGAGATTCAATCGCAGAATCTGCAACGACGATTTGCTCGGCTCATGTTGAAACACCTGCGGCAGATTGCGATCGAAAACCTCGATAAACTCAAGGTCTACGCTAGCCATGAATTACGCTAAAATTTAGTCGGATGAAATTGTTTATGTAATCTCGTAGGAAATTGAAAGCCGAGAGTTCTCGCGGCCCTCCGGTCTTGTCGACCAGCGGCGCCAGTCGCTGCACTTCGCGTCGCACCTCGTCGGGGGGCAACAAGCTCAGTCGGGTTGCCAGAATGGCTGCCTCGATGACGGCGTGCTTGGCACGATTGAAGCCGAAGAAGTCTCGCTGACGGCCACTGTCGACCACGTCGACCTCAATGCGACTGCGCGGCTCATGGGCATCGATCGTGACGACTCGCAACGCATACCAGCGACAAGCGTCACTGAGAATCCAGCCGTCGATCGACGTTGCACGGGTCATCGCAGGCGGGGTCATAATGTCCTCGACCGCGGCATGCGCCAGCAATTCGACATCATCGACGACATGAAACACGCCCAGGCATGTGGCCTGTAAGTTAGCAAAACTCTTTGAGGTCTGGTAAGGCCGAAGCACGAGCCGCTTCATCTCGGCGTCGACGATGGGTCCCATCGGAGCGATGTTGATCTCGCCCGCCACGTTAATGGTTGTCAGAATGCCTTCCAATATCATGTCGAGTCTACTTTCAGAACGTGACCGGAAAGGGGGGCGGAACAAACGGGGCTCCACCACGATCGAGCAACTCATCAAACACTTCAGGGGCGCACGAACCACGTGCGACTCCGTTGAGTTGCAGAAAATTTGACAGCAGCGTGTGTCCGCCTTGCGTGAGGATCGCCTCGGGATGGAACTGCACACCATAGAGTGGATAGCGAGCATGTTGGAGGGCCATGATCGTACCGTCGGAGGTCCGCGCCGTAACACGCAGCTCGTCCGGCAGCGTGGCCTCGTCAACAATCAGTGAATGGTAGCGACACACCTGCAACGGACTGGGCAAGTCCTTAAAGAGCCCGTCACCTCGGTGCTCGATAAACGAGGTGCGGCCATGTACGGGTGCCGCCGCGCGGAGCACGCGGCCGCCGAGTGCCTGAGCGATCGTTTGATGCCCAAGGCAGACTCCCAGGATCGGTGTCTCGCGGTACAATTGGCGCACGACTTCGAGCGAGATACCAGCCTCGTTTGGCGTGCAAGGACCGGGGGACAACACGATCGCCGTGGGCCCCAGCGCGCGAATCTCGTCGACGGTCAGTGTGTCGTTTCTCACAACGTGCGTCGGTTGGCCTAGCTGCTCGAAATAGCGGGCCAAGTTATAAACAAAGCTGTCGTAATTATCGACCAGCAGAATCACAAATCACTCGTGGGTTAATAAGGAGCGATCACCGCAATGCCTGTAACAGCCCCTCGGCCTTGTGCCAAGTCTCGTCGTATTCTTGCTCAGGAATCGACGGCGCGACAATGCCTCCGCCGACCGGCGCTTGCCACCAACCGCGACCAGCCGTGATCGTCCTGATAAGGATACTAGCGTCAAACGAGCCGTCAAATCCCCAGTAGGCAAGGCTTCCACAATAGGGGCCACGAGCCGTGGGCTCCAGTTCGGCAATGATCTCCATCGCGCGGACTTTCGGCGCTCCGGTAATCGAACCGCCGGGAAACGCACCTCGCAACAGATCGACGGCCGTGCCGCCCGGCTTGAACGTGCCTTGAACGACAGACACCAGGTGTTGCACGTACTCGTACAGCTCGAGCTGACACAACTGCGTGACGCGAATGCTTTCGTGAAGGCAGACGCGCCCCAGATCGTTGCGCAGCAAGTCGACGATCATCACGTTCTCGGCTCGATCCTTCTCGCTTTGCCGCAGCTCATCGCCGCGAAACAAGTCGGCCTCGGGGCGAGCAATGCGTGGGCGGGTCCCTTTGATCGGCCGGGCCTCGACCTGGCCATCGACGATGCTCACGAATCGCTCGGGCGATGCGCTGACGATTTGGAACTCACCGAGGTCATAGTATCCAGCAAAGGGGGCCGGGTTCCGCTCTCGCAACCGCAGATACAGCGCGATCGAGTCGTCCGCGCAGGGGTACAGCAGCCGCTGGGCCAGGTTCACCTGAAAGATATCGCCGGCGTAGATGTATTCGATCGCCCGCTTGATCGCTGCGAGATACGCTGGCCGCGAAAAGTTGCTCGTCAGGCTAGGCACATGGCCCACCGGAAACTGCGGGGCGAGTTGGCTTGCCGAGACGTCCGGTCGAGCCGGCTGGTTGCGCCACGGCGCTCGTGGCGGAGCGGCGAGTAATGCGCGGAATTGTCGCAGCCGATCAGTTGCCCGGTGCTGACGTGCAATCGGATCGCGCTCCGGAAATCCTTGTGATATGAGCCAAGCCTGTTGCGTGAGATGGTCGAAGGCGACCACCACGTCGTACAGTCCCACGGCTGCGATGGGCACATCGAACTCATCATGCCGCGGAGTGGGGATCCGTTCCAACTGTCGGGCCAGATCGTAGCTAAAGAGCCCGGCGAGGCCTCCTTGAAACGGCGGCAAATCGCGCCGCCGCTCGCTTGACCACGGCGCCATGAGTGTGCCGATACGGCCGAGCGTGTCGCGGTCGTTTGCTCGGAACGCCTCGTACTGCCACGGATCAGCAGCGACGAACGAGTAACGTCCCAGCGGTGTGTCACGTCGCGCACTGTCAAAGAATACGACATGCGGCAACGTCGCCAGACGTTGAAATACGTCGGCACTTTGAGTCCCCGAGGGCAACGCTTCGACCAGCGGCAGTTCGATGGTCATGCGGGCGATTCCTCGTCGTGCCGACGCTTGCGGTGGCTCACCTCGTCGCGGGTCAACAAGCCCCAGTCGAGTGCTTGATCTTGCCGATATTGCTTGCCGAGCGTGAGTGCCGTCGTGGCCTTGGCCAACTCGTAGCCGAGATAAAACGAGTGCCCGGGGTCGAGATGCTTCGCCCCGCTTTGTTGCAGTTGCTCGAAAAGCGTGAAGGGATCGGTGCCATGCAGGTGTAAGTCGGCCGAAATCAGATGCAGTTCGTTCCCCTCGGCGAACAACCGGTAGTTGTGATCCTTGATCTGACCACGCAACTGCTCAAGCTCATCGCTCCCGAGAGGGAACAATTGCGGGTCGCGCAACATGACCAGCCGTGGATCGACATGCTTGGGCAACGCACGATGCAGCAGCGCGTAATGGGTCAATCGTCGGGCGACATCGCATTCCTGCACACAGGATCGCGCCCAGTTGATCACCTGCGTCGTGAGCACGCTGCGGATGCCGAGTTCCTGACAGAAGGCCAGTAGCAGCATATTGGACCCGGCCGTGTCGACATCGGTCAGTTCGGTGATATTGCCAATACCCATGAGCATTTCGGCATCGGGATAATTGGCGCGAACTTGCTCGTACCGCTGTAAGCTGGCCGCGAAACCGAACCCGATCGGTTCGAGGATGGGATCGATTCGCAACGGGATCTGCCGAGCGGCTAAAAAATCGATTGTCTCGTCGAGCCCTTCCAGCGTTGCCGGCACGTCGGGCACGACGACCACCTCGCAGCCCCAATCGGCCGCTGCGTCACGGTTGCTGCTGTTGACCGACAAGACGAGTTCAGCCCCAGCGAGCGCCGCAGGAGCAATTTCGGCCGGATTGAGGCTGTCGATCGACACACGATGCCCGGCGTCCTTGAGCGCCCGAACGGTTTCGCTCACACCGGACCATGTCGCGCCAGGATCGCACCCTAGGTCGATCACATTGGCTCCGGCCGCTCGATAGGTCTCGGCCAATGCAATGATCTCGGTAAGCGATAGTCGCGGTGCGTGGTTGATCTCGGCCAGGATTTCAATGTCGTACTCGCCATAATCGGCCGACACGCGAGGCCGGCCAAAATAAGCAGGCAGCTCACGCAAGTCTTTCGGGCCGCGCTCGACCTGGCAACCACACACCACGGCAATCTCGTCGAGCGCGCCGTGGCAATAACCGGGCACGATCACACGCGTGGTTTCGCTCGGCACACGCAGCCGACGAGCAATCCATTGCGGAGTCATCAGGGCCGCTACGGTGATGCCGAGCACACTGATCGAGTAGTCGAACTCGACTCGGGGCGCTAGCTCGATTAGTACACGCCGCAAAGCATGCTCGGCCAATCGACCCGTCACGAAATGAACATGCTCGCGGGGCTCAACCATATCGTGATGCGCTTTCGTGACCGATCGGAGTTATCGCGCCGCCGCCACGGTTCTTCGCATGGGCTGCGCCGAGCGGGGGAGTTGCCAGCCTTCGAGGGTCAATAATCGTTGCTTGAGTTGAATACCCTGCCCCATCGAGTATCCGCCCCAGCCCCCCGCGCTGCCGACCACGCGATGGCACGGCACGATGAGCGGAATGCGATTGCTGGACATGACGCTCCCGACGGCTCGGGCCGCATTGGGGTACCCGGCTTGCTCGGCGAGTTCGCCGTAGCTGAGCGTTGTGCCGCACGGTATACGGCGACAACACTCGATCACAGCCATTTGAAAGGCTGATTTGGCCCCAAGGTCAATGCCGACGTCGAGGAAGGCGTCGTCGCCACACCGGGCGTAGCCTTTTAACCGTCGAGCGAGCTTGGCCAGACAGCCGCCCGGTCGAGCCTCGTGGGCTGAATCGCAGTGCAAAGCCTGGATTGCGGCGACTGCCGAACCGTGATTAAAAGTCAGCCGCGCCACGAGTTCGCCCCGTCCAAGGACTCCGAACCAGCCCAGCGGCGAATCAAAGATGATATACTCTAACTCGTCTGATGGCGGAGTGTTGCGTTTCATAACAGGGGCTCTGAGCGGGCGTGTTTGGTTCCACCGGCCACCGATGCTTTGACACCGGCGCAATGAGGATTTTATACTGACCTTCGAGGCAAGCAATTAGGACGATTTGTCGATCTGCCTTGTTTGCCTAGATTACCACCTATTGCAGGACAAGTCTTCATGAATCGATATAGTTCGTTGTGTGACGATTTCTACGTCAACATGAACCTGAGCACGGAGATGGACCTGCCTAACACACGCGAAACGGTACTTCATTACTTCGAGCGGATCCAAAAGCAGTATCCGCAAATGCGGAATTTCTACTGTCGAGAGAAAGGGGATTTTGTTCTCGAAGAGGACAAAGACCGTGGCAGTTATCGCTGGGCCACGATCGAGCAACGCCGGGTCTGCTCCGGCTATATCAACCCGGTCGAGATCGATCACGCCTTGGAGCAGCATCGCTTGGCACTCGAGTTGGCGCCTTACATGCTCTCGGTCAGCACGCTCGATTGCGAAGCACTCGACTTGATGTTCGGGTTCGACTTCACGTTTCGGGGCAATCATAACCAGGTCGTGGCCGAGGCTTTGGGGTTGAGCCCCTCGATGGATCGATTGCTTGACGTGCCAGGGGCGAGCGTGATCAACTTCGAACCATCGGTTACGCTGGCGCTCGATGAAGATTGTCGCATGCAATGCCGCTTGAGTATCGAGACGCGAACGAACGCGTATCAGGTACGGACGGGCGACTATCCCGAAGATCAATTGAGCGTCTATCTAACCGCTAGAAAGTATGGCAGTCTGGGGCCCGACATGTCGTTTGTCGCGGCCTTGGATCAGCTGACCCGCGTTTGTTACGACATGGTCGATCAATACGTGGTCGAACAGGTGTTGCGTCCGTTGGCCCGCGCTATTCAAATGAAGTGACGACCTCATGACGCGGCGCGAAGTTTCGCCGTTCAGCTAAGGCATCGGAGACGCGCCGGTATGTCCATTCGTTTCTCTCAATTTGCACAGAGCGTCAAGCTCGAATCGGCCTTTGACGTGCTCGCCGTTGCCAAGCGGCTTAAGGCTTCGGGCAAACGGGTCATCGAGTTGGAAATCGGCGATAGCCCGTTCCCTACGACTCCCCATGCCAAGCAAGCGGGTCTACAGGCGATCGAGGCCGATCAGTCGCACTACTGTCCGTCGGTCGGTTTGCCTGAGTTGCGCTCAGCGGCGGCTCGCTACATGACGCGCGAATACGGAATCGCGGCCGAGGCGAGCAACGTGGTCATTGCGCCCGGTGCCAAGCCGTTCGAGTTATTCTTCTGCGAAGCGTTTGTCGACCCGGGCGACGGCGTGTTGGTGTTCAGTCCCTACTTTCCCACGTATGTACCGAATATCGTACGGCGGGGTGGACGCGTCGTGTTCTCGGCCTTGAAACAACAAAACGACTTTCGTCCCTCGTTGGACGATGTACGCCAATTTATCGAGACCGATCCGCGGCCCCGGGCGATTTTTCTCAACACGCCACATAATCCGACGGGTGGCGTGGCCACCCACGATGATTTGCGGCAATTGGCTGACTTGATTCGTGGCCGCGAGATTGTCGTCTTTAGTGACGAACCCTACGATCAGATGGTGTGGCGCGGACGGCATCGTTCGCTGCTCGAACAACCGGGCATGTTCGAGCAATGTGTCGCGGCCTACACATTTAGCAAGTCGTACAGCATGTCAGGCTGGCGATTGGGCTTTGCCGTCAGCGCGCCGCCGATTGTCGATATCTTCGCGAAGTTGCTGAACACGACCCTCTCCTGTACGCCGCCGATCGTGCAACTCGCCGGCGCCGCGGCGCTCGACCATGATACACCCACCCGCACTACGATCATGGACGCTTTCAAGCAAAAGGTGCATTTGCTCACCGCCGGGCTGAATCAAATCTCCGGGGTGCGATGCATTGATCCGACCGCCACGTTCTATGTGTTTCCCAGCGTCGCCCCGATTTGCAATCAACACGGCATCACGTCGCATGGCTTGGCCATGTATCTGCTCGAAGGAGCCAGCGACGCCAAGGGAGTGGCCTGTCTCGGCGGTGAGTGCTTCGGCGAGGCCGGTGCGGGCTTCATTCGTTTCAGCTGCGCTGAGCCCGATGAGCTTCTCCGCGAGGCGGTCGAGTTTATTGCAACGGCGATACACGACGGGCCGCGCATTGCGGCCTATTTGAACTCGAAGCCTCAGTACCGGCTCGCGCAGCCAATCGTTCACCAAGACTGAACCCACGACTGGTTTGACGCCAGTCGTGGTTTCAGTTTATGGGCAATTTGTTACTTGCCCTGTGCCCGGGCTGTAAGTTTCTTGACCAAGCTGCCGAACTCTTGTCGAACGGCGGCCAAACCTGCGGCAGCTTCTTTGCCACGAATGCCGCGACGTCCCGCGTCACGAACATAATCAAGCACGATCTTCTCAGCAGCCATGAATTCCGGGTTGATGTCGACAAGGCCCTGGGCAATTTTCACCGGGATGCTTGTCACTCCGTTGACATCGCCGTGGAGCAAGTCACCTTGACGCACGGTGAGTCCACCCACGCGCACGGGCAACCCGATGCTGAGCATGTGGCAGTAGGCGTGCGAGCAGATGGTTGATCCGGTGAAGACCGGATACTTGATGGCCCGAACTTGCTCGATGTCGCGTCCGCCGCCGGAGGTGATGAGTCCGACCGAACCGAAGGACTGATAGGTGGTACACATGACTTCGCCGAAGGTAGCCGACACGGCGGGGTCATCCAAGTCTTGAAACACGACGACCGCCGGGCCGCCAAGCTCGGCAAACGCTTCGATTTGTTTGTCCATCGAGCCGTAGGCGTCGCCTCCCACGGGCGGAGCGTCGCTACGAAAGGCCGCCGTACAGGCGAAGCCGACCATCGGTGGAAACTCAGGGAAGTTTGCCTTGATACGGTGATCCATGTAGCCCTGGTTGCGCGGACGCACATCGAACAATTCGATCAGGTTACAAATGGTGGGGGTATCAATTTCGCCGAGCTTTTTGAGCAGTTCCGGGGTGATCGACATAGGTGCAGACCTGGCTGAATAGAGGGCATGAGAAAGAGGGGGCCGTTGCAATCAGCCCACCAAATTACCACAGCCGCCGCAACACGACTAGGGTTGGGCAGACGATCGACGGAGAGTATTTCTATAGAGCCGCTGGTGCGTTTAACGTCCGCATCATCCCGCTAAAGTGACTTAAAGCCTGTCCGACTAGAACTTGCTCCATGGGCCGAACGTCTGCAGGATAAAGTCAATGGACGTGACATGCTTCTGGTCGAATCCACCGCGCGTTGAATTGGCGGTGATGTTCTTGAATCCGGTCAGTGTCGAGGTGCAGAGGTTGTTGAGGAACTGCATCTGACTACCACCCGCAAAGATCGTGTCGGCACCGGCGGTGTCGGCGAACGTAGCGCTGTCGTTGCCGCCGTTGATGGCTTGGGCAAAGATAAAGTCGAAGCTGTTGACTTGGATCGAGTAGTTCGATCCGCTTAGCGAAGCGACGCCGCCATTGGAGTTGAATGTGTCGTTACCGGCCGAGTCGGAGAGGATAGCATAATTCTTGTTCGCGCCACTCTGTGTGGCATAGGCCACGACATTGCGGAAGTTGAAGGCCTGGTTGTTAAATCCGCCACCACCCGACTTGAACATATTGGCAAAGGTGGGCGAGGCGGTGAAGTAATCGTCGCTACTGGACGAATCGTAGAACGTTGCGTTGTCGGTGCCTGCCGAGGAGAAAGCGGCCGTCGAATCGAAGCCCGTGGCCTGATAGCTGTAGCCGGCGCCGGTCATGATGCTATAGCTGGGGAGCGCCGAGAACGTATCGTTACCGACAGAGTCAAAGCAGGTGGCCGTATCGGTTCCGGTCGAAGCATACGCAAAGACGCTCTTGAAGTTGGTCGCTTGCGCGAAGTAGTTGCCGCTCCCGCCCATGATGCTATAAGCGGGCAGGCCGAAGTAGTTGTCGTTGCCGGCGGTATCATAGATGTTCGCGACATCGGTACCCGAGCTACCGAAGCCATAGACCGTCTTAAAGTTCTGGGCGATACCGTAGGAGCCGACGGCATTTTGAATGGTGGCGTAATTGGGTTGGATGGTGAACGTGTCGTTGCCCACCGAGTCGAAGAGTTGGCCGATATCGTTGCCGCCGTTGAGCGATGAGGCAGACACGGTGCCAAACCCGATGGCGTTATTAACGCTGCCGGGCGAATCCATGCGGCCGCCAAAACTCGTCGCGCGCCACCAATCGTTCCCCGGCGAATCGGTGAAGGTGGCGACACTCAAGGCGCTGCCGTACATATCGATGTACTCAGACGAATCTGCCGAGAAGGCATATCCGGCCCCGGCGACGGTAATGCCGCCGTAGGAGAAGGCAGCCGACTCAGCAACATTTTGGAAGCCGAACGATTGACCAACGACGGTCACACGGTCGTTGCCCGCGTTGCCATGAAACACGATGTTATTGGTCACCAGCGTGTTGCCGTTGTACACCGTGCCATTGAGGGTGACGGTAAAGGCTTGCAACGTGGAGAAGATGACGCTGAGGGTGTCATCGATGGCTGTACCGGTGAGGACCAAGGTGGAGCCGTTCACTTGAATCGAATTATCAACGACAAAGATGGTCAGGTTGTCAAAGTCAGTTTGCGCGCCGCCGGTACCGGAGGAGCCTAGGTCGTTACTCGTCATGGTCAAAGCAGCCGTGCCAACGAAGCCGGCATTAGGAACAAATTGCATACCGTCCATCACGGCCGAGATGTTCTGCTGTGAGCCTGTGATGACGATTGCGTTCGTGCCACTACCAGTCGCAACCGCGTTAGACGTGTTGAGCGTTACGCCATTCGTGAAGGGGAGCTTCAAGACGCCATTGGTGACCGTGAGCGAGACTCGAATCGGATCAATGCCGGCATCAGGATCGTTAACAGAAATCTGATTGATCGGCGAACCCGTGCTAGAGAACACGAGCGGCGTGTTTTTCACAGTCGACGGGGTGGTGGGCAGCACATTGAGCGGTGGCTGATTGAAGGTCGAGACCATGATCGAGACCACGCCGGAGACCGCTTGGGGGCCACCGGTGCCATTGAAGCCCAGATCGTTGACCGACATGTTGATGAACGTGGCGCCTTCGAAGGTGGCGGGTGGATTGAAAGCCAAGCCTTCCAGGGCAGAGCTATTGATGGCCGCGACCGAACCGCGGAATGTCACGCTGGAGCTACCGTTGGTACCGCCGATGATTGAAATTCCCGCTAGCGAACCGAGGGTGATGGTGCCATCGACCGCGGTGAGTGTGACATCGATCTGGCTATTTCCCGAATCGACATCGGACACCGAGATCGCATTGCCATTGGCTGAGCTAAAGAACAGCGAGTGCCCCTTGTTGTTCTGCTGCAAGTTGGGGATAGCCATCGTGGGCGGATCGTTCACCGAGATGACCGTCAAGTTCAAATTGCTGCTCAAGCTGTTGAGCGCACCGTCGCTAACCGTATAGGAAATGGTGCGCGTCGCGGTGCTGGGATTTTGGCTGGTGTTGGCATAACGAATGGAGCGGAGTGCCTGTTGATAGTTGGCGACCGTCGACGATCCGATCAGCGTGAGCGTTCCCGAAGAACCGTCGTAATTACCGACGATGCCCAGCTGATTGGTAAACAACAGGGTGTCTTCACCTGGGGCAAAACCCGCCACGATTTGCACCACAGCGCTGGCTTGCGAAACACTGTCGTAGTCGAACACTTGAACCGAGCTGTCGAGCAGCAAGGCCGGTGAATTCTCGATGAAGACAGTTGGAACGAGCGACGTGGTGACCATTGGCGCGTCGTTCGTCGGAACAATCTGGACCGTTCGAGTGCTTGACAACAAGGTCGAACTCGAAGACAAGCCATCATTGGCGGAGAATGTGATCGTGCGGATCGCCGTGCTTGGGTTGTGGCTCGAGTTGCTAAAGCGAACCGACTGCAGCGTTTGTTGATAATTGGCCAAGGTATCGACGCCGCTGAACGTCAAAACGCCCGTGGTGGCATTGTAGTTGCCCACAATACTTCCCGAGGCCGAGAACGTCAGCACGTCTTGCCCAGCAGAGAAATTATTCGAGATGCTGACGATGGCCGATGCCATGCTGCTATTGTCGACATCGCTAATGGTGAGCGTGCTGTCAATGAGAATCGGATTGTTCAACTCGAAGTATGTGCGTTGACTGCTGGCCACGGTCACGACCGGCGGATCGTTGATCGGCACGACGATAATGGTGCGCGAAACGGGGAGGCTGACTTGTGGAGATAAATTGCCAACGGCATCCACATCCGTAACCGAGAAGCGGATGCTGCGGTTTGTCGTGGAAGGATTGCTGCTCGTATCTCGATAGGTCACGGTCCGCAGCGCCGCTTGCATGTTGGCAATCGGCACGGCACTGGTGCCAGATCCGGTCAGAGTCAACACTCCGTTGGAGTATGCTCCAACAATTCCCAGCTGGTTCGTGAAGGCCAGGATGTCTTCGCCCCCTGCAGCGAAACCGTTGGCGATCGTGACGGTGGCCGACGCTACGAAGGGAGAGTCGTAATCAAACAGCGTCAGCAACGGGTCGATGGGCGTGGCGGGATCTTTCTCTGTGTAGGTCAAACTGGCGGCGCTGAGGGTGACAATGGGCGCATCATTGGAGGGGACAATTCCGACTGAGATGTTCGTGGCCGATATCGTCGAACTGTCAGCATATCCGTCGTTCACGACAATCGAGATGGTTCGGGGAGTGACACTCGGATTACGCGAGGTGTTCTTGTAGACAACTTGTCGCAGCGCGTTTTGGAAGTCCGCCGCAGTGGCTGAACCCGTTGCTTGCAATATCAACACCCCCGTGTTCGGGTCGAATCCCGAACCATAGAGCGCAATATTGTTGACCGACCCGTTGTACTGCAACAGGTCTTCACTGGAGGTGGTAAACGTGGTGGGGCTAATCGAAATTGCGGCAAAGGCACCGGCCGGATACGGAATCACATCAGGGTCGTTCACGATGATGTTCGAGGCGATCAACATCGAGCCGGTGGGGTTTTCGTTGTAGGTCAGCGACGGGCTATAGCTGGCGCCTGGGATCGAGGGAGGCGTATCCGTAATGGCTTGGATAGCAATGTTCGATACGGACGTCAGTGGGGCACCGGAGCCTGTATTTCCCCGGTCGTTTTCCGAGATGGTCAAGGTGTACGCGCCGGTAGCACCCGCATTAGGGGTCTGGAAAATGAGTCCGTTTAATATCTGGTTGATATTGGCAATCGTATTGGTGATGGTGATGGTACTGGATGAGAGCCCCCCTGGCCCGCTCGTGCTGATTAACCCGCCATTGTTCACACTAACCATGACCGTATTCAAATCGGTCGAGGCCGAATCAACGTCCGAGATAATGATCGGATTAAAGGTTGCGGAGGAGAATCGCTTAGCGGACCCGGCCGCGGCCGATTGTGAGGTCTGAGTGGAGATCGTGGGCTGGTCGTTGATCTGTTGAATCTGCAAGGAGCGGCCTTGCACGATGCTATAACCGGCTGCCCCTGCGGTGCCATCCGTGACTGAGAAACTGAGATTGCGCGCCGCACTACTCGGGAAGTCGCTGGCGTTTGAATAAGTGATCGAACGCAAGGCCGAAATGTAGGCGCTATACGATTGCACGCCCGTGAGCGTGAGTGTGCCGGTGCTGGCATCAAAGTTGCCGATGATGCCGGATTGATTGTTGAACGAAAGGATATCCTGGCCGGTGCAGTATCCGCTGGAAATCGAGATCAAGGCACCGGCGATACTTGCTCCAAAAGGGCCACCATCGACGTCGGCGAGCGTCAGTGTTGGATCGAGCGTGAGCGGACCGCTTTGCTCGACATAAGTGAGCGGCGAAGTTGCCACGGTCACCACCGGCACATCGTTCACAGGGATCACGTCGACCTGTCGTGTCGTTGTGAGACTCAGGTTGTTTTGTGCATTGCCATCGTTGAGCACATATTGAATCGTACGTGGCAATGCGCTGGGCGTAACGCTGGTGTCGGCAAACGTAATGCTGCGCAAGACCGTCTGCCATTGGTTAATCGAGGCATTGCCGTTGAGCGTGAGCGTACTGCTGGCCGGGTTGAACAGCCCTGTGATGCCGCCCGAAGGTGTAAAGCTAAGCACGTCTTCGCCCGTGCTGGCGAGCGAGTTGCCCGAGATGACGATCGTGGCACCGACGAGGTTGGTGCTGTCAAAGTCATTGAGTTGAAGCGTGGGATCGACCGCAATGGGGCCAGCCTTCTCCGTAAAGGTCGCCGAGCCGGCCGTGAGCGTAATCACCGGAGGATCATTGACCAGCGTGATCGAAACGCTCTTGTTGGTGACCAGGCTGGTGTTCGGGGCAGCGCCGCCGTCATTGACCTGGAAGGCGATGTCGCGAGTCGTCCCACTGGGGTTAATCGTATTGGAGTTCTGGTACGTCACGCTACGCAGGGCGGTAATCCAATTGGCCTGCGAATCGACCCCTGACAAGCTGAGGGCATTCGTCAAGGCGTTAAAGTTGCCGGTGATGTTTCCAATCGGTGTGAAACTGAGCAGGTCTTCGCCGGTCGTCGGCGCGTTGGTGATTGTAATCGTAGCCGAGGATAACGTGAGGCTATCGAAGTCGAACAAGTTAAAGTTCGCATCGATCACCTGGGCCGAGGCTTTTTCAGTGTAGTTCGTCACACCGGCCGAAGCCGTGATGATCGGCGGATCATTTACCGGAGTGATCGTGACGGTCTTGCTTGTGACGCTACTTGTTGCGGCTCCATCGTTGACCGAGAAGCCGATGGTTCGTGGGGAGGTGAACGGACTGCGCGAGCTATTCGAGTACGCAACCGAATTCAATGCGGCAGAGTAATTGGCCAGCGAAGCCGTGCCGCTCAGTGTTAGCACTCCGGTGCTGGCGACATAGTTGCCGACGATGCCCGACTGGTTGACGAACGACAGCACGTCTTGACCGGCGGAGAAATTACCCAGGATCGAGATGGTTGCACTCGACAGGGTGATGTTGTCGACATCATTCAATTGGAGATTGGGATCAATGGCGGCCGGAGCGCTCGATTCGGTGTAGTTGGTGGTGGAGCCCGAGGCCGTGACCACCGGGGCCGAGTTGACGGCCGTGAGATTAATCGTGCGGAAGGCCGGGTCATTTGTGTAACGACCGTCATCGGCGACGACCGAGATGGTGCGAGGCGAGGTGATGGGGTTGGGACTACTGTTGGCATAACCGACCGATCGGAGAGCCGTTTGATAACCGAAAATGGTTGCGGCGCCGGTGAGGGTCAACACACCGGTCGTGGAATTAAATGAACCACGAATGCTGGCTGTATTGGAGTAGGTGAGTGAGTCTTGACCAAGCACAAAGTTGCCGGTAATTGCAATGGACAGGCTCGCCAAAGTATTGGTCGAGTCGGCCAGCAGCGCGGCATTGTCGACCGACAGCGCGCCTTGTCCCTCGGTGTAGCTCAAAGCGCTGGCCGAGAGGGTCACCAACGGAGCACCTGTGCCCGCGAGCGGATTGCCAAACAACGAGATATTGCCAGCCCCCGGGGCCGGGGTCACAGCGAGCGAAACGCTGCCGCTCGTAAACGTGACGCCGCCCAAGCCGCTCGAAGAGCTGATGAGTTGGTTGACCGACAGTGTCCCGCCCGCTTGCAGCGTCACGCGACCACCGTTATTGCTGGCGTTGCCGGTACGAATGCCGGAGATATTGCCGTTGGGCGTGGTGACGGTACCGACCGTCAGGTTGTTGGTGTCGATGTAACTGAGTTGGCCGGGTCCGAAGCTCGCAGCCAGAGTGCCAACATCATTGGTGCTGTTATTGAACGTAAACCCGCCGACACCGACGAGCCCGAGATTCGTTGCAACAATGTTGCCGGCAGATTGGACGACGCCTACAGGGGTGGCCATCGCAACGGTCGTGCCGCGGATATTGCCATTGAGACTGATCAAGCCACCCGTTACCAAGTGGATCAAGCCGGCGCTGGAAGCAGACCCGACATTCAAGTTATCGCTTTCGATGACAAACAATCCACCCGATCCGGCGTTGGCGGTCAAAGAACCGGTGCGAGAGGTGATTGCACCGAGCACGATCGACTGTCCGACGGCACTCGTCGCCCCGCTGGTGAGAAGCACGAGGTTACCGGAGCCGTCGTCGAGCAGGGTGCCGGAATTTTGGTTGATACTTCCACCCCAGGCGTTGACGCTAATCGTGCCACCGTCGCCGACGGTGATATTGTTGAGTACCGCGTTACCTGTGCCACCGCTGGAGGTGTTGGTTGTAATCGATACAGCGCTCGTGCCGTTGTTTAAAGTTGTAATCGTACCGGAGTTTTGATTAAAACCACTGACGCCCGAGCCACCTTGATTGGCGGCAATGGTTATCGTGCCGATCGAGGCGTTGATCGAGCCGTTGAGGGTGACCGCCCCGGCAGCGCGGAGCGTGACGTTCCCGGCCGTGGTGATCGACGAATTAGCCAGCAAAGCGCCGGCACTCAAATTGAGGACGCCGCCAATGTTGACTCCACTCAGGGTCGTTGTGCCCGTGCCGACGGTCTCGATCAACGACGAGGCGGAGAGATTACCGAGCGTAAGATTGTTGGCCGAGTTGATCAGAATCGGGCCCAGTAGCGTCGATGTTCCCAAGCTGTTGGTCGTGATACTGCCGGCACCCGCGGTGAGTGTGAGTGCTTGAACGCCAGCCGCCGTCGCGTTTACGGGACTGGTGAACGTGATATTGCCTGGTCCCGTGCCCGAGTTGGTTGCGATCTGCGTCGAACCGGCCAGGGTGATAGCCGAGGTGGAATTGAACGTTACATTGGCATTGTTCGTGGTGATGGAACCGGACAAGGCGATTGGGGAGTTGCCATTTTGAGTGAATGCGCCGCCTGAGGTGATGGTGGATGCAAGGGTCAGCGTGCCATTGTTGGCCGTCGAAAGTGTGACGGGGCCGGTGGTGTTGGTGGTGATCGACCCGCCGATGTTGAGCGAGTTGGTGGCGAGCGAGATCCCGACGGTTCCTGTCGTGCGTACGGAGCCGTTGATCGTGGTTAGGCCAAGACCATTGGCCTGGACCAAAGAGGCGGCCGTGAGGTTCCCGAGCGTGACGTTGGAGGCGTTATTGGCAATGGTCACCGCACCCAAGGGAACATTACCGCCGATCGATCCCGACAAGGTGGCGGCTCCAGCGGCGTTGAGCGTCAGTGCTTGAGAGCCGGCGAGCGAGCCCTCGAAATTGCCGCTCATCACCAAGGTGCTATTGGACGCGATACCAATCGAAGCTGCGGTGCCAGAGAGGGTGATCGGTCCGCCGAACAAGTTATTTCCGTTCGAGGAGAACAGATTGCCGCTGCCTGAGCCAACGCCGGCCAGGGTTAGGGCCTCGTTGGCAATGTTGATGCCCCCTTGAATGAGCAGCGTGGCGTTGCTGGCAAGAACTGTCCCCGAAGCGGTCGAGCCATCGCCATAGCCCAAGCCGAGCGGATTGCGAATGTCGAGGGTGCCGGCCGTGATATTGGTCGCGCCGCTATAACTATTGGCCGATAACAACGCCAGGGCGGACGAACCAGCCTTGACCAAGCCACCCGACCCAGCGATCGAGCCGTTGAACGTGGCGGCTGCGGTCTGATTGATGGAGAGGACGGCATTGTTATTGAGATTGATGGTGGCCGAGCCGCCATTAACCGTGCCGGAGAAATTACCAACGATGGTGTTGTTGGACAGATTTAGGATCGTCGCACCAGCCACGCTCGAGACCGTCAGTCGGCCGTTGGTAGCTCCGAGCCCCGTGGGGTTTGCGACGGTGACAGTGCCGGCACTGATCGTCGTGCCTCCCGAGTAAGCATTGGCGGTACCGTTGAGCAATAGGGTTCCGGAACCGACCTTGGTCAATCCACCAATGCCCGTGATGTTGCCGGCTTCGGTAAAGGAGCTGGTGCCGGTGACATCGATCGTGCCGCCGCTGGCGCCGAGCGAGATATTGCGTGGCGTGTCAACGTCGGCGGTTACGCGCAACGTACCACCATTCAAGGTGACATTGCCGGTGGTGCTTCCCAGGGCGCCATCGGAGGTGATCGCAACCGCGCCACCGAGGATCTGCGTGCCGCCGCTGTAGTTATTGGTGCCCGTCAGGCTCAAAGTTCCGACGCCTTGCTTGATCAATTGGCCGCTACCGACGATGGTGCCGCCAAAGGCGGTGTCGACAATTTGATTGACCGTGAGCGCCGAGGCGCCACTGAGATTGATCTGAGCTGTGCCACCGGTGAGGGTTCCGGCTAAGCCACCGACGGTGGCAGCGCCGTTGAGATTGACATTCGTGGTGCCGCTGGCCGAATTGACGGTCAGTGTGGCGGAGGTGGCGCCAAGCGTAGCGCCGGAGTTGACGATCAAGGTGCCTGCGTTGACGGTCGTGCCACCGAATTGGCTGTTAGCAGACGAGTAGGTCAGCGTACCCGAACCATTTTTCGTGAGCGTTCCGACACCGGAGACGGACCTTGCGGTGGTGTAGGAAATACCGCTGAGGACATCGATGAATCCGCCGCTGCTGTTGACGACAATCGTGCGCGGCGTGCTCATGGTGTTGGCAATTTGCAATGTACCGCCGTTGAAGGTCAGTCCACCGTTTGTGTCGCCCAGCTGGGAATCAGCCGAGACGACAACGGTTCCGCCATTCAGGACGGTGCCCGCGACATAGGAGTTCGTGATATCGGTAAGAATCAAGGTGCCGGGTCCGTTGGCCGAGAGTTGGCCCGTGTTGCCAGTGATGCGGCCGTTGATCGTGAAGGTCACACCCGTGCCTGCGTTAAGCCCGCCCCCCGGCGAGACGAGTGCAACGGGACGGAGCAGATTGAACGATCCATTGGCGAAGAGATTACCTCCTTGCAGTGTCACAGCGGTCGAGGGCTGTCCCAGTTGGCTGTCGAACGAAGCGCTCAGGGTACCGTTCTTGAGCAGCGTGCCCCCTTGGTAGGCATTGTTGTTCGCGAGTAACAAGGTGCCGGAGCCCGTCACGGACAGTTGACCAGCGCCGACAATCGTGCCGTTGGATGTGAAGACGGTACCTGAGTCGGGACTAAAAGCGCCCCCACCCGAGCCGAGCGTGAACGTGCGCGTGGTGCCGAAAGAACTCGTGGTACGGAGCGTGGCCGTGGTGGCTCCGCTATTGAGCGTGACGCCCGATGTCGCTACGCCTAATCGCTGATCTTGATCGATCGTGAGGGTTCCGACATTGATGGTCGAGCCACCGCTGTAGGTGTTATTACCGCCAAGCACGAGCTCGCCGCCACCAATTTTCAGGATTCCGCCGGATCCGGTTAGATCACCATTAAACGCGAAGGTCGTGCCCGAAGAGACATCGAACGTGGCGAGGGCATTCGACTGGATGAGCGCCGCGCGGCTGGATGTCAGTGATGCGGTTGAACGAAGCACGCCACCACTAAATACGAGCGAACCATTGGAATCGCCAAGATTGGCATCCGAGCTGATTTGAGTCGTACCACCAGCGAACACGGTACCACCGGAGTAACTGCTGGTCGTGTTATTCAATATGAGTGTACCGTTGTTGGACACGGTCAATGAACCGAGCCCTTGCAACGGCCCGTTCAGAGTCAATGTCGACGAAACGACGACATCGATCGTGCCGCCTGCTGTTCCGAGTGTAATGGTTCGCGACGAAGGGAATGAGTTCGAGGCTTGCAACGTACCACCGGACAAGGTGACTCCGGCAAAAGTCGCACCTAAATTCGCGTCCTGCGAAACGCTTAGTACACCGTTCAACACGGTGGTGCCGCCGGTGTAGCTGTTGCTTACGCTGTTCAGGACCAATGTGCCGGAACCGATCTTGGTCAACGACCCGCCGCCACTGACCTGTCCGGTCAAGTTAAGCGTTGCGGGCGAGACGATATCGAATTGACCACCATTGGTGGCATTCAGGATGAACTGTCGATTCGAGGTAAGTAAGTTGCCGGTGACTTGTAATGTGGCGCCATTGTTCATGATCACCGTACCGGCAAGTCCGCCTAAATTATTATTACTGCTGACGCTTAATGCGCCGCCCAGGATCGATGTGCCGAGGCTATAGGTGTTATTGCCATTCAACGTCAGTGTGCCGACACCTAATTTGACGAGACTGCCGCTCGCGCCCGTGATCGTACCGTCGAACGATGAGTTGAAGGCTTGGTTGATGGTGAGCGTATTGGCGGCAGTTCCCAAGAGGTTGATCGCAGAAGTGCCGGCTAGGTTCGAACCGAGCAGGCCGGAAATGGTTTGGCTGCTGTTGAGGTTCAGTACCGATCCACCCGGGCTGCCGTTGATCGTCAAGGTACCGGCCGTCGCGCCCAAGGAAACGCCAGGATTGAGCGTCAAGGTCCCTTCGTTCAGCACATTGCCGCCGGAATAGTTGTTGCCGGTGTTTTGCAGCAGCAAGGTACCAGCTCCCAGCTTGGTCAGGGATCCTGGACCGGTGATGATCGCGCCTTGCGTCAGGGTCACACCACTGAGCACCTCGATATTGGCTCCCAACGGGCCGGAGGTCATGCCACGGCCGTTCGAGAAGCTGCCGGTAGCCTGCAACGTGCCACCATTAAAAATGATGTTATTGCCAAGCCCGAGATTCTCCGATGCGGCGGCGGAAACCTTGCCTCCGTTGATGGTCGTGGATCCGCTGTAGGAATTGCTCAGGCTTGCCAGCGTTAGTACGCCACTATCGTTCGAGTCGAGCCCCTTGCTGAGCGAATTACCACCGACCGCTTGACTGAACGTGAGATTACCGGCACCACGGATATAAAAGTTGGGTGAGTTAAAGTTTGCCGTTCCAGAAACAGTGGCGTTTCCGCTGGTCACACCGATCGTGGTATCCGCTGACGCGGTAATCGTTCCGAGGAAGTCCGTGTTCCCGGCGAGAAACTCCAATGCTCCGGAATGCGGATCGAGCACCAAAGATCGCTGCACACCGTTGGTCGTGGTGGCGACGGTTACCGAGCCCCCGCCAACAGTCGTCGCCACCAGCGCTGGTACATCGCGAGCCCCCAGGCCATTGACGAACGTTACCGCAAAGGGGCCACCGACCGGGCCAAACACGAGCACATTGTTCGAGCCAACGTTGCTTAAGGCTTGCAACGCGGTTTGCAGTTGGTTAGCGGTGGCTTGGGTGAGATCGAACGGAGCGGTGGTCTGTCCGTCGAAGATGAGTTGCATCTGCGTCGCGACGCCGGAAACATTGAGCGTCTGGATTTCGTTAACGCCTATGGAACCGGCCCCGGAACCGCCCAGCAGCGTGATGGCCTCCGCTTGTGAGTAGTTCAGCGTGCCTGCTGAACTGAACGCCAAGGTCGCTCCAGCCGCCACGGTAGTACCGGAGGCTGGATCGCCTAAAACGTTACCACTGGTGACCACCACTGTTCCGGCATTGATCGTCGTTAGGCCGCTGTAGGTGTTGGTTCCGGCGAGGATGAGCGTGCCCAAGCCATTCTTGGTGACCGTGGTGCCATCAATTGCACCGGTCACCGTGAGTTCAACGCCCGCCGGGCCTTCGTTTGTGTTAAATATAACGGCGCCGTTGCCACTGATATTTCCAGTCCACATTGCAGGCGGCGCGGCCGAGGTGACACCGGCCGCGATAAACGTCGAGACATTTCCGCCGAAGTCCAACGCCATGCTCGGGTTCGTCGGACCGGACACGTTCCCCGACGAGACCGGACCGACACCGAAATTGAGTGCGGTGAGTCCCGAGCGAATGGGTTGCGGCTTGTCAGGATTGGTCACAAACGAACCGTTGTTGAGCACCGTAACCGCGACGGCTCCGATCAATTTGGTGTTGTCAACGGACACCAACGCGGAAGGACCGTTG
>CAYLYE010000079.1:0-24973 GCA_964387325.1 uncultured Planctomycetaceae bacterium
CGGCTGAAAGCGGAGCGTATCGGATTCGTAGCCGTCCTTCTCCTGAATCCGTTTCTCCGGCCCGTAGCCCGAGCCGCCCGGCGCGACGGAGAGGAACAGCTCCGGGTGCTTGAACATGATCCGCGTCGTGCCGCGACCGCCTTGCGAGTAACCCTCCAGCGCCCGGCCTTCGCGCTTGCCCCAGGTGCGATAGGTGGCGTCGATGTGCGGGATGAGTTCCTTCACGAACACCGTTTCGCCCAACCCGTGTTTCATTTCTGGCATGTCGTACCAACTCACCGGGCCGCCGTTTGGAAAAACGTAGATCGTCGGCTTGATCGTGCCGGCCACGATCGCCTTGTCCACATAACTCGCGAGCCGCACGCTCTTGTTCTCCGCACCCGGTCGTCCGCCGTGCAAGTGATACACGACCGGATATTTTTCTCTACTCGTCTCATAACCGGGTGGTAGATAGATGTAGTACCCGACGTCGATCCCCATCGACGGACTCGTGAACGTCGCGTGCCTCACCGTCGGCGGCAGTGCCTTCTTCGCATCGGTATTCGTCAGCGGCGATACCCAGGCGAACGGAGCTTCCGACTTCGTGGCTTTGGCTGGTGGCGAGTTCTGTGCCAACCCTGTGCTGGTGAAAACACAAACAAGAACTACCAACGAAATCCAGCGAGCCAGTAACTTGCGACAGCGAACTGAAGTTGAAAGCATCATGGCTGTTCCTCGTGCATTGCGTCATGAAAATATCGCGACGATGGTCACGTCTGCGTGACTTGTTGTTTCCGCGAAGTGAAGCGTTCACAGTTTGATGGTGCGTTGTCCGGCTGTGTCTTTCGCTTGTGGTTCCAATCCTGCGAGCGTCATCGCGTCTGGCCGGTCGCGACCGATCTTCACGGTGTATTTGCCGGGACCGTACACGCGGGGCTGAAAGCGATTCCCTGACGCGCGGACCGTATACAAGATGTTTCCGGTGGCTTCTTCCACAACTTGTATCACAGGGCGTGCCGAGCCCTCGACGACCAGTTTCGGCAGCCAGCCGATGACAACCCGGCCGTCGTTGGCGTCCATCGCGACGGTGATCGGCCAGCCGGGAAACTGGGCCTTGTCTCCCTGAGAAGAGTCCGAGAAGCGAGGCCAGCATTCGAGCGTGATCGTCCGCCTGTGTTTGTCGAAACGTGCGATGCCGTAGCCGTCGGCCCGTTGCTTCTCCTGCGTGATGTCGGGAGGATTCGCATAGGCCAACATGCTGATCTTATTTCCGAGGCCGTCGTGGAAATCGCCCGTCCACGGCAGCGGGCTGTTCGGAACGGGATTTGGCCCCGGTTGTTCGTCGAGCGGATGCCACCAACGGCCGTAAATAGTGTTGACGAGCGCGGGACTTGTGAAGCCGTACGGGCCATCGCCGAACTTTTCGATGCCGTGCTTGACCACAACCGCCAAATGCTGGTCGCCACAGAGATGCACGGCCCAGGCTCGGCGAATCTCTTCGAGCGCCACGTTGCGTTGTGTCTGCGGCCAACCGTTGCAATCGAGGTCCGCGAGCAACCGACTGTCTCGCTGGCCGTGCATGTGGACCGCTCCGCAAAACGCCGTCTGCGAGAGAACCGCCTTCATCTCCGCGCCGGTCCAGTCCTGCGTCCAGGCGCGAAGGAATTGATGCTGCCGCTCGCCGAGCAATTGTAGGCCCGGCAAGTCGATCGACTTGGGATCGTACTTCGGATCGTTGATGTGGTCGGGACGCGGTCCCATCTGCGGAATCTTTCCCGCCGGGCCGCTCTTGAACTTGCGGTCTTCGAGGATCGCGAAGTCGATGCCGCCCAGCGTCAGTCGTGTGAAATAGACCGTGATGCCTCGCTCGACCGGCGTGGGATCGACCGCGTCGGGCAGATGCCACGACTGCTGCCGCTGCACCTGATTCACGTACTCGACCGGGTAACGGTAGCCACCGTCCGCGTCGCCGGAGATACGCGACCGCTTGCCACTCTCGCCCCAGACATTGCCGTGCCCCACGTCGTGATCGTCGGGAATACAGATCGTCGGCCGGTCGCGCATGATCTCGCGGAACTGCAAGCCGAACTCGATCCAGCCGGCCGTGTGCTCGGTGTGTCGATAGGTCTGATCGCCGGCGAAGAACAGCAGATCGGGGTCTTGCCGTTTGAGGTTGTCGATGATCTCCGGCCGCTGGCCGGTCGTGCGGCTGGAATTGCACGACAGGTTGCCGACGACAATCACGTCTTTGTCGACCGGGTCGCGACGCACGAGTCCCTCGAACATCGCCCGCTCGCCGTGCCGCACGCGATACGCGACATCCTTCGTCGCGTCCCAGTTCTCGACGCGGAAGTGAGCGTCCCAACCCGGATAAAGTACCTCGGCCTTCGCCAGCTCGACCCAGCCCGCGTCCCGTTTCAGTTCCAGACGTGCCTCGCGCGGCTCACCCGGTTTGAGCGGAAACAACTGAGCACTCAACTTCAACACGCCACCGTGCTGCGTGTAGACCGCGAAAGCCACAACTTGGTCGCGCGGTACGTCCATCGGCGGAGCAGCGGGCTGTCCACCTCCCGCGGTCTTGGCCTTCGCCTTGGCTTTCGTCTTGAAACTATTGTCCGAACTCGCGGCTGCGGCTCCGTGCTCCCACCACGAACCGGTCGTCAGCGATTCGAGATTGGGAAACTCAGAGCCAAACGGCTGAGCGGGAATCTGCGCTGGCACGACCTCTGGCATGAGGGCCCAAGTGCCAGTGCCTGCGGCGACCAGTTTGATGGCGGTACGTCGGTCGATCTGATCCATTGAAAATTCCGTCAGTGAGTGAAAGTGGAAGTCTGTTTTCGATCGTGCGAGCCGCGTTCGGCATGATTCAGGGCACGTTTGGAATGATGGGTGTCTTTTCGAAGTCGCTCGGACTGACCCAGCCGGCGTTGACCTTCTCGCCGCGCTGGAATTTTTCAAAGAAGCCGTCGCCGGTGGTTGGTCTGTAATCGTCGAAGAGATGGCCTCGCCCGGACATGCGTGGATCGTTCTGGTCTTTGAGCCTGTCTTCCATCCGCCGACGAAGCGCCGTCACGCGATCGGTCTGAGCGGAGTCAGCAGCGAGGTTGCGAGTGCAGTCGAGGTCGGCGCGCAGGTCGTACAGTTCGTCAGCGGGTCGCATGCCGAAATTGAGACGCCAAAACAAATCACTCCGGTCTTTGCGACCCAGTTCGAGGATGAGTGACTTCGTCGGGCTGCCGTCAGTGTCGAGGTAACCGGTCTCGGGATTGCCAGCGGGCCAACGTGTCGGTTCGTAGTTGCGCAGATAAAGGTGCTCGGCGGTGACGATACCCCGGATGGGATAGCCCCAGTTGTGCGGTCGCCCCACGTCGGTGCGTTCCTTGCCGATCAGCACATGATCGCGTTCGGCAAGAACTCGCCCGGCTGTTTCGCTCTCGATGATCGGCCGCCAGCTCCGGCCGGTGATGGACCTCATGCCGCTGTCCGGTTGCGTGATGCCCGCGTAGTCGAGAATCGTCGGCGCGAGGTCGGTGAAATCCACAAAGTCTTCGATGACGCGGCCCGGATGATTCATTCCGGCAGGGAAACGAACGGCGAGCGGAACGTGGTTCGAGTCGTGATAGGCGTAGCCTTTGGCGCGCGGAAAGGGCATCCCGTGGTCGCTGGTGACAATGATGAGCGTGTTGTTGAGCAGACCACGATTCTCCAATGTCGCGATCATGCGACCGAGATGGTTGTCAGCGTGCTCGACTTCGAATGCATAGTCGAGCATGTCGTGGCGGACGGTCTCGTGATCGGGCCAGTAGGCGGGAACGCGGTCGATGTCCGAGAGTTTCTTGCCCCCTTTATTGACACCCGCTTGGAACTCATACGCACGATGCGGCTCGGTGCAGCCATACCAGAAACACCACGGGGCGTTTTTTGGGGCAGCATCGAGGAAGTCGATGAAGTTCGCGGCGTAGTCGGTGTTGCCCATCGCTTGCGCTGGCGGCTCGGCCTTACGTTTGTCGAAGCGTTGGCCGGTGATGAGGCGTGGCTGGCCGCCGACATCGTTGGCGAAGCCCGGTCCCCAGCCTTTGCCGGTGATCCCCATGTGCCAGCCGTTGTCCATCAACACTTCGGGCCAGCTCTTGAGCTTCGGCGGGAACACGGCCATGTGATTTCCGGCTTCTTCGTTCTGCCACAGATGCCGTCCGGTGAGCACGATGGCCCGCGACGGAGCGCACTTCGCCATCGGCGTGTAAGCGTTACGAAACAGCAGTCCCTCGCGCGCGATGCGGTCGAAGGCCGGAGTCTTCACCCACGGCGTTCCGTATGCGCCCGCGTGCAGTCCCCAGTCGTCCGCGATCGCGAACAGGATGTTGGGCTTCGTCGTCTCTGCGGCACCAGCATGGTTGACGGCGAATACGAGAACGAACAGGAGTTCGAGGAGTCGAGTCATCAGGGAATGCCTGTTATCAGAGTTCAGCGCACCTGGCCCCGGGCGCGAATGGTTTTCATCAGCGCGGTAAGTTCAGCGACCTTGGTGGGTTCTTTTGCGTACAGGTTGTTCTTTTGCGCGAGGTCGTTGCTCAGGTCGTACAGTTCGCCAGGCTGGTCGTCCTCTGTGTAGCCGTGTTCTTTATCGAACCAGGGTGGGACTTTGCTGTGAGCGCCAGACTTGGCAGCGATGAGGAGCCAGTTCTCGTGACGGACGGCGTAGGCGTTTTCGAAAGTGTTGTGGACGATGCTGCGGCGCGGGCTGCGTGCGTTCTCTTTCCACACGGCGAGCAGATTGTGGCTGTCGTGTGCGGTACTCGCGGGAAGTTCCGCACCGACAGCGGCGGCCAGCGTCGCCATGATGTCGACCTGACTGACGAGGGCCTCGCTGACCGAGCCGGGTTTCACGTTGCCGGGCCAGCGCACGATGAACGGGACGCGGTGGCCCCCTTCGTAGAGATCGCGTTTCATGCCGCGCAGCGGGCCGGAACTGCGATGGCCAAAGTTGCGGATTCGCTCGTAGGCATAATGCTCCGCGCCGTTGTCGGCCGTGAAGAGGACGATCGTGTTGTCGGCAAAACCGTTGTCCGCCAGCGCCTGCAGGATGCGTCCCGCAACGTCATCCGTTTGTGTCATGAAGTCGCCGAAGCCACCGGCCTTCGATTTCTCGGTGAACTCGTCGGTCGGCACGATTGGCGCGTGAGGCGAATTGAACGGCACATACAAAAAGAACGGAGCTTCCTGGCCGCGTTGGCCATTGATCCACTGCACAGTTTCATCGCGCAAACGTGGCACGACGGCATAAAAATCCCAGCCGGGCGTCATTGGGCCGGGACGCGATTCCCAGTTGCCTTCTTTGGTCTTGGACGTGATCGTCAGCGGCTCGGACGGCACGGTGATGACGCGATCGTTTTTCATCCAGGCGTACGGCGGAAAATTCGGAACATCGTCGCCAAAGTAAAAATCAAAGCCGTGCGAGAGCGGACCACCAGAGATCGGCTTTGACCAATCGAAGGCGTCGGGGGCAAAGCCTTTGGCGGGGCGTTTCGCGTTGCCTTCCGGTTTCGCGCCCGGTTTCTGAATGTCGGACCAGTTCCAACCCAGATGCCACTTGCCGATGCAGGCCGTGCGGTAGCCTTTCGTCTTGAGCAACTCCGGCAGCGTCAACTCCGCGTCATCGAACACCGGTTTATCGAACGAGTTCACAATGCCGTGAAACTTTCGCCAATGAAACCTCCCGGTCAGCAGCGCGTATCGGCTCGGCGTACAAATGCCAGACGAACTGTGCGCGTCGGTGAATCGCATCCCCTCGGAGGCCAGCTTGTCCAGATGCGGCGTGGGGATCTTCGATGCGGGATTGTTCGCGCTGAGATCACCGAAGCCCATGTCATCGGCGTAAAGGATGACGATGTTTGGCGGCTTCACATCAGCGGCCATCGCCGGCACCCCAAGGCCAACCAGCAAAACGAGAAAGTGCATCTGTCTCATGAGAGTCCTGTTCAGCGGATGGTATCCTGTTACGAGAATCGCCGGTGTTCTGATAAATTCATTCTTCGAGCCATTCATTTACGACGGTCCTACTTCCACTTTCCCGGTTCGTCGGTCCACTGGGTCAGCACCTGGCGCTCGGTGACAGGCCACCACGCTTGCAAGCGGGCGGCGAGACGGGCGACGACTTCAGGATGCTGAGCGGCAAGGTTGTGATTTTCGTGCGGGTCGGCGAGCAGGTCAAACAGTTGCGGACGTTTCTCGGTGCGCGGATGACTACTGGCGTATCGTCCCAGCTTGCCGTCATAGGTGAGCAGCAGTTTCCAACGGTCTTCGATCACCCACCGATAGAGCAGGCTGTCTTCCGGTCGATCGATGTTCGCCACGTCGTGCGCGAACGTCTCGCCAAAGATTTTCTGACGTGGCGTCGGCTGGCCGGACTGGAGAACGGGCAATAGATTGTAACCGGGCAGATTGTTTGGACAGTTCGCACCCGCTGCCGCGAGCGCCGTCGGCATGATGTCGATTCCCGAACAAAGCTGCTCACCGCGATCGCCAGGCTTGATGACACCAGGCCAGCAAAATATCGTCGGCTGGCGCGTGCCGCCTTCGTTGGCGGATTGCTTCGATCGCGGTGCGTAACCGGGGCCGTCCTCCTGCTGAATCCAGCCGTTGTCGCCGACGTAGACGACCAACGTGTCTCGCGCAAGTCCTTTCTCATCGAGCTTGTCGAGCAGTTGGCCGCACGTCTCGTCGAACCACTCGACCATTGCGTAGTACCTGGCCACATGATCCGAGGCAATTCCTTTGGCCTTGTACTTATGAAATAGGCGGTCAGGCGGGTTGTGCGGCGTGTGTGGCAGGAGCGGCGCATACCACACGAAGAACGGCTTTTTCTCCGCGACCGCGCGATCCATGAAATCAAACAAGGGCTGCATGCCTTCGCGACCGATCTTCAGTCCGTCGTCGCCGTGGCGTCCGTCCGGTTTGGGAAAGCCGCGCGTCATGGCGTGCGTGAAGCCAGCTTGCTTGGGATCGCCTTCCCACCATTTGCCCGATTGGTGGCTGAGATAGCCTTGCTCGGCCAGCAGTTTCGTCAGCGACGGATGCTCATAGAACTTGCCGATCAGCTTCGCGCGAAGAGCGGCGTACTTGGGCGATTCACCGGTAGCCTGACGCTTGCCCTTGCCCGTTGTGTCCGCGCCCACAGACGAACTCGCGGCAGGCAGGACGGCGGGGTCGTTCCCGCTGACCTTGTGTTGATGCGCATACAGGCCAGTCATCAGGGTTGCCAGCGAAGGCCGACAAAGCGCAGTCGGCACGTAGCCACGTGAAAACACTGCACCGCGAGCGGCAAACTTGTCGAGGTTGGGCGTATCGATCTGCTTGTGCCCCATGAATCCGTAGTCGGTCCACGCATGATCGTCGGAGACGATGAATACGATGTTGGGCTTCTCGGCCGCAGTTAGCGCCTGACCGCACAAAAGCCCAAAGAACGCAGTGAGGGTGATGACGGTCTTCATGGTTGTGCTCTGTATGTTGCAGGAAAAGATGATTGTACGTTGGAATAGAGCATGCTTCCATCGGTGCGGCTGATCGACCCTGTGATCGGGATAGGGATAGGGACGGCGAGTGGCCTTTGCGCTGCGACTTCTGCTTTGACGAGACATCCGAAGCCGCTGTGGATGAGGTGTCGCTGGCACCGTCTGCTGATGCGTTGTCCGAAGACGTGTCATCGGCAGGCACGGAATCCGTTGTGCCCTGTTCCAGTTCCGCAGCCCGTTGGGCGTGCTTCATTCGGAACTCATTCCGCATCGATAGATGATCCCGTCAAGTCGGGGCGACAGGACGTCGAATGAACTTTTTTCAGGCTCATTTGGCAACTGGACGAAGTCGTTAATCGCCATTGTACAAGCACTCGCGATCTGAGGAGCAAATTACAGTGAGTCAGAGTGACCCAGGTCGATCGGTGAAAAAATGAAGGCGGGATGGACAAATCGCGAGCCCCATTGAGCCGTGAACCTTACGCCCCCCCCTTGTCTACCGGTTTCGTAACCCGGTCATTGTTGCACAGGTCTTCGGCAACGCTGCAGCTGCCCAGTAGCCGATCAGCCGTTACCGCCTGCAAGCTTCGACTCTGCAGGCGTTAAATCCTGTTCCATGTTCCCTAATCTGCTTGAACTACAAAAAACAAATTTATTCGATGCGTGAAATGATATTTACCGAAAGTAAAAGAGACGTTGTCGAGTGTTGTGACCAGCCGTGCTTGCTTGAACTGGGCGATTAAAAGGTGGGGCGCATCAAGCGATGTGCCTCGAGTGCTGGAGTGGATGGTCCAGCGGATAGGGGCTGTACGACGAGTGGCAGTGCCATTCGATAGGCGATATCAGGCCCACCAAAAGTAGAAATAAAAGACGACGCATTCAGCGTGAGCTCATCACCGTACCCGTTTGATAGAGATTCAAAATGGCATTCCGACTCTTATCGTGGCTCAAGTCTTGGTTGAGTGTGTGGTTCAAATTGCCTCGCGCTTCCCGCTTGCGCAAACGATATCAGCGGAATGCGTTACTGGGCAGTTTTCAGCGATTGGAGTACCTCGAAGAACGCGCGATGTTGGCCGTGACCGTGACACCGGACACCTCAAGTTTGTACGCCAATGCCACGGCGATCGTCATTAACGGAAGTGGATTTGATCCGATCGTTTCCAACAACAGCGTGACGTTCGACGAAGGGGCGGTGGGCACGGTCATCGCCGCGACCCCCACTTCGCTAACGGTGTCGTTAGACACAGATCCCTCAACGGCCGGCAATCTTTCGGCCACGGTCACCTCGAACAGCGTGAGTAGCGGCGCGCCGGTACAAGTGGCGACCGTGGTCCCTGTGGTCACGAGCAGCGTTGCCAATCTGGCAGCCGATGCGGCGACGCTCACCATCAATGGTTTTGGTTTTGAGCCCACGCCCGGCAACAACTCGGTAGCGTTTGACAACGGAGCGCTGGGCACGGTGACTGCGGCGAGTTCGACCTCGCTCACCGTGACGTTCACCACCAAGCCGGACTCGGCCGGTAGTCTAACGGCGATCGTCACGTCCGATAGTGTCGCGAGTGGCGCGGCGGTTCAAGTGGCCACGGTCGTGCCGGTCATAACCAGCAGTTCAGCCAATCTTGCTGCCAACGCAGGCACCTTGACGATCAATGGTTTTGGCTTCGACGCGACTCCCGGCAACAATTCGGTCACGTTCGACAACGGGGCGGTCGGCAGCGTGACTGCGTCGACGACGACGGCGCTGACCGTCACGATTTCGACGGGCCCCACGTCAGCCGGTCCATTGAACGCCGTCGTGACCGTTAACAGCGTTGGTAGCGGCGCTGCTGTTCAGGTGGCTTCGGTCATCCCGGTGGTCACCAGCAGCACGGCCAGTTTTGCCGCCAACGCGACCACACTGACCATCAACGGCTTTGGGTTCGACACGATCGCTGGTAATAACTCGGTCATCCTCGACGACGGAGCCGTGGGGGCAGTCACCGCAGCCACTTCAACCACGCTCACGGTAGCCCTCTCAGTTAAGCCGACGGAAGCTGGCCCATTGAGTGCCGTGGTCACCACGAACACGGTGAGCAGTGGCGCGCCCGTGCAAGTCGCGGCGGTGATCCCGGTCGTGACCAGTAGCACGGCCAGCTTAGCCGCCAATGCGCTCACGGTGACCATCAACGGTTTTGGGTTCGACACGACGGCGAACAATAACACCGTCGCTCTCAGTAGTAATGCCGTCGGCACCGTGACCTCTGCCAGTGCAACATCGATCACGGTCACGTTCTCGACTAATCCCGACACGGTAGGGAGTTTGACGGCTGTAGTCACAACCAACAGCAACAGCAGCGGTGCGGCCGTGCAGATCGCGTCGGTGAAACCGGTCGTGACCAGCAGCACAGCCGATCTAGCCGCCAATGCGGGCACAATCACCATCAATGGGTTCGGTTTCGATACGACACCAGGCAACAACACCGTGGTGTTCAACGATGGAGCGATCGGTACCGTATCCGCTGCGACCGCAACGTCGCTTACGGTCACGTTCTCGACGGATCCGGCATCGGCTGGCAGCCTGACCGCCGTGGTCACCACCAATAGCGTGAACAGCGGTGTTGCCGTGCAAGTCGCTACGGTCATACCTGTCGTGACGAGCAGTACTTCCGATCTTGCCGCCGACGCCACTACGCTGACCATTAACGGGTTCGGCTTCGATACAACCCTCGGCAACAACACCGTCAGTCTCGACAACGGTGCCTCGGCAACCGTGACCGCGGCCACGACGACCTCGCTCACCGTGACGTTTACCACAAAACCAACCACGGCGGGTTCGCTTTCCGCTTCGGTGACTACGAACGGTGTGAGTAGTGGCGCCGCCGTGCAAGTCGCCACGGTCATCCCGGTGGTGACCAGCAGTATTGCCGACTTGGCCGCCGATGCGGCAACGATCGTCATTAATGGCTATGGCTTCGATACCACGATCGGCAACAATTCGGTCTCCTTAGATAACGGAGCGGTCGGTTCCGTGACGTCAGCCAGCGCCACCTCGCTGACCGTGACGTTCTCGACCAAACCCACTTCGGCCGGTAGCTTGACCGCCGTGGTCACGACCAATACCAAGGTAAGTGGTTCGGCCGTCCAAATCGCGACGGTCACGCCGGTCGTCACAAGCAGCACCGCCGATTTATTGGCCAACGTCAATACGCTGACCATCAACGGTTTTGGGTTCGATGCAACGCCAGGCAACAACACCGTCATCTTCAATGACGGCGCGGTTGGCACGGTCAGCGCCGCGAGTGCCACATCGCTCACCGTGACCTTTTCCACGAAACCCGTCAGTGCGGGCGATCTGACCGTGATTGTCGTCAGCAATGGCGTCGACAGTGGTACCGCCGTGCAGGTAGCCACAGTCAAGCCTGTCGTAACTAGCAGCACCACAAACTTGGCTGCCAATGCAACCACGATCACCATTGCCGGATTTGGTTTCGATTCGGTTGCGAGTAATAACTCGGTCACACTTGATAACGGCGCGGTCGGGACCGTGACCTCGGCCAGCGCCACGTCACTCACCGTGACGTTTTCGGTCAATCCCACCATGGCCGGCGACCTGAACGCCAGTGTAACCACCAATACCGTCAGCAGCGGCGCGGCGGTCCAAGTCGCCACGGTCATTCCCGTGGTCACTTCGTCCACGGCGAATGTGGCAATCAATGCGATAACCGTCACGATTAACGGCTATGGATTTAACTCCACGGCAAACCAAAACACGGTCACGCTCGACAACGGTGCGGCCGGGACCGTGACGTCGGCCAGCGCCACCTCGCTCACCGTGACGTTCTCGACCAATCCCACCACGGCCGGCAGTCTGTCGGCCAGTGTCACGACCAACACCGTCAGCAGCGGCAGTGCGGTCCAGATTGCGTCCGTCATGCCCATCGTGTCGGCGAACGCCGGATATATTCTAGCGGCCAACGCGAACACGGTGACCATCGTCGGCATGGGCTTCGATTCCACGGCCAACCACAATACGGTCATTCTCAACAACGGAGCCGCAGGTACGGTAACCACGGCCACCTCAACCTTGCTCACCGTGACGTTCGTGACCCCTCCACAGACGGCAGGTAGTTTGACAGCCGTGGTCACGACCAACAGTGTGGCCAATGGGTCCTCGGTGCAAATTGCCAAGGTCAAGCCGGTGGTCACCAGCAGCAGCGCCAGCTTGGATGCGAATGCAACGACCATCACGATCGCCGGTTATGGGTTTGACACGACCGCCAGCAACAACTCCGTCGTGCTCAATGACGGCGCGGTCGGGTCCGTGACCGCGGCGACGACCACGTCACTCACCGTGTCCCTTTCAGCCTCTCCAACCTCGGCGGCCAATTTGACCGCAGTGGTGACGACAGACACGGTAAGCAGCGGTACCGCTGTGCAGGTGGCCACGGTCAAGCCCGTCATTACCAGCAGCACAACCAACCTGGCTGCCAATGCGACAACGATCACGATCAACGGCTACGGCTTCGATTCGATTGCTTCGCACAACACCGTGACCTTAAACAACTTCGCCGTGGGGACCGTCACGTCGGCTTCGCCAACGTCGCTGACCGTGACGTTCTCGACGAAACCAAAATCCGCCGGTAACCTGACCGCGTCCGTCACATCCAACGGTGTCAGTAGCGGGGCGGCTGTGCAAGTCGCCACGGTCACCCCCGTGGTAACGGCCAATGCAGGGGCGGTGCTGTCGGCCAGCGGCAGTTCCATCACGATCAACGGCTTCGGTTTCGACCCGACCGCCGGTAATAACACTGTTGTTTTCAATAATGGTGCGGTTGGTACCGTGGCGTCGTCCACGGCAACGTCGCTGACCGTGACGCTTTCGACGAAGCCTACTTCGGCCGGCAGCCTGACGGCGATTGTGACCAGCAACAGTGTGACCAGCGGTTCGGAAGTGCAGGTAGCGACCGTCGCGCCGGTTGTGACGAGCAGCAACTCCAATTTGGCGGCCGACTCAGACACGCTCACAATCAACGGTTTCGGCTTCGACACGACGCCAGGGAACAATACGGTTGTGTTGAATGACGGAGCCGCCGGTACCGTCACGGCGGCCACTGCGACCGCGCTGACCGTAACGTTCTCGACCAAGCCCACGACCGCCGGAAGCCTGACCATCGTCGTGACCAGCAACGGCGTGAGCAGTGGCGCAGCTGTGCAAGTGGCGACCGTCATCCCGGTCGTAACCATCAGCACTGCGGATTTGTCGGCCAGTGCTACCACCCTCACGATCAACGGATTTGGCTTTGACTCTACGATCGGCAACAATTCGGTCTCCTTGAATAATGGTGCGATCGGCGCCGTAACGGCAGCCTCGCCTACTTCGCTCACCGTTACGTTCTCGACGAAACCGACTGCTGTAGGCAGCCTGACCGCTATCGTGACCAGTAACAGCGTCGGCAGTGGGTCGGCTGTTCAGGTGGCCACGGTGATCCCCGCCGTCACCTTGCGGACGACGAATCTGGCCGCCAATGCAAACTCGATTGTGATCAATGGCTTCGATTTCGACACAACGCCAGGAAACAACACGGTTGCATTCAATGATGGAGCCGTCGGTACCGTCACGGCATCCACTGCAACGTCGCTGACGGTATCGCTCTCGACCAAGCCCACCTCCGCAGGCAGCTTGACCGCGATCGTCACCACCAACAGTATCAACAGCGGATCAGCAGTCCAGGTGGCCACGGTCACGCCCGTCGTGACCAGCAGCAGCGCGAGCTTGGCAGCGAATGCCAGTACACTCACGATCAGCGGCTTTGGCTTCGATACCACGCCTGGCAATAACACTGTCGTTTTCAACAATGGGGCGGCTGGCACGGTGACTTCCGCCAGTGCTACGTCCGTGACCGTGACCTTCTCAGTCAAACCCACCAATGCCGGTAGCTTGACCGTTGTCGTGACCAGTAATGGTGTGAGTAGCGGGGCGGCGCTCCAAGTCGCCACCGTGACGCCCGTCGTCACCAGCAGTTCGGCAAATCTGTCCGCCAATGCCACTTCAATCACGATCAATGGCTTTGGGTTCGACGCCATCGCTTCGCATAGCACCGTCACGCTCAACGATGGTGCCGTAGGTTCGGTAACCTCGGCCAGCGCGACATCGTTGACCGTGACCTTCTCGACCAAGCCCACTGCGGCCGGTAGCTTGACCGCTGTGGTGACAACCAACAGTGTCGGTAGTGGCGCGCCCGTCGAAGTTGCCACGGTCATTCCGGTCGTGAGCGCGAATGGCGCCTACGTTCTAGCAGCCAACGCCAGTACTCTGACGATCAACGGCTTCGGGTTCGACTCCACCCCGGGCAACAATACCGTGGCATTCAATAACGACGCGGTCGGGACCGTTTCATCCGCCTCGGCGACCTCGCTGACCGTGACCTTCTCAACCAAACCCTCCACGGCTGCCAACCTGACCGCGATCGTCACCTCGAACAGCGTGAGCAGTGCATCGGCCGTGCATGTGGCTACGGTCAAACCCGTGGTGACCAGCAGTTCCACAAGCTTGGCGATCAACACAACCACGCTCACGATTAACGGCTTTGGTTTTGATACCACCGCGGGTAATAACAGCGTCGTCTTCAATAACGGCGCCGCAGGAACGGTCTCGTCCGCCTCGGCGACCTCGCTGACCGTCACGTTATCAAGCCAACCGACTGCGGTGGGTAATCTGACGGTCGTCGTGACCAGCAACGGCACGAGCAGTGGCACGGCGGTCCAGGTGGCCACCGTCTCACCGGTTGTCACGAGCAGTTCCTCCAGCCTGGGGATTAACTCAACGACGCTCACGATCAACGGCCTTGGGTTCGACACCACCGCCAGCAACAACACGGTCACATTGAACAATGGAGCCGTCGGGACCGTCTCGGCCGCCACCTCCACGTCGCTGACCGTCACCTTCTCTGTCAAGCCGACCGCAGTCGGCAACCTGACTGCGGTCGTCACAACCAACGGAGTGAATAGCGGTTCAGCCATTCAAGTGGCCACGGTCAAGCCCGTGGTCACGAGTAGCACGGTCAGCCTGCTCGCAAACGCCTCCACGATGACGATCGATGGTTTTGGGTTCGACACCACGGCCGGTAACAACACGCTGGTGTTCAACGATGGTGCAGTCGGCACGGTCAGTTCGGCTACGTCTAACGTGCTGACGGTCACCTTCTCGACCAAGCCGGCATCGGCCGGAAGTCTGACCGTCATCGTCACTACGAATTCGCAATCAAGTGGCGCAGCCGTTCAGGTCGCTACAGTAAAGCCCGTGGTTACGAGCAGTACCGCCAGCTTGTCGGCCAGCTCAAGCACGGCCACTATCGCCGGCTTGGGATTTGATACCACCGCCGGCAACAACACGTTGGTGTTCAACAATGGCGCGGTTGGTACCGTCTCGGCGGCTACACCAACTTCGCTCACCGTATCATTCTCGACGAAACCGACGGCCGTGGGCACGCTGACGGTCGTCGTCACTTCAAACGCGCAGTCCAGTGGTGCAGCGGTTCAGATCGCCACGGTCGCTCCTGCTGTGACAACGAGTTCGGCCAGCTTGGCGATCAATGCCTCCACGATGACCATCAGCGGCGTCAATTTCGACACCACCCCGGGCAACAACACCGTCGTCTTCAACAACGGAGCGGTTGGAACGGTCACCGCAGCCACATCGACGTCACTCACCGTGACGCTCTCGAGCCAACCGACGGCGGTTGGCAGCCTAACTGCAGTGGTCACCACCAACGGAATCAACAGCGGCTCAGCGGTTCAAGTCGCCACGGTAAAACCGGTGGTCACGAGCAGCAGCACGAATCTCGCGGCCAATGCATCCTCCATGACCATCAATGGCTTTGGCTTTAGCACCACGGCGGGCAACAACACCGTCGTGTTCAACAACGGCGCAATCGGCACAGTCTCGGCCGCCACGGCAACTGCACTCACCGTGTCGTTCTCGACCAAGCCTACATCGGCCGGCAGCCTGACTGCCGTGGTAACCACCAGCTCACAATCAAACGGCTCGACGGTTCAAGTCGCCACGGTCAAACCGGTCGTGACCAGCGCCACGACCAATCTGGCCATCAGTGCCAATACCATCACGATCTCCGGCTTCGGCTTCGACACCACGGCCAGCAACAACACCGTCGTGTTCAACAACGGCGCCGCCGGGACCGTCACGACCGCATCGGCGACCTCGCTCACCGTAACGCTCTCGGCCCAACCGACCGCCGTTGGCAGCTTGACGGCCATCGTCACCAGCAACAGTGTCAGCAGTGGTGCGGCTGTTCAGATCGCGACCGTGATCCCCGTAGTGACGAGCAGCGTCGCCTCGCTGGCAGCCAACGCAACGACAGTCACCATCAACGGCTTTGGCTTCGACACCACGGCGGGCAACAACACCGTCGTCTTTAATAACGGCGCTGTTGGCACCGTCACCGCAGCCACCACCACCGCATTGACCGTGACCTTCTCGACCAAGCCCACTTCGGCCGGATCTCTGACTGCCGTGGTCACCACCAACAGCGTCAGCAGTGGCTCGGCTGTTCAAATTGCGGCGGTGACCCCCGTCGTTACGCTCACCTCAACAAGTCTGGCGGCGAACTCAAACACGATTACCATCACAGGCTTGGGCTTTAGCAACACGGTCGCCAATAACACGGTGGTCTTCAACAAAGGCGCGATTGGCACTGTCACGGCATCCAGCGCCACGTCACTCACCGTGACGTTCTCCACCAAACCTGTTTCGTCAGGTATTTTGACCGCCGTGGTCACCTCGAATACAAAATCCAGCGGCGCGGCTGTCAATGTTGCCACCGTCAAACCAGTCGTCACATCCGCGACCACCAGCCTATCGATCAATGCCAGCTCGGTCACCTTCAGCGGTTTTGGCTTCGATGCCACGGCTAGCAACAACACCGTCGTCTTGAATAATGGCGCCGTTGGAACCGTTTCTGCGGCCAGTGCCACGTCGCTCACCGTGACGTTCTCAACCAAACCAGCCGCTCTGGGCAGCTTGACTGCCATCGTCACCACCAACGGTGTCAGCAGTGTTACGGCAGTTCAGATTGCCGCGGTCGCACCTGCGGTGACACTCAACAATGCCAGCCTGAGCTTAACCTCCCCCACGATCACGATTAGCGGAAAAGGCTTTAGCAGCACGGCAGCCAACAATACGATCGTCTTTAACAATGGTGCCGTCGGCACGGTCACCTCCGCCACAACGACATCGCTCACCGTAGCCTTCTCGGTCAAACCCAAAATTGCCGGCAATCTGACTGCGGTTGTTACCTCGAGCGGCGTCAGCAGTGGCGCGGCCGTGCAAGTGGCTACCGTCGCACCTGTCTTGACGATCAACACGGCGAACCTTGGTATTACCTCAACCACGATGATCATCAATGGCCTGGGATTTGATCCCATCGCCGCAAACAACGTCGTCTTATTCAATAATGGTGCCGTGGGTGTGGTTACTTCGGCGACCAACACTTCGCTGACCGTGACCTTCTCGGTCAAGCCGAAAACCAAGGGCGCTCTGACCGCCGCGGTCACGACCAAGGGCGTGTCGAGTGGCCTGGGAGTCCGTGTCGCTACGATCGTGTAACCCAGGATTTTCCTGGCACCATGAAACTTTCTCCCAAATTCTGGGTATCATCGGTACCGGACTCGCCCTCGCTCACGTTTTGTCTGGACCGATGGAGCACACGATGATGCAAGGCCTTTTGAGTGGCATGGTTGGGGTATCGCTTGCACTTCTCGGCTCGCTGAGCACCGCAGTTGCGACTGATACCCCCACCAAGGTTTCGTTTAACAAAGACATTGCTCCGCTGGTTTTTTCACACTGCGTACACTGCCATCGCCCCGGCGAAGTTGCACCCTTTTCGTTACTCACGTACCACGACGTCAGCAAGCGGGCAGAGCAAATTCTCGATCTTATCGAGCGTGGCACGATGCCCCCGTGGCGACCCAAGACCGGTTACGGAGAGTTTGGCAACGGGCGACGGCTGACTTCGGCCGAAATTCAAACCGTCCGGCAGTGGGTCAAGCAGGGCCCGGTCGAAGGACTCGCAACCGATCTCCCCAAGCCTCCCTCGTTCAGCAGTGAATGGCACCTCGGCAAGCCGGACTTGATCGTCACGATGCCCGAGCCGTTTGATGTGCCGGCCGAAGGACGCGACGTGTACTTGAACGTGGTTCTGCCGTTCAAAGTTCCCGAGGGCAAGTTCATCAAGGCGGCCGAATTTCGTCCCGGCAACCGCCGCGTCGTCCATCATGCGGTGCTATTCTACGACACCAGCGGCAAGGCGAGAAAACTCGACGAAGAGAATCCTTCGATGGGGTTTCTCGCCGGAACTCCACCGGGACAGTTCTTGCCCGGCACGCTCGCCATTTGGACCCCGGGCCGCTTTCCCGCTCCGCTCAGCGAAGGGCTATCGATGCCCTGGCCTAAGAACGCTGACCTCGTGTTGAATTTGCATTTGCATCCGAGCGGTAAGCGCGAAACCGGACTGTCGACGGTCGGCTTTTACTTCACCGACGAGCCCCCCCGACGTTCGTTGGTCGACGTCACACTAATCGACCGCAAGATCGATATCGCACCCGGCGACAAAGCCTACCGCACCAAGGACAGTTGCACCTTGCCGATCGATCTCGACGCGCTCAGCATTTTTCCGCACATGCACATGATCGGCAAAGAGATCAAACTGACGGCCGAATTTCCTGACGGTCAGAGCCAAGTGCTCTTTTGGATCGATGATTGGAACTTCAATTGGCAGGATCTGTACCAGTACGCGAAGCCGGTGCATCTCCCCAAGGGGACCAAGCTCACGTTCGAGGGAGTCCATGACAACTCGGCTGACAACCCGTTCAATCCTCGCACTCCGCCGGTGCGTGTACGGTGGGGAGAGCAAACGTTTGACGAAATGTCGATCATCTTTTTAAACCTGACACCGACCCGCGAGAGCGACTTGATAGGCGCATCAGCGCAAGGAGCCGAGCGGATGCGCTTGTCGATTCGTGGCGGCACCGTGATCGCCAGCAGTGGCAATCCCTCTGCCCCGAGCAGTAGGCCCCCCAACGCCGAGCAATTCGCCACACAAGCCACCGAGGCACTCAACAAGTTCGATGCCGACAAGAACGGCAAGCTCGACCTCACGGAGATCCTCACCGCGACGGGCAATAAACAGCCGGCTGCCGAGATCGAAAAGCAAATCACGCTCTTTGATCGCGACGGCGACAAGCAACTGAACCCGGCCGAGGTGGCCGAGGCGCTGAAGGCCATCGCGCAACGCCGTGCCGCGAAGTAAGTCGCTATCCTTTGACGCGATAGCCCAACCGACTCAGCACGCCACGTAGGCGTTCGAGATGCTCTCCTTGTACTTCGAGCCCATCGTCTTGCAGCGAGCCTCCTGCGCCGCAGGCGTTCTTCAGTTGCGTGAGCAATGCCGTGAGGTCATTCCCAGTTGGCGGCAGACCGCGTACCACCGTGACAACCTTACCTTTCTTGCGTTTCTCGACCGACAGTCGGGCCGTTTGCTTGTCCGGCGCGATTCGCTCGGGTGGTGGCGGGGGGCAATGACACTCCGCTTCCAATTTTCCGCAACGGTCGCAACGCGCTGGCTGAAAGAAAGGAGTGCCGGCAAATAATCGTGTCATGAACCGGCTCCCGTTGGCTCGATGGGAATGGGAACCAGAGTTGGCCTGGCGCGCCGACCCCGAAGCGATTCACACCAGAGCCGGAAACGATCGAGATACAAATACACCACCGGTGTCGTGTAGAGTGTAAGCATTTGACTGAAGATCAACCCGCCCACTATGGCGATCCCCAACGGGTGACGCAACTCGGCGCCGGCACCAGTCCCCATCGCCAGCGGCAAGCCCCCCAGCAGTGCCGCCATCGTTGTCATCGTAATGGGACGGAATCGTAAGATACACGCCTCAAAGATGGCCTCCTCGGGCGACTTGCCATGCTGACGCTCGGCCTCGAGCGCGAAATCGATCATCATGATGGCATTTTTCTTGACGATACCGATGAGCAAGATGATGCCAATCAACGCCATCAGATTAAGCTGCACCTTGCACCACATGAGCGCAAGCAACGCTCCCACGCCGGCCGAAGGGAGCGTCGAAAGAATCGTGATCGGATGGATGTAGCTCTCGTACAAGATGCCGAGCACGAGATACACCGTGACCAGCGCTGCGAGAATGAGTAGCGGCTGATTCGAGAGCGAGTCCTGGAAGGCTTGCGCGGCCCCCTGAAAGTTGCTCTGAATCGTGTTGGGCATTCCCAACTCCTCGGTCACCTGCAATATCTGCGGTACCGCGTCGCCGAGCGACTCACCCGTTCTGAGATTGAATGAAATTGTGACCGAGGGAAACAAGCCCGAATGGTTCACCGAGAGGGCCGTGTTCGTCGTTTTGTATTGGTACAGAGCACTGAGCGGGATGCGCGCATCGTTTTGGCCACGGACATAGAGTTGCTTGAGCGCGTCGGGATTTTGCAGGAAGTCGCTTTGGACCCCCATCACGACCCGATATTGATTGAGTGGCTTGTACATCGTCGACACTTGTCGCTGACCGAAGGCGTCGTAGAGCGTGTCGTCGATGACTTGCGGCGTAACCCCCAGTCGCGCGGCGGCGTCACGATCGATATTGACGGCGGCCTGTAAACCGCGATTCTGCAAATCGGCCCGCACGTCGGTGAGTTGCGGAATCTTGGCCATCGCCCGTTCGAGTCGCGGCGCCCAAACAACAAGGTCTTCGATGTTGTCGCCACGCAGTGTGTATTGATACTGGGCACTACTGGTACGGCCGCCGATGCGTAGATCCTGGACCGACTGGAGCACGAGCCCTGCGCCAGCAATCTGGGATGTCTTCTTTCGCAGACGATCGATAACCTCGTCAGCGGATAGCTGGCGTTCGCTCATTGGCTTGAGCGCGATGAACATGCGGCCGATGTTGGCGCTCGCGCCGGTGCCCCCTGGCCCGCCAGTCGAAGCCGTCACGCCAGCGACCGCCTCATCCTCACTCACCGTCCGCGCAAAACGTGTCAGCAGTTGCCCCATCATCTGGAACGACGTGTCTTGCTCGGCCGTGAGTTGACCGACCAGTCGGCCCGTATCCTGCTGGGGGAAAAAGCCTTTGGGAATAATGATGTACAGGTAGATCGTGAAGACGAGCGTGGCGATGGTCACCAACAGTGTAATGAACGGATGCCGCAACACACCGGTCAAGGTCACCTCGTAGAAACGCAGGATCGTATTGAAGAACCATTCACTCAGACGATAGATCGGTCCATGACGCGTGCCCTGGCGATGTTTGAGCCATTTGGCGCACATCATCGGGGTCAGCGTGAGCGAGACGAACATGGACACCGTGATCGCCACCGACAACGTCACGGCAAACTCGCGAAATAGCCGACCAACGATGCCACCCATCAAAAGTATGGGGATGAACACCGCCACCAATGAGACGCTAATCGAGAGGACGGTAAAGCCAATCTCTCGCGCGCCAATCATGGCCGCTTCAAACGGCGACTTGCCTGCTTCCAAGTGTCGTGTGATATTCTCAACGACCACGATCGCGTCGTCGACGACGAACCCCGTGGCGATCGTGAGCGCCATCATCGACAAGTTATTGACGCTATAGCCACATAAATACATCACGCCAAACGTGCCGATCAGTGAGACGGGTACGGCCACGCTGGGGATCAACGTTGACTTGGCATCGCGCAAAAACAGGAATACGACCAGAATCACCAAGCTAATCGAAACGACCAACGTGAATTCAACTTCCGCAACCGAGGCGCGGATACTCGCCGTCCGGTCCATTGAGACCAGCAGCCGCATGTCGGCCGGGATTTGCGCTTCGAGTTGAGGCAGCAACGCTCGAATCCGGTCGACCGTGTCAATGATGTTCGCCGATGGCTGGCGATGCACCATGACCATGATCGCCGGCAGGTTATTGACCAATCCGAAGGCGCGAATATCCTCGACCGAGTCGGACACCAATGCCACGTCACGCAATCGCACTGGCGCGCCGTTGCGATAGGCCACGAGCAGCGGTTGATATTCGCTGGCCTTCATCAGCTGATCGGTCGTGCTGATCGAGTAGGATCGATCGCCGTCGTCGATCACCCCCTTGGGGCGATTGGCATTGGCCGCGGCGAGTGTGGCGCGCACATCCTCCAGTCCCAGCGAGTAGTTGTTGAGCACCATGGGGTTGATCTCGACGCGCACCGCGGGAGCCGACCCGCCACCAACACTCACCTGTCCGACGCCGCGCACTTGGGCTAATTTCTGCGCCAAGATGGTCGACGCAACATCGTACATCTGCGGTTTGCTGTAGGTCTCCGACGTGATCGCCAGGATCATGATCGGCGAGTCCGAAGGATTCACCTTGCGATACGTGGGGTTGTTTGGCAGGTTCGGAGGCAATCGTCCTCGCGCGGCGTTAATGGCCGCCTGAACGTCACGCGCTGCGGCGTCGATATTGCGGCTCAAATCGAATTGCAGCGTGATACTGGTCGACCCCAGATAACTGGCCGAAGTCATCTCGGTGATCCCGGCGATGCGGCCGAACTGCCGCTCGAGCGGAGTCGCTACGCTCGACGCCATCGTTTCGGGACTCGCGCCCGGCAGCGAGGCCGATATCTGAATCGTGGGAAAGTCAACCTGTGGCAACGGCGACACCGGCAGCAGCAAGTATCCCAGGATGCCACTGAGAGTGATGGCCACCGTGATGAGCGTTGTCCCCACGCTGCGACGGATGAACGGAGCTGAAATGCTCATACGCCCTCACCGTGCGGGCGAACGGGTTCAGCGCTGGACCCACGCGCGCCAAACCATTTGGCCCAGCGATCAAACCACAAATAAATCACAGGCGTGGTGTAGAGCGTAAGCACTTGGCTGAACACCAGGCCGCCGATGATCGAAATGCCCAACGGGCGGCGTAACTCACTGCCTACGCCACTTCCCATCGCCAGCGGCACCGCGCCGAGCAGCGCAGCCATCGTGGTCATCATGATCGGGCGAAATCGCAACAGGCAGGCTTCGTAGATGGCTTCGTCCGGAGACTTGCCGTCGACACGCTCGGCATCAAGGGCGAAGTCGATCATCATGATCGCGTTCTTCTTGACGATGCCAATCAGTAGAATGATGCCAATCAAACCGATAATGCCCAAGTCTTCTCCGCACCACTCAAGCGCGAGTAGTGCTCCCACGCCGGCCGACGGAAGCGTCGATAGAATCGTGATCGGGTGGATGTAGCTCTCGTACAACACGCCGAGCACGATATAGACCGTGATCAACGCCGCCAGGATGAGCAGCGGTGTGTTTTTGAGCGACGCCTCGAAAGCCGCGGCGGTCCCTTGAAATCCGGCGATGATGCTGCGGGGGAGATCAATTTCTTGTTTGGCTTCGGCGATCGCCGCCACAGCGTCGCCCAGCGATGCACCGGGTGCCAGATTGAACGACACCGTCACGACGGGAAATTGCCCCTGATGATTCACGACCAACGGCGTAGTCGTTTGCTCGACCTGAGTGAAGGAGCTTAGTGGAGTTCGGCTGCCGTTGGGCGAGCGAAGGTAAATCTCTTCCATGTCCTGAGGCGAGTTGCGAAACTCGGGCTTAACTTCGAGTACCACGCGATATTGGTTCAATTGCGTGAACATGATCGCGATCTGACGCTGGCCAAACGCGTCATACAACGCATCGTCAATCATCAGTGGTGTGATGCCCAACCGCGAGGCAGAATCGCGATCGATCGCGACGCGCGTTTGCAGGCCGTCGTTCTGCTGATCGCTGGCCACGTCACGCAACTGGGGCAGCGTGCGGAGCTTGTCGATAAACTTCGGCGCCCACTCGGATAGTTCTTGCGAGTCGGGTGTTTCCAAGCTGTATTGGTACTGCGTGCGACTCACGCGAGTCTCAACTGTAAGATCCTGCACGCTCTGCATGAAGAGCGTGATGCCTTGAACCGTTTCGAGTGGCTCCTGCAAGCGGCGAATGATGTCGGTCGAAGTGATCTTCCGCTGCTCGAGCGGCTTTAGATTGATCAGAATCCGGCCGCTATTGACGGTCGTGTTGACGCCGTCGACCCCGATGAATGACGACACGCTCTCGACGGCTTCATCCTGCAAGATCACGCGCTGCAAGGCTTGCTGCCGAACGCTCATTGCCGCAAAGGAAATACTCTGCGGAGCTTCGCTAATGCCCAGGATCACGCCGGTGTCTTGAACTGGAAAAAAACCCTTGGGAATAATGATGTAAAGATACACCGTCGCCACGAGCGTGGTAATTGCAACAAGCAGCGTGAGGGTTTGGAGTCGCAACACTCCGCGAAGCGTATAACCATACCAACGAATCACCGCCTCGAAGGCGCGCTCGCTGACGCGATAGAGCCAGCCGTGCTGTTGCTCGGGCACGTGCGTGAGCAGCTTCGCACACATCATCGGCGTGAGCGTCAGCGAGACAATCGCGCTCACCAGAATCGTCACGCTCAACGTCACCGCGAACTCGCGGAACAGCCGCCCCACGATGTCTCCCATGAACAACAACGGAATGAGCACGGCGATCAGCGAGACGCTTAGCGAGACGATTGTGAAGCCGATCTGCTCGGATCCTTTGAGCGCGGCTTGTAGCGGCGGTTCGCCGCGCTCGATGTAGCGCACGATATTCTCGATCATCACGATCGCATCATCGACGACGAAGCCCGTCGAAATCGTCAGCGCCATCAAGGTCAGGTTATTCAGGCTGTAATCGAGGAGGTACATCACCGCGAATGTCCCCACAAGCGACAATGGTACCGCCACGCTCGGAATGATCGTGGCCGGGACATTGCGGAGGAACACGAATATCACCATGACCACGAGAGCAATCGTGAGCATAAGTTCCCATTGAACATCATGAACCGACGCGCGAATCGTGACCGTTCGATCGGTCAAGATTTCGAGATCGACGGCCGCGGGGAGCGACGCGCGGAGTTGCGGAAGCAATTCTTTGATCCGATCGACCACTTCGATGATATTCGCGCCGGGCTGGCGCTGGATGTTCATGATCACGGCCGGCGTTTCGTTCATCCAGGCCGCTTGGCGAATGTTTTCCGCGCTGTCGACGACATCGGCTACGTTAGCGAGCGTCACTGGCGCGGAGTTGCGGTAAGCAATAATGACTTTGCGATATTGTTCGGCGGAGAGCAGTTGGTCGTTGGCCCCGATCGTATAGGCCTGCCGACTGCCGTCGAAGCTCCCCTTGGCTTGATTGACGCTGGCTTGCACGAGCGCCAGTCGCAGATCTTCCAGATTCATGCCAATTGCCGAGAGACTCGTCGGGTTGGCCTGAATGCGGATCGCCGGCTTTTGTCCTCCGCTCAGCGACACCAGCCCCACGCCCGAGAGCTGTGATATCTTTTGTGCCAACCGCGTGTCGGCCAAGTCCTGTACACGGGTCAACGGCAACGACTTGGAGGAGAGCGCGAGTGTTAGGATC
>CAYLYE010000080.1:0-24919 GCA_964387325.1 uncultured Planctomycetaceae bacterium
ATCTGTGCCGGAGCATGGTTCACCGCGTCGGTGTGCAGCGAACGGATCAAGCAGAGATCGTCGGCAATGCCACCGATATTCGGCAGCAGCTCGCTGAGCATCAGCCCCGAGTGGCCATACTTCTTGAAGGCGTATTTGGGTCCCATCAGGGCCGAGTTCGGCTTGATAAACGCCGCGCGGTAGCCTTTGATCAATTCCGCAGGGGGTAGCTGCCCATCGCGTTTGGCCAATTCGCTCTTATAGTCGAACAGTTCGAGGTGGCTGGGAGCGCCGGCCTGAAACATGTACACGACCCGCTTGGCTTTGGGAGCGAAATGTGTCTTTCTGGCGTCGAGCGGGTTCTGAGCCGGTGCGGATTGACCGTCGCGTGCCAGTATCGCACCGAGCGCTATGCTCCCCAATCCCACGCCACAATCGCGCAAGAACCAACGCCGCGCTCGCTGCTTGGCACGTTCATGGACTACGTGAGGGTTCATGCCGACGCTCTCAATTCTTGGTGATGGTTTCGTCAAGGTTCAGCAACACCCGGGCGAGCAACGTCCAGGCGGCGATATCGTTGGGCGTCGCGTCGGCAGGCAGGTCGGTTACCTTGGTCAGCGTTGAAAAAGCGATGTCGTTGGCTTTTAGCTCACGCCCGCGCAGTCGCTGATATTGGGCTTTAAGCTGCGCGCGGATCGCGTCGTGCTCGGCCGGTTGTGGAGGGCGGCCCACACACAAGCGAAACGCGAAGTTGATCTTGTCGTTGTCGTCGCGCAGGGGCTCGTTGAGCACACGCAAGGCCAAGGCCTGTGCTGCCTCGACAAACACCGTCGCGTTGAGCCCCGTCAGGGCCGAGAGTGGAGTGTTCGAGCGTAGTCGCCGCGCGCAAGCAAAGTCGCCATTGGGTGCATCGAAGGCGCTCATCACCGGGTCGGGCATCGATCGCTTGCGGAATACATACAAACTGCGACGATAACGTTGCACGTCGGTCGGAGGTTGCCAGTAGGTCGGCTTGAAATAGTTGTACTCGAGCATACTCTCGGGGACGGGAGGGAAAATGCTCGGACCGCCCAACTGCTGATGCAACAAACCCGACGCCGTGAGCACAATGTCACGGACCACTTCGGCCTCGGCTCGAAAGCGGGGCCCACGCGCGAGCCAGCGATTCTGCGGGTCACGTTGCAGCATTTCGCTCGAGGCATGCGATGATTGCTGATACGTTTGGCTCAACACGATCGCGCGGAGCAATTGTTTTTGGCTCCACGAGTGTTCCATGAAATCGACCGCCAAATCGTCGAGGATTTCGAGGTATTCAGGCTCCGGCGAGCGAGTCCCGAAATCCTCGGCCGTCTCCAGCAGGCCGACCCCGAACAGGCTTTGCCAGACGCGATTGACCGCGACGCGGGCCGTGAGCGGCGAACGCTTGTCAGAGAGCCACCGTGCGAAAGTCAAACGGTTGTTGGCTCCCTCGGGCCGGGAGTGGAGCGATGCGGGGACATGCGGCTGGACTTCATGCTTGGGACGATCCCAGATGCCCCGATCGAGCACGTGAGTGGATCGAGACGAGTCGGCATTCCGCTCTTTGAGATGCATGACCGATGTATCTGCCTTGGGGTAGGTCTTCCAGAGCGCGTCGATCTCGTCGTTGAACTTCTGGCAGTCGGCGCGACTCGCGCGCCAAGCTGTGAAGATGGCCTCGTTATGTTCGGCGGTGCGTTTCTCTGCTGGCACACTCAAGGCGAGTACCGCGGCATAGTCGATCGGCAAAGCCTTGGGCGAGGTCGCCTTGGTCGTACTCACACGACAGCGGCCAAGTTGCGTAGAGCCGCGGCCATTACTGCTGTCGCCATGATCGAATCGCAACAGCACTTTGAGTTGTGTGCCTGCTGGCACTTCGAGCGGCTTTTCAAACTGCACGATCGCAACGCTGGGCTGATTGCGTCGAGCGATACCGCGGTCGGCCCGCCATGCCGTGAGGTTGCTGCCGTCGATCAGGAACGAGGCGGGGCCTCGGGTCCGTTTGTTTTCCGGATCGTGACCCGCTTTCCACTCTTCCTCGAGCGATGCCGCGGACTCGGCAAAGTCGGCCGTCGCTTCGACCAATTTGAGCTTCTGCCACTCGGCACGGCCAGGCTGCTTGACGGTGACTTCCATCTCGGTAAGTGCCCAGGTGCCATAGCGGCTGCGCCCAGGTCCGTTGAAAGGCAAGTCGCCGTGCGTCAGCGCTTCGAGCCGTAGGCCCGTAACACCCTTCAGTTCGGGCTCCGCGATGAGGTAAATGTCACCGCGGGTCGTCGGATGCCCGAGGGTCATCACCGATCGATCGGGCAATTGCGTGGGGTGATTCAAGCCGCCGGTGCTTCCTAGGTCGGTGGCCAAGACGGGCGCCCAGTCGACGAGCTGCTTTTGTACGTCGGCCTCCCAGGCGGCAAGTTCGTCGCGCCACTTGGGTCGGGCCGTCTGAAGTCGCTTTTCGACAGCTTGAATGTCGGCACGAATTTTCGCGATTTGGTCGAGCTGCGGCTGTGTGTAGACCCAGGATTGAGCTTCGCACGTGTCGTTGAGGTACGCGAACATGCCATAGTATTCGTCTTGCGTGATCGGATCGAACTTATGGGAATGGCACTGAGCGCATTGCAGCGACAAGCCGAGCACCGCCTTGCCAATGCAGTCCATGCGGTCGAACATCCCGTCGAGGCGGAACTGTTCGGGGACGATGGCCCCTTCCTCGTTGAGCATGCCGTTACGTAAGAAGCCCGTGGCGACGAGTTGATCTTGCGTGACGTTCGGGAGCAGGTCTCCGGCGATCTGCTCGACCAGGAACTGATCGTAGGGGAGATCGCGATTGATCGCGCGGATGACCCAATCGCGCCAGGCCCATTGTTCGCGCGGCAGGTCTTTTTCGTAACCGTTGCTGTCGGCGTAACGGGCCACGTCGAGCCAGGTGCGCGCCCATTTTTCGCCGTAGCGCTCGCTCGCCAGCAGCCGATCGACGAGTGCCGCGATGGCTGCGGTGCGATTAATGCTCGCGGCGGCCATAAAGTCATCGATGTCCTTGGGCGATGGCGGCAAGCCGATCAAATCGAGGTAGAGCCGACGGCAGAGCGTCTCTGCCGAGGCAGGAGCCGAAAGCTTCAACCCCTCTCGCCGCAAGCGATCTGCAACATAGGCGTCGATCGCCTGCGAGGCGGTGAGCGGGGCCGAGCTTGCTTGCGGCAGCGGCTGCTTGATCGGCGCGGTGAAGGCCCAGTGTCCGGTGTAGGGAGCCCCCTCCGAGATCCACTGTTCGAGCAATTTGACCTGTCGAGGACTGAGCGGTTTCTTGACACTCGGCGGTGGCATGATCGCATCACGGTCGTGCGATGTGATCCGCTTGAGCAATTCGCTCGCAGCGGGCTGAGCAGGGGTGATGGCGACGGCATTCGACGGTAGCTTCGCGGTAGCTCCCTCGCGCACGTCAAGTCTCAGGCCCGCCTCGCGTCCCTTGGGGTCGGGACCGTGACACTGAAAGCAGTGCTCGGCCAGAATGGGACGCACATCGCGCGCAAAATCGAGCGGCGCGGCAGAGGCTTGGGTGGCCTGCACGATCAGTAGCCCCAGCAATGTTGCGGCGGCAACCCAAGCGCGGATTCGAGACCGAGTGATGTGTGGTGGGGCTGGCATGGCGGGAGTGTGGGGCAAAAGCGAGCAGGGCATCGGGCTGCGGCCCGCTTGACAAGGTCTAGATTCGATCATACGGTGGCGAGGCTCCATGTCAAGAAAATGCGGTTCTTCCGCAATTCGTGCGCACTTTTTATACAGGCCAAGCTTATGAAATACACGTATCTCGAATTGGCCAAGATGATCGATCATTCGTTGCTCAACCCGACGATGAACAAGAACGATCTTGAAGCCGGTTGCCAGTTGGCCGTGGCCTACGACGCAGCCAGCGTGTGTATTATGCCATACTACCTGAAGCGGTGCGCGGCGATCCTCGCGGGTTCGACGGTCAAGGCGAGCACAACGATCGGCTTCCCGCATGGTGGTCACACCACCGCCATGAAGCTGGCCGAGGCCAAGCAGGCTCTTGCCGATGGTGGGCAAGAACTCGACATGGTGGTGAACATCTCGCAAGTACTGAGCGGCGAGTGGGCCTACGTGCGCGATGAGATCGCAGCCATCAACAAGCTCACCCATGACGCGGGCCAAAAGCTCAAAGTCATTTTCGAGAACTGTTTCTTGAAAGACGAACACAAGATTCGGCTGTGTGAAATCTGCGGCGAGATCGGCGTCGATTGGGTTAAAACCTCGACCGGCTACGGGACCGGCGGCGCGACGATCGAAGACCTGGTGTTGATGCGCAAGCACTCACCGGCTCACGTGCAGGTCAAGGCGGCCGGGGGCGTGCGCGATCTGGACACGCTCATCAAGGTCCGCGAGTTGGGTGTCTCGCGATGTGGCGCCAGCCGCACGAGCGAGATGCTCGGCGAAGCGCGGATGCGCCTGGGCATGTCCGAGATTACGGCCCCGCAGGTGAAGTCGACGGGCGGATATTAAGGCCGACCGGAGAAAACCATTCGCCGCATGGCCATGGCTTTGCAACGGCAAATTCGATCGATGGGACTTTTTGTCAGATTTGTTGCCGTGTTATACTCAACCAACGAACCACTGTTGGGAGTACGTTCATGACGCTACAAGAATCGTTGCACGCTTTGCCCCCTGACCAGAAACTGGCCATCGTAACGGCACTTTGGGACGACCTTGCCGCAAACGCGCCATTGAGACTACCGCCGGATGAGCTCGCTGAAATGCAACGTCGACGCGATGAATTACTTGCTAAACCGAACATCGCCATAGACGCAACGGAAGTTTGGCGACGAGTTGAAGGTGACTGAACGTTATCACCCACTCTTCGTGAATGACTTGCTTGCTGCGTGTTCGCATTATGACGCAATTGCGACGGTACTGGGCGACCGGTTCCGCACCAATGTGCGATCTGCGATGGCGAAAGTCACAAATCGACCGGAGTCATTTGGACGAATCGGCGGTGAGTTTCGCGGAGCATTACTTGATAATTTTCCGTACGTCATTGTGTTTGCCATCGATCATGGCATCCCTTCGATTTATGGGTTACGTCACGCGGCGTCTGACCGAGATGATTGGTTTAACCGCACGCTGTGAGAAACGCGGCTAACTCCGGTCACCGTTCAGCCGCCGGCAATCGCCCCGATGACGAAAAACGGCTCGGTGCCGTTCGCTATCGCCGCGGGGAGCGGTGCGTCGGTGGGGTCGAGTGAGATGTCTTGCTCGCAAGCAAAGAACCGCAAGAGTGGCCGCCGGATGAGCGTGAACTGATCGCGGATCGTGCCGCGAAGCATCGGGTAATGTTCTTCGATCGCAGTTAGTATCGCCGAGACGCAGACCGGACTGGGGACATCCAACTCGACCTCGCCCGTGATCTTGGCCAACATCCGCAGGTGATAAGGTAAGACCACCCGAATCATGGCAGCGTTTGCACCTCGACCGATACGACGGGAGGCAAGTGCGACACGATGGGCGACCAACGATCGCCCGAGTCGCTCGAAGCGTACACTTGACCGCCGGTGGTACCGAAGTATACGCCACACGAGTCGAGCGAGTCGACCGCCATCGCGTCGCGGAGCACATTGACATAGCAGTTCGCTTGCGGCAAGCCGTCGGTGAGCGGTTCCCAATCGTTGCCTCCCGTGCGACTGCGGTACACGCGCAGCTTGCCGTCGGGCGGGTAGTGCTCGGAGTCGCTCTTGATCGGCACCACGTACACCGTGTCGGGCTCGTGAGCATGAACGTCGATGGGAAAGCCAAAGTCGGTCGGCAAGTTGCCGCTGACTTCGTGCCAGGAGTCCCCCGAGTCGTCGCTGCGCATGACGTCCCAATGTTTCTGCATGAACAGCACATGGGGTCGCGTCGGGTGCATGGCGATGCGGTGAACACAGTGCCCGACCTCGGCCGTGGGGTTGGGCATAAATTCGGACCGCAGACCACGATTGGCGCTCTTCCATGTCTGGCCCGCGTCGTCGGTTCGAAAGACCCCCGCCGCCGAGATGGCGACGTAGATGCGCTGCGGGTTCGTACGATCGAGCAGAATGGTATGGAGGCCCATCCCCCCCGCGCCCGGACACCAAGCCGATCCTTGCTGGCTGCGTAGTGCCGGTAGCTCGGTCCAAGAGTGTCCCGCGTCGGTCGAGCGGAACAAAGCCGCATCCTCGACCCCGGCATACACAGTGTCCGGGTCGTCGAGCGAAGGCTCCAGGTGCCAAACCCGTTTGAACTCCCAGGGGTGAGGTGTGCCGTCGTACCAGAGATGCATGCCGGGGACACCATCGTAAGCGAACTTGTTGCCGACCGTCTCCCAGGTCGTGCCGCCGTCATTGGATCGCTGCATGACTTGTCCAAACCAACCGCTACTTTGCGAGGCGTACAGCCGGTTCGGGTCAATGGGTGAGCCTTTGAGATGATAGATCTCCCAGCCACCAAAGAAAGGGCCGTTCACTTGCCAGTTCTTGCGTTGACCGTCGGCGGTCAAAATGAACGCCCCTTTACGAGTACCGACAAGGACACGTACGCGGCTCATCACGGGCTCCCAATCGCGCCGGGTGGTGGAATCAGATGACGTCGTGCGGGCAACTACTTCGCTTCGCTCTCAACGATCTTTTTCAGGCTGGCGAGCCCTTCATCAAATTTGCCGCCAACCATCTTGTCCATGTTCATGAAGGTGCAGAAGAGTCGACCGATAAAATTGCTCTCTCCGGTCATGGTCCAGGTGACCACGGTCTCTTTGCCCTCGGGCTTGAAGGTGAATTCCGTGACATTTGTCCCCTGCATCGGCTTGATGAAGTCGAGTTGAATCAGGATCAATTCGCTTGGCTTGCTCTCGGTGATGGTCATCGAGCCTGCGCCGACATCATGATTGCCGTCCCAGGCAAAGTGGGCCCCCTTGCCCGAGTCGGGGCCGCTAAACGTGTTTTTAGCTTTTGGGTCGAGTTTGGCCCAAGGGGACCAAGCGTCCCATTTGTGAAAGTCGTTCACATGCGGAAACACGGCCTCGGGAGCGGCCGCGATACGGCCCGTTCGTGCGACACGAAAGTTGGGCGACTGTATTGCAACGTACAACAAAAACACGGCAACAATGGCGACCAGCGCCAAGGCAATTTTCTTGAACATGGATGGGGACCTCGATCGCTCGTTACAGATGCAATGGGATGAAGAATGCGGCGGAGCGCCGATTATCCTACGAGAATCGACTCGCAGCGCGTATCCGAGTTTTTCTGCTAGAGCGCTGCGAGGGTTTGGATCGCGGTCGGGCAATCGTTGTGCCGCAAGGCGTCGTGAGCGGATCGCAAGGCGATCACATGCCGCTCGCAAAACGGCAGCGGCTCATCGAGTTGCGGCGGCTCGGGGACCAGCTTGCGAGCGACTTCGCGGAGCAACGTGTCGATCCCGCCGGGAATGATCGCGCTGGTGTAGATGCCCTGGGGGTACTTACATTGAGAATCATTTATTAAATCACGCTTATTATGTACCCAGAGTGCGTTGGGCCACGCCTGCTGTAGCTCGGTCAGCTCAGCCGACCACGGTTGAGTCGTGTCATGGACCAGCAGCAGCACATCGGCCGATTGCATCTGGGCGTACGAGCGTTCGATGCCTTGGGCTTCGAGCGGGTTCAAGGCATTGCGAAGCCCCGCGGTATCGACCAATTCGACAGCCCAACCGTCGATCGCCGTGTTGGCTGTGACGACATCGCGAGTGGTGCCGGGCTCATCGAACACGATCGCCCGATCGTACCCGACGAGGGCATTGATCAAACTGCTCTTGCCGACATTCGCGCTCCCGGCGAGCACCACACGAAATGGAGTCGTCAGGTGCTTGCCGAGTGGATAGCGATCGATGAGCCGCTGCAAGCGTTCGCGTGCGGCGTCAACTTGTTGTGAGATGATCCGATCGCGCACTTGTTCAACGGCCTGCCGCAAGACGCCCCGTTTCTGCGACCAGAGCAGTTCGGCCGCGCGGAGCGTCCGGGCTTGTTGCAACGCGATGAGAGCTTCGTGCTCGATCGAGGTATCGTTTGGATCGAGACCTTCGTCGTCCTTGTGAGCGAGTTTACACCCATTGGCCAACAAGGTTGAGATGATGGCCTGCGGAGCAGCCGCTCCGCCGTGCGTGTGGATTTCGAAGCGATCGATGCCGCGCCGCACGGCGACGAGTTCTTCGTTCCCCCAACGCCCGAACCGAATGTGGTTCAACGGAGCGTCGGCAATTCGGCGCTGCGATGCGCTCTGGAAATGCTCTTCGACGATGACAGCCGCCAGTGGTCCTCGAAGCTCAACGACGGCGATGGCGCTGCGGCCTGGCGGCGTGAGGATCGCGACAAGCGTGCGCGGATCGGAGGGCATGGTTGTCAGCGCGTGGTAGCGCTCAGTGCGATGCCTGAAAGGACCAGATGGGGCTCATAGCGGGCATCGGTGGCTAGCCGCTGAGCGACCTGCGCCGCCGCGCCACCCGTGAGCAGCACTTGGGGCGGTTGGGCCATCGGTTGCGAATACAACTCGATGAGCTGACGAACGCCGCCGATCGCTCCCCAGTAGATGCCTGCGGTCATCGCCTCGACCGTGTTGGTTCCGAGTGCCGCGGGAGGCTCGCTGAGCGATTGCATGTCGAGCAGCGGCAGGAGATCGGTGAACTCGTGCAGCGCCCGTGCCGATAGCCCGATGCCGGGGAGAATAGCTCCGCCGAGAAAGGTTCCCTCGGGCGAGACCAGATCAACCGTGATGGCGGTTCCCAGGTCGACCACAATGGCCCCGCGTTGTGGCTCGCGCACGGCGTTGGCGGCGACCGCGCCCAGCAGACGGTCGATGCCCACCATGTCGGGCCGGGGCAACGAAACGTGCAGCGGCAGATCGCTCGAGGCGAGCAGCGTGATGTTCTGCACACCCCGTTCGCGCAACCAAGTTACCAACTGCGAAGTCAACGAGCGCTGCACGCTACCAATGTGCCAAGTGACATGCGGCAGCTGATCGGGTCCCAGCCAGTCGGCAATTTTTTTGAGCGACTCGCTAGGGGGCGTGACGTCGCAGGTCCGGACCGGAGTGGGCAATCCCGCGGCAACTGGATGCCGCGACTCAAACAGCCCGAGTTTGATGCGACTATTGCCGATGTCGACTGCGACGAGCGGAGCCAAGCCGCTGGTCACAGAAGCGGGCCGAGGAGCGTCGGCGCTCATGACGGCAAAGCGACGTCACGTTGCTCGTCGAGTACGCGCGTGATCGCTCGTAAGAGGAGATCGATACCTCGGCCGGTGACTGCCGAGATCGCAATCACATCGCGTCCCGTCTCAGCGGTCAGTTGCTCGCGAACCGTCTCGCTCTCGGGGAGCTCGGCTTTCGAGACACACAAAATCTCCGGCCGCTCGCCGAGCTTGACGTCGTAGAGTTCAAGCTCGTTGCGAATGGCTCGGTAGTTGGTGAGCGGATCGGTGCCGTCGAGCGGCAGGGGCTCGACCAAGTGGATGAGGATGCCGGCGCGCTCGATATGCCGCAGAAACTCATGCCCGAGTCCGATACCTTCGTGCGCCCCTTCGATGAGCCCCGGAATGTCGGCCATGACGAACGAGCGATCGGGAGTGATCGGGACGATGCCGAGGTTCGGATACTTGGTCGTGAAGGGGTAGTCGGCGATCTCGGGTCGAGCGCGCGACAGTCGACTGAGCAGGGTGCTTTTGCCGGCATTGGGTTTGCCAATCACGCCCACGTCGGCAATCACCTTCAGCTCGAGCATCAGCATCCGATGCTCGCCTTCTTCGCCCGCTTCGCAGATGCGTGGAGCACGATTCGTCGAGGTTTTGAAGCGGACGTTGCCTTTGCCCCCTTTGCCGCCGCGAGCGACAACGACCTCTTCTCCCAGGGTCGAGAGGTCTTTTAAGACGAGGCCGGTGGCCATGTCGGTGATGACGGTGCCCGGGGGGACCAGGATCGTCATCGGTTCGGCATTACGGCCGGCACAGTTGTTCGTACCGCCTCGATTCCCTTCGGCACCGCGCCAATGTTTGCGATGCACCAAAGTCGAGAGGCTGTCGACGCCGGACTCGGCGCGCATCAGAATGCTGCCGCCATCACCACCATCGCCGCCGTCGGGGCCTCCGCGCGGGATGTATTTCTCGCGGCGAAAGCTAATCACACCGTCCCCGCCACGTCCGGCTTGGACTTCGATGCTCACACGATCGACGAACATGACTGAGCACCTTGGCGAAACAGAAAATCGTGCGTCGGATCGAGGTCACTAAGAGCACTCGTTGCGAAATCAGTCACGGGTGAAATAACCACGCGACGTGCGCTGACCCCGACGTGCGCTGACCCCGCGCAGTGGAATTACGACGCCGCGACGATATTCACACGACGACCGCCACGGTCGAACTGCACCGTGCCGGGGACGAGCGCGAAGAGCGTGTAATCTTTGCCTTGGCCCACACCCTTGCCAGCGTGGAAGACGGTGCCGCACTGGCGAACCAGAATGCTGCCGGCCGTAACGACCTGACCGCCGTAGCGCTTCACACCGCGATATTGCGGATTGGAGTCACGACCGTTGCGGCTGGAGCCGCCACCCTTTTTATGTGCCATGAGAAAACCTCGCGAACAACGCCCGGCGAGCCGAGCGAAAAGTGATTCGTATGAGTATCGGTGGACCGATTGGGTCGAATTTGCTTTTTTAGCGGTAAATCCACTGATAGTCAAGCTGGCCGGGGGCACCAAAACGAATCTCGCGCTCGTGGACGTTGTAAGCGTCTCCCGGCCGCCAGAAGTTCAATTTCAAGTACTTGAACTGTTCGACACCATTCTCATCAACCCGGACGGCGTTACTGAGCCCCCCGATCGAAATCGAAAAGCGATTGATGTTCAGGTCGATATTGTCCCAGGTCGCTACCCCCCAAACGCTGTGGTCTTCGCCGGGCGAACTGGGCTGAATGTCGCCCGCCATCTCGGCTGTGTTCAACAACGGACGGTTGGGATCTTCGCGATGCCGGATCGCGGCGATCGCCGGGGCGATGATCCGCTCGGGATAGACACGCTTGGATTGCTCGTCGACCAACTCGAAGGTCGGAAAGAAACGCATCGGCTTCGTTTCCAGTGGATTGCCTTCGGCATCGATCGATTGGGGCAACTTGACGTGATAGACCATGTACCACACCAGTTTCGAGTAGGCTTGGCCGCGCTCGTTGACCCCCTGGGTCTGGATAAATCGCAACGGCTTGAACGCGAATTCGAGACATTGCGTGTTTCGACGCACTCGAATATCAGGCTGCCCTAGCACGGTTTGCAGGCTAAAGGTTTCTTCGGGGCTGACCTGCGACGCAATGACCGTCTCAACCCCCGGAGCCAGTTTGCGGAATGGACCGACTGGAGCAGGGGCAGGAGCTTCTTGCGCCAGATCGACCCGAGGATCGAAGACGCAGGCCCCCAGCGCGATGACCAAGGTCATCCAGAGCGACGAGACCCAGCGACGTGCAGTTTGCAAATATGCCATGAGCGAACAGACTCTTGACGATGGCGACCGATTCAGCATCAGGCCAGTTGACCTAAATGTGCTAAATTTTGAGTCTAATTAGGTTTGCGCCGTCAGGTCAAGCATTTTCGTGGCGAATCTCGCCAGATGAGCCCCCGGTGGTTACGGTTTTAACGTCCCGTAGCGACTTAACGATTTGCCGGGGGGGTGTTGACCGCGATTCGATTGTGTAGCGGCTGGGGACCGGCAGGCAGCGCAGCAAGCTTATCGGGCGACGGGGCCCTTGCCGGCGGCGGTCGTTGGTGCGGCTAATTCGACGCTGTCCACCATCGATTGGTCGACTTCGCCCAGCAAGGGGACCTGCTCCGACTCGGCCGTGAAGGCGAGCACGATCTGGTGACCGGCCGGGTCAGCCACCAGATAGTAATGCCATTCGATCGGCAGCTCGGCAACGGTCCCGATGGCGACCACGCGATGGATCACATAGCCGCGCGAATTGCTCGACTCCGAAGCCTGTAAGAACTGGCCAAAACTCGAGTCGAGCGAGCGTTGAATGTCGGCCTGAAAGGCGGCGAGCGTGAAATGCTTGCCCGGTTCGGCCTTGGCCAGCGCACGAACATTGCACTGCACAAGCAGCTCGCCACGGTCGACCATGCGAAGGGCAACCCCCTCGCCATCTTCCTGCATCACATGCCAGCGGCGATCGTGAGCAAACGTGTACTGTCCTCGGCCGTTTCGATATTCGAGAGATTTGAGCCCCTCGTTCTCCGCGGTAAATATCGTGGCGACGGCGTCGTCGGCCAACTCGGGGATCTCGGCCGTCGGCGCGAGCGTGATCTGCAAGCGACTCGTGACGTCGGCGCCGGGCCCGACGTGTCCGATCGCACGCTGTTCATCGTTCAGCATGGCAAACCAACTGATTCGTCCCCAGCGACGATCAAACTTGTAGCGCCCCTTGAGTTGCATGTCCGTCGCGACGCCGTTGATTGCGCCATGGACATTGCCGGAGAAATCGCAGCGAACGACCTCTGTCGTGATCTGAGTCACCTCACTGAAGACATCGCTTTTGCTGACCGCATCGAGGCTGAGCAGCGCGGCGAGCAAATCGTCGCTATGTTGCCAGCGATCGCCGACGGCGACGTCACGCTCGCTGAGCAATAGCTGGTCGAGAAACACGGTGTTGCCTGGTAACTCGATCAGGTCGAGCTCTTCGCGCGTCAGGGGTCCCTCGCTACTGAACAGAGTGGCTTGGCCTGCGTTGACATCGATGGCCACGGTCCGACGGTCGGTTCGCAGTGCAGGTTGGATCCCCCCTTTGTCAATCTTGATCGTCGCTTCGGCCGTACGGTAGCGTCGCACGGCTTGTGCGGTTTGTCCGCCAGCCGATTCACGCAAGAGTCGCTCGACGTACTCCATTTTCCCGACAACGCTCACTTTCATCTCGCGCGCGGCTTGCTTGTCGTCCTGAAGCCGGAGCTCTCCGCCCACCTCGAAGAGCGCCTGGACTTGATAGCAATCTCCCGTTTTGTGAACAGGACGAAGTGGGGCGGTTTCCGCGGCTTGGGCAATCCGACCCAGGGCGAGTGTGGCGCCGACGGTTCCCAGTGAGGCTAAAAAAAATCGGCGGGATAAAAACATAGCAAAGCCTTTTGATTATTCGACTTATGGTCGACCTGCGAGAGTAAATTCGCGCCGACATGTGAACTTCTTTTGCAATAAATCGGTCCCCAGCAGTGACAGATTGCAATGATTTTGCGTCTGATAACGAATAGAGAGGTAATCGGTTCGACTGCCAGCATGGGTTCGCGGGGCAGAGCCCCCCCCGAGTTATTTAGGGTGAGAAGCAATCATCTGGTCGTACCCAATGCCCCACTCGTGAGACGAAAGTTACTAAAAATCAACACTTTGCGCGAACAATCGGACGGTCCACTCGTAGAAGAACAGGTTGTTGTCCGTTGCGTTCAAACGAAATTGGCAACACAAATGGGTGTCGATTTAAGCATATTTGTTTGTGGATTTTGCACCTGGGACTTAAACTGACCAAGGTCTGACCACCCCCGGGCGAGCATCGCTCGCGGGTGCAGGGAAATTTGAGTTCAGACCAGCGTCGGGCGTGAGAATCACGCAGGGAAACCGACGGTTAGGCGGAGGAGACAGCCATGCACAGCGACTATTTGAATCCCGCCCTGCAGCAATTGCGCGATCAGCAGGTTCGTTTCGCACCGCGCGAGAAGAAGATCGATCAGGTCAATCGGGCCGAGCGTTTGCTGGCCGAGCTTGACCCCAAACGCACGTACTCGTACGAGTTTTTGTGCCATCGCATCACGGACTTCCGTCCCGAGTCGACGCCGCGTGTACAGGTTCCCGGCGATCAGGCCAAGCACGATTTGTTGCTGTTTGTCGAAGATGTGAGCGACGCGGCGAATGTGCCGGCCGAGAGCGCCGGAGAGCCGGTCGTGACGGTCGAGGAGCTAAGCTCGCAGCTCAATGTATCGACCAAGACCATACAGCGTTGGCGTCAGCAGGGGTTGGTAAGCCGCCGCTTCGTGTTCGATGGCCGCAAGCGGGTCGGTTTTCTGCGCAGCTCAGTCGATCGGTTTGTAGCCGACAACGAGCAGAAAGTCTCGCGTGGCACACGCTTTACGCAAATGAGCGAGGAAGAGCGCGCCGTGATCATCGAGCGGGCTCGGCGTTTGGCGGCGGCCGGCGGCTGCCCGTCGGAAGTCGCGCGTCGGGTGGCCGAAAAGACGGGCCGGAGTGTCGAGACGATTCGCTACACGATTAAGTCGCACGACGAGGCTGATCCCACTGCGGCGATCTTTCCTGATGCGACGGGCCCGGTCACCGAAGCGGCCAAGAAAAAGCTTTATCAGAGCTACAAACGGGGCGTGTCGGTCGACGTGTTGGCGCGAAAATTCTGCCGCACCAAGACGAGCGTATACCGCATTGTTAACGAGATGCGGGCGCAGAAGATCATGGAATTGCCGCTCGACTTCATGGACAACGCCGAGTTCCATCGCCCGGCGGCCGATGCGATCTGCTTGGGCGCCGCGCCGGTGGTCGAATCGAGTGGCCGCAAGGTGCGTGTGCCGAGCGGTTTGCCCATGTATTTGGCGAGTTTGTACGAGGTTCCGCTACTTACTCGTGAGCAAGAGGCGTACTACTTTCGCAAGTTGAACTATCTCAAGTACAAGGCGGCATCGCTGCGCGAGGGGCTCGACCCGGCTCAGGCGCGGTCGTTGCAGATGGACCAAATCGAGCAGTTGTACGAAGAGGCGGTCGCGACGAAGAACTTGATTATTCGCTCGAATTTACGGCTCGTGGTTTCGATCGCCAAGCGGCACGTGGGAGCGGTCGACAACTTCTTCGAGTTGGTCAGCGATGGCAATATGTCACTCATTCGAGCGATAGAAAAGTTTGACTACTCGCGCGGCAATAAGTTCAGCACGTACGCTACTTGGGCGATCATGAAGAACTTTGCCCGCACGATTCCGGATGAACTCAAACGTCGCGATCGCTTCCGCAGTGGCGGGGATGACATGTTCTCGGCGACCGAGGATGTTCGCAGTGACGTATTCGAGCAGGAGTCGGCCCAATCGCAGCGTGAAGAGCAAATCCACCGAATTTTGGGGCGACTTGACGATCGGGAGCAAAAGATTATCATACGACGTTTCGGACTTCAGCGAGGACTCGAACCGCGTACGCTTAAAGAGGTGGGTGCCGAAATGGGCGTCACCAAAGAGCGTGTCCGGCAAATCGAGGCTCGGGCGCTTTCAAAATTGAAGAAGGCGGCCGAGGAAGAAAAGATCGAGATTCCTGGTCTGTAGGCCGAAAATTGGTAGTCGAGTATTCCTGACGCATTGAGACGCAAATAGTAGGCCCCCCGAGTCAGGGGAATAGCAAGAACGGGAGACGCTAGCGCCAGCTTGGTTAGAGATCCGGACGACGGCAGCAGGCTCGATTTTGGTCGAGTTGCATGCGCTTCGGTTCACGACCTTGCTTGGCCAGGGCAGTCTCCCGTTGTTTTTTGGTGGATTTATTCCCCGGTCACTGGCTTGCGTGAAAGTGTCGGGTGGCTATATTTATTGGTTTTCACGTCAGAGAGAATGCGCGCTAGCGTAGCTCAATTGGCAGAGCAGCTGATTTGTAATCAGCAGGTTGAGGGTTCAAGTCCCTCCGCTAGCTCTGCCTTGGGTTGTGTCGAGCGTTTGGACTTGGTGGCGTGAGTGAGTGGTTTGGTCGAGTGGGAAGCCGTGTCGCGAGTGGAGTTGGTCGTGCCGATGCAAGTGCGACGCCGTGAACACACGGGCGCTTGGCTAAGCCGTAGATGAAGCAAAATGCGCGGAGGGTTTCCCGAGCGGTCAAAGGGGTCAGACTGTAAATCTGATGGCTCTGCCTTCGCAGGTTCGAATCCTGCACCCTCCAGTTTGTGAGTAGAAGAAGAAAGTTTCGGTGCCCCCGTTCAATGGATCGTTGGAGCGTTAGTGCTTAGCTGCGGGTGTAGCTCAATGGTAGAGCGTCAGCCTTCCAAGCTGAACACGTGGGTTCGATTCCCATCACCCGCTTCGCGGCGGTCAGGTGCGGAGAGTTTTAGATGCGGTTGTTGCGTGAGGAGTTGGTTGGTTTAAGGAGATCGGCCCAGGCGACAGAAGCAGCAGACATTTCGACCCTGCTGTTGTAGCTCAGTTGGTAGAGCACTTCCTTGGTAAGGAAGAGGTCATGGGTTCAAGTCCCATCAACAGCTCTGACCCAAGCGGCATTGGTTTCCGTTTTTGCTCGTATATTTTTCTTTTTTGCTTTCTCGTGTAAGTCGGATTTCACTAAGAGAGAACAGGTAGTCAACAATGGCTAAGGACACATTTCAAAGAACAAAGCCTCACGTGAACGTGGGGACGATCGGTCACATCGACCACGGCAAGACCACGACGACCGGCGCGCTGTTGGCCGTACAGGCCGCCAAGGGCCTGGCGAACTTCAAGTCGTACTCCGATATCGCCAAGGGCGGTACCGTGCGCGACGCCACCAAGACGGTCACCATCGCCGTCAGTCACGTCGAGTACGAAACCGAGAAGCGTCACTATGCCCACATTGACTGCCCGGGCCACGCTGACTTCATCAAGAACATGATCACCGGTGCCGCTCAGATGGACGGCGCGATTCTGGTCGTGTCGGCTGCCGACGGTCCGATGCCGCAGACGCGCGAGCACATCCTGTTGGCTCGCCAGGTCGGTGTGCCGCGCTTGGTCGTGTTTCTCAATAAGGTTGACTTGGTCGACGATCCCGAGTTGCTCGACTTGGTTGAAATGGAAATTCGTGAGTTGCTCACGCACTACGGTTACCCCGGCGACGAGATTCCGCTCGTTCGTGGCGCGGCTCGTCCGGCCTACGACAATCCGAAGGATCCGGCCGCCAGCAAGTGCATCAGCGAGTTGCTCGACGCGGTCGATGCTTACATCCCCGAGCCGCAACGCGAGATCGACAAGCCATTCCTGATGGCCATTGAAGACGTGTTCTCGATCGAAGGTCGTGGCACTGTGGCCACGGGCCGTATCGAGCGCGGTATCGTCAAGGTCGGTGAAGCGTTGGAAATTGTCGGTTTCACCAAGGAGCCGATGAAGACCACCTGCACCGGCGTGGAAATGTTCAATAAGACGCTCGACTCGGGGCAAGCTGGTGACAACGTCGGCTGCTTGTTGCGTGGCCTGAAGCGCGAAGATATCTTCCGCGGTCAGGTGCTCGCCAAGCCCGGCTCGATTACGCCGCACACCAAGTTCGAAGCCGAGGTGTACGTCTTGTCGAAGGAAGAAGGCGGCCGTCATACGCCGTTTTTTAGCGGCTATCGTCCGCAGTTTTACTTCCGCACGACGGATGTCACTGGCAATGCCGAATTGATGGGTGACGTCGAAATGTGCATGCCGGGCGACAACGTCAAGTTGTGTATCGAGCTGATTAGCCCGATCGCGATGGATGACGGTGTTCGTTTTGCTATCCGCGAGGGTGGCAAGACCGTCGGCTCGGGTGTTGTTACGAAGATTTTGGCATAGTCGACCGTTGGATTTAGGACGGCAAACCTTCGTTGTTGGGCCTCACCAAGGCCCGACGACGATAGGGGTGTAGCTCAATTGGTAGAGCACTGGTCTCCAAAACCAGCGGTTGGGGGTTCGATTCCCTCCGCCCCTGCCATAGATGGCTGACCGGTCCGGCTGAGTGATCTGCGACAAGCGGACATTCGGCCCGGCCGGAAGCCTACTCGTTTGCGAGTTGAGTTGCGGGCGGAGGCGAGTTGCAGGTCCGTTGGTCCTGTGGATGTGTTGTTAGTTTTGAATTGGTTTGAGTGTTGGTAATCGGTCGGCGTATAGCCAAGGAACCGGTGATGTCGCAAGATGCAAATACCGTCGCTAGCCCGTTTATGAACACGTGGTTCAGCTTCGGTTTTTACAAGCGCAGTCAGGGTCGTTGGACGCGGTACGCCACGTTTTTCTCCCTGGTGATCATTGCCGTTTACGGCGCGTACTCGTGTCACAACTTCCTGAGTGACCCGAGCTACTCGGCCGGTGTGTCGGCGGCGGTGTTGCTGGCTGGTTTGTGGTTCGCGTTTCGGATCGTACAGTGGCCGCGATTTGCTGATTTTTTGATCGGCGTCGAGGCTGAAGTGAATAAGGTTTCGTGGCCCAGCAAGCCGGAACTGTATCGCAGCGTGATCGTCGTCATGCTGATGCTGTTCGGGTTGGCGGCGGTGATCTTCGTGTTCGACATCATTTGGCGCACCGTGCTCGGTGCGCTGGGGATCGTCGGGCCCGGCGGTGGTTAGTCGCGGTGCGTGGTGGTCGTTCGGTTGTGTTAGCCGGAGATGGCATTGTGATGGATGAAGTGCACGACAATTCGAGTGAGCCCAAGCCCGAAGACACGGGTACGGTGCATGATTCGGTCGCGCCTCATGACGCTGCCACTCCTGGTGAGAGTGTTCTGTCGGAGCCGGTCGAATCGTACGAGCCCGTCGCTACGGCGTCTCAAGAAGACATTGCGTCTCAAGAAGACGTTGCCGATGAAGTCGAGGAAGAGTCGGTCGACGATGGCAGCTATAGCGGCATGCTCGAATCGGATGAGACCAGCGCTCAGCCGACCGGCGATCGTAAGTGGTATATCCTCAAGGTCGCCAGTAATCGCGAAGATTCGATTAAAGACGCGCTGCAACGCAAGATTAACATTGCCGGTCTACAAGGTTTCTTTGGCGACATCATTGTCCCCGTCGAAATGCGGACCGAGTTCAAGAACGGCAAGAAGAAGGTCGTCAAGGTTAAGCTCTACCCGGGTTATCTCGTGGTCCATATGGAGCTCAACGACGACACGTGGTTTCTGGTGCGCGAGACGCCGGGTATCGGCGACTTCACTGGAGCCGGCGGCAAGCCGCAACCGATGCCGGCCAGCGAAGTGGCTCGCATCGTCACGAAGGTCGAAGAGAAGGTCGACGAATCCCCCAAGATCAAGTTGGAATTCAAGCCCCAAGATCGGGTACGCATCAACGACGGTATGTTCACCAACTTTGAAGGACATGTCGAAGCGATCGACGAGACCAATGGTCGCGTGACGGTGATGATCAACATCTTCGGTCGTTCGACTCCGGTCGAGCTGGAATACTGGCAAGTCGAGAAACTCTAAGTAATCAAGTACAAGTAGCGCAGCCACCCGCGGCTGCGAGTCATTCACGGATTAAGCAATCATGGCAAAGCAAGTTGTAGGTCAAGCCAAGTTCCAAGTCCCGGCCGGACAGGCCACCCCTGCGCCCCCGGTCGGTACCTCGCTCGGTAAGTTCGGTATCAACCTGGGCCAGTTCGTCTCGCAATTCAACGAGCGTACGCGTGAGGCGATGGGCATGCCGATTCCGGTGGTCGTCACGGTCTACAACGACCGCAGCTTCGAGTTCTTCACCAAGAGCCCCCCCGCCGCCGCGCTGCTCAAGAAGGCGGCCGGTTTGGCCAAGGGCTCGGGTGTCCCGAACAAAGAAAAGGTCGGCAAGGTCAACAAGCAGCAGATCGCCGACATCGTGCGACTAAAGCTGGCGGATCTCAACGCTCGCGATGCCGATCATGCGGCGCGCATGATCGAAGGAACCGCCCGCAGCATGGGCATTGTGGTTGAAGGCTAAGTCGCACCCCCCCCTGCACAACACACACAAGCATTGTACTGATAGACGGAAGATCCTCCCGATGGCACAACACTCGAAGCGTTTTACGGCCCTGGCGGCCAAGGTTCCGAATCCTCCGCAGCCGATGGCGCTCGCCAAGGCGTGCGAGTTGCTCAAGCAATTTGGCAATACCAAGTTCGACCAGTCGGTTGAAGTGGCGATGCGATTGGGCGTCGATGCCAAGCAAGCCGACCAGATCGTCCGCGGCTCGGTCGTGTTGCCTCACGGCATCGGCAAGAGCCTGCGAGTGGTGGTGTTTGCCAAGGGTGACTTGGCTGAACAGGCCAAGGCGGCCGGTGCCGATGAGGTGGGCTCCGATGACTTGGCCAAGAAAATCAAGGACGGCTGGACCGACTTTGACGTCTGCATCGCTGCTCCGGACATGATGGGCCTCGTGGGTCCGCTCGGCCGTGTGCTCGGTCCGCGTGGTCTGATGCCGTCACCGCGTGCCGGTACGGTCACCCCCGAAATTTCTCGCACAGTCAAGGAATACAAGGCCGGTAAGGTCGAGTTCCGCAACGATGCCGGCGGTATCGTTCATGCGGTGGTTGGCAAGTTGAGTTTCTCGGCCGAGCAGCTAACCGACAACATCAACGCGTTCATTAGTCACATTCAACATATCAAGCCAGCGGCCGTGAAGGGGCATTACGTCAAGTCGATCAATGTCTCGGCGACGATGAGCCCTGGCATTATGGTGGCCGCCTAGTTCGAGTCTTTTTCGCGATCGTCGACCGTGGGTCGTCGATGTCGAGCATCATTACATTTAAGTGAACTGTCATGAGCAAACTGGTTAAACAACTCATCACCGACGACCTGTCGAGTCGGCTCAAGGGTGTGAACGAAGCGCTGCTGGTGTCGGTCGCCGGCCTGAATGCGGCGCAGAACTTCAAGCTCCGCCGTGAACTGCGCAGCAAGAACATCAGCCTGCTGGTCGTCAAGAACAGCCTGGCTCGTCGCGCCGCGAACGGTACGCCGCTAGCGGCCGCGTTCGATACGATGGAAGGTGCTCAAGCGTTGGTCTGGGGGGGTGAAGACATCGTCTCGCTCGCCAAGATCATCACCAAGTTGACCGACGACAAAGCCATGGCGCCATTTGTCGCCAAGGGTGGTGTCATGGACGGTGCCCGGCTCTCCGCCGAGCAGGTCAAGGCGGTCAGCAGTTGGCCGAGCCGCACCGAAGTATTGAGCATCATTGCCGGTCAGATTTTGGGCCCAGGATCGAAGTTGGCAGCCCAGCTCAATGGTCCTGGCGGTTCGCTCGTGAGTCAGCTCAAAGAGAAAGCCAAGGAACCCGAGGGCGAGGTTCCGGCCGCTTAACGATACACAAGGTTGGCCGGCCTTCGCGACGCGGAGCTCGATGGCTCCGCGAGCGACAACCGGCTGTTGATTCGAAACATTAAATTCTTCCCCCAGTTGTCCGAGAAAGGAAACGATTCGCCATGTCCGATGCAGCTACGATGGAATATTCCGCCGACACCAAGACCCTCGGCGACAAGATTGTCACCCTGACGCTCAAGCAAGCCAAAGAGTTGAGCGATTACCTGGAAAATGTTCACGGCATCAAGGCCGCCGCCGGTGGCGCGGTGGTGATGGCCGGTCCGGCAGCCGCCGCCGCGGCTCCCGTCGAAGAGAAGACCGAGTTTGACGTCGTGCTTGACGCGTTTGGTGACAACAAGATTGGCGTCATCAAGGTGGTTCGCGCAGCGACCGGCCTGGGCTTGAAGGAAGCCAAGGATCTCGTCGAAGGTGCTCCGAGCAAGATCAAAGAAGCGCTCAGCAAGGCCGACGCCGAGAAGCTCAAGAAGGAACTGGAAGAGTCGGGCGCCAAGGTTTCGATCAAGTAGTCGAAGTCCGTGGAGGCGCGCCTCCACGAAATGGCGTTCGTTACAGCAAGACAGGGTGGAAGATTTGGACATGAGCGGCGCGGATTCCCCTCCGCGCCGCACATGCCGGCTCCACTACGGATAGGTGTCCTGTTTGCAATTCGCACGTTTGCTTGCATGCGCGTGTTGGGTTATCAGGTTGCTTTGACAAACACTCTTTGATCGTTGTCAACAGATTAGTTTGTGCGGTCGCCAGCAGAGAGTTTTGCACCGCCCCGGTTATCGTTTATATGGGTCCTGTCGGTTCAGTGCGGATTGGGTTCCTTCGAATAGCCCTGCCATGCTGAACTGCCGCGACTCTTTTGCCCGCGTTTAGTTTCGTCCCCGCTAGGTACGCAGGAGATCGACCCCGCTATGGCCACTTCGGCTCAACGACGTCTCCAACCCAAAGAAGTCCGTCACTTCGGTAGCCAGCGCGAGCACTACCCGATTCCAAGTCTGACGGATATTCAAACTCGCAGCTACGACGTCTTCTTGCAGTACGAAGTGCCGCAGGATAAGCGTAAAGATCAAGGCATCGAGTCGGTCTTGCGGGAGATATTCCCGATCGAAAGCTACGACAAGACGCTCAAGCTTGAGTACATCCGCTACGAATTGGGTAAGCCGCGTTACGAGCCGGATGAGTGCCGCCAATTGAGGCTCACCTACGGTCGACCGTTCAAGGTCTGGCTGCGCCTAACCAAAGAGCAGCCGGTCGAAGAGGAAGTCTATCTCGGCGACATCCCGATCATGCTCGGCGGTGGCGAGTTCATCATCAACGGTGCCGAACGAGTCGTGGTGAGCCAGTTGCACCGCAGCCCGGGCATCGACTTCGTTACGGAAGAAGAAGGCACCGAGCAGCGGTTGCATAACTGCCGCATCATTCCCGAGCGTGGCAGCTGGGTCGAACTGAACGTGACCAAGAAGGAAATGCTGAGCGTTCGCATCGATCAGAGCGGCAAGTTTCCGGCCCTCACGTTGCTGCGCGCCATGGATCGCAAGTACAGCAGCAACGCGGAACTGCTGCGCGCCTTCTACGAGACCACCGACGAGAAAGTGGTCGATGGTCGTAGCGTCGCCAAGATCGAAGGCAAAATTGCCGTCGACGACATTGTTTACCCCGGCAGCAGTGAACGCCGCGGCGAAGTCATCGTCGAGAGCGGTCACAAGATCACCAAGAATGCCGCCGAATTGATCTGCACCTCGGGGCTCAAGAGCGTCGAGGTTATGGCCGACGCCAAAGACCCGCTGATCTTCAACACCCTCCAGGAAGACAACACGGCGAGCCACGAAGAAGCGCTGCTCAAGATCTATCAACGGCTTCGTCCCGGCAACCCGCCGCAGCTGGAGAAGGCCAAGGCGCTGTTCCACGAAAAGTTCTTCGATACCAACCGCTACCGTCTCGGTCGGGTCGGTCGATTCCGCATCAACCGCAAGCTCGGTTTGGAAATCTCCGAAAACGAGCAGACCCTACGGCCCGACGATCTGATCGCCGCGATCAACTACCTGCTCATGCTCCGTGCCGGCGACCCGAAGGCTGAGATCGACGACATCGATCACTTGGGAAATCGCCGTCTGCGGACCATCGATGAGTTGGCTGCCGACGAATTGCGCAAGGGCTTCTTGAAGCTCCGTCGTACGGTCCAGGAGCGGATGAGCCTCAAGGACCTGGAGGACATGACGCCGCGCAGCTTGATTAACCCCAAGAGCGTGTCGGCCGCAATCGAGTACTTCTTCGGCCGAGGCGAGTTATCGCAGGTCGTCGACCAAACCAATCCGCTCTCGATGCTCACGCACGAGCGTCGCCTGTCGGCCTTGGGCCCTGGCGGATTGAACCGTAAGCGGGCGGGCTTTGAAGTCCGCGACGTGCATATTTCGCACTACGGTCGTATTTGCCCGATCGAAACACCCGAAGGTACGAACATCGGTCTGATTTCCAGCCTCGCAATTTATGCCGAGGTGGACGAGTACGGTTTCTTGGTCACCCCCTACCGCAAGGTCAGCAAAGGCAAGCTGTCGGAAGAAGTCGTGTGGTTGCGGGCCGATCAAGAGAGTGAAGCCTATTTGGCCCCGGCCGATACGCGCATTGTCGGTGGCAAGCTCACCGGCAGCGAATCGCAACCGGAGTTGATCCTGGCTCGTTACCGTGCCGACTTTGAGTTGGTACCGTTCGACAAGATCGAATACATGGACGTGGCACCTTGCCAAATGGTCGGAGTGTCGGCCGGTTTGATCCCGTTCCTCGAACACGACGACGCCAACCGCGCGCTGATGGGTTCGAACATGCAACGCCAAGCGGTGCCCTTGCTGATCGCCGAGCCGGCGATTGTTGGCACGGGCATGGAGCGCGACGTGGCCCGTAACTCGGGCATGATCGTCAAGGCGCGTCGCGCGGGCAAAGTGACTTATGTCGACGCCTCGCGGATCGAGGTCGGCGACGATGTTTATCATCTGCGAAAGTACGTCGGTCTGAACGAACGCACCTGCCAAAATCATCGACCGATTATCGAGTTGGGCCAAAAAGTCGAACGCGGTCAGGTGCTTGCTGACGGTGCCGCCACGCATCTTGGCGAACTAGCACTCGGCCGCAACGTGCTCGTCGGCTTCATGTCCTGGGACGGGTTCAACTTCGAAGACGCGATCATTATCAGCGAAGAGTTGGTGAAGCAAGACGTCTACACGTCGATCCACATTGAAGAGTTCGACATTGAAATTCGCGAGACCAAGCTGGGGCGCGAAGAGTTCACCCGCGATATTCCCAATGTCAGCGAGAAAGCACTCCGCAATCTCGACGAAAGCGGCATCGTGCGGATCGGTACGTTCGTTCGCCCGGGCGATATTCTCGTCGGCAAAGTCTCGCCCAAGAGCAAGACCGAGTTGACGCCGGAAGAAAAGCTGCTGCACGCCATTTTCGGCCGCGCGGGCGAAGACGTGAAGAATGACTCGCTTGAAGTCCCCTCGGGCATCGAAGGGATTGTCATCAACACGCAGAAGTTTTCGCGTCGGCTCAGTCTGAATGACGAAGAGCGTCGGTTGTTCGAGAAGGCGCTGAAGGATGCCGAGACGGAAGGCAACGCCAAGATTGCCGTGGCGTTTGGCGGGCTGGTCGAAGAGATCGAGAAGGTGCTCGGCGGCCGCAAGCTCGAAGCCGATGACGCGGCACCGTTGGTCCACGGTCGTGAACATCGCAGCGTGGCTGAGGAGGCCGCCAAGTTTCGTTTGGAAACGCTCGACATTCGCAGCCCGCAACGCAAGGCTGAGGTCGAGAAAGTCTACAAGCAATTCTGGCCCGCGGTTGAAGATGCGATCGACGTGCGCGACCGCGTGCTCAATAGCATGAAGCGCGGCGACGAGCTACGCAGCGGCGTGTTGCAGATGG
>CAYLYE010000081.1:0-24432 GCA_964387325.1 uncultured Planctomycetaceae bacterium
TTCGCCGGCAGTGACTCGTGCTCCGGCAACTCGGCGAGTTTCTTGATCACATCGCCGGTTGTGTTGTTCGTGATCTCGAACATGAAGATTCCGCCGGAGTCGGTGACGGCGAACACATTGCGTCCCTGCAAGGCGAGCGGCGTAGAGATACGGCCCGAGAGGAGAATTTCCTGGGCCTGTTTGACGTTCGTCCCCCGCTCATCGGTCACGAGCACGACGAGCTTGCTCGCGCCATTGGGTTGCCGCAGCACGACGAGAATTTTTTGGGCCACGACCAGCGGTGGCACAACAGCCTGCGCGCTCTCGTGTCCGAGATAGTAGGCTTCGAGGCAGCGCCGCTCAGCGAGCGAGACGACGTAGAGGTTCGAGTGCTCGCCCAACTGCACGAGGAGTTGCTCGCGCTGATCGACGGCCGCCGCGATGCCAAGCCGTTGCGGAAAGACAATCGCGCCCGTGGCTTTGAGCGTCACGGGATCGACGGCCCACAGGCGGCCGTCGCGCGCGGGGCACCAGAGCGTCGAGCGCGTTGACAGCGCGGGAGCGTCGAGCCCCGTGGGAATGGCGAGTTGCGCGTTGACGGTTCCGGTCAGTGGGTCGACGTGCAGCAATTGTTGTTTCACACCGTCGAACACAACTCCGGCTTGGCCTGTTGAGGTGTCGACCCGAGGCGAGGCGATCATGCCTTGCAAGCCGACGTAGCGACGCCAGAGCACGCGACCATTGCCGACATCGACACCGTAGACAGCGCCATCGGCATGCACGAGCGCGGGAGTGACGCTCTGCGGCGAGGCGCTCGCGGTCAGCGGCGCGACCAGAACCGTCGAGTGGATCGGCACGGGCAAAGCGATCGGCGACGCAGAGGCAATCTCCTCGGGCTTGAACTGAATCGAGTCGCGGAGGGCGACGCTAATCTCGCTGACCGCCTCGCGTAGTTCGGCGCTAGCACGCAGTTCGGGATACGCTTGCAGCAAGCGCGTGCGCAGCGCGTACCCCTCGGTCCCCTTGCCCGAGGCGATCAAGCCGCGAATTTCTCCGATCGTCGTCTGAAGCGTGGCGTGCTGTTCGCTACGCCGTCGGGCGAGTTGGATCGTCGCTTCGGTCTCTTGCAGCTTGACGGTCGGCCGCAGAGCTTCGGGGACTAACTGAGGTTTGAGCGCCAGGGTCAACGCATCTTGGGCTTGGGTGATCGTTTCCGAGGTTGGATTCGCGACGGCGGCGCGAGCGAGCGACTCGGCGATCTGCGGCAGCATGGCAGCCAACTCGGGTCGGCCATCGGCAAAGCTCGGCTCTCCCGTAATCTCGCCGAGCACGGTGCGAGCAGTGCTCAGCGCGGCGGAGCCGTCGCCGCCGCTCTCGACCGCGCGGCGCAATTGTGCCGTGCCGCGCTGGACCCGAGCGTAGCTGACTCGGGCGTGCTGGGAGAACTTGCCGAGGAAATATTCGTACTGATGGATGGCCTGGGCGTAGGAGCCTTGGCGGTAGTTTTGATCGGCTTGGGCGAGAATCTCTTCGCCGCTCTCGCGATTCATCGACCAGACGAGTACGCCCGAGACGATTGCCAGCAGCAACAGTGCGCCGCCGCCGATGAGCATCAGCGGCGAGTCCCAAGTGGACGCGGCGCGGCGCTTATCTGGGCTGTCGAGCATTGAGGCGGCGGGAGCCATAGCGCGGGCCGAGAGTTGCGGATCGGCAAACAACTCGTCGATGATATTACTTGGCGCGGTGGGGACCGGCACAGGCGGAGGCGTCGCTGGCTTGGCGAGTGGAACTGAGCGCGGCACACCTTTTGACTGCGGAGCAGGAGTCTTGTCCGGTAAATCGACGAGCGACAGGCCTTCGTCGAGCGGCGCGGGCGTGGAGGTCGGCGGCTTCGCTGACAGGGCCGACTTCATGGGCGCTGGTGGCTCGGGTGGGGTCGCTAGCTCATCGAGACGCAACGGAGTCGTATCAACCTCGGACTTTTTGAGCACCTGCGCCACGAGGTCCGGATCAAGTGGTCCGATCAGTTCTTGAATCTGCTGTGGCTTGAGCTCCCCTTGTTCGATGAGCCACAGTAAGGCGACGCGCGGGGTGAACTCTTGCAGCGAGGCATCGGCCAGGCGGCGCAGCTTGTTCATTCGGCCGGTCGACACCAATGATTGGCGCTGTAAGAGCTGTACAAGTTCGACGAGTGATAGCATGAGCGCGCGAGGAGCCAGCGAGAGGAGATGAGGCGGATCGCAACCCCCCAAGCGATTTGCGAGTGACAACCGCTTGAGATCAACATCACGACTACCTGATCGGTGGCCACTTGGCAAGCGATTTGAGTGTGAGGCTTGGGTGAGTGCAACGTTCGATCGAGGGTGGCCCGAACCACTTGCTGTCCGCATGACGCAGTCAACCGGAGGGGACCCCGAGCCTAGCCAAGTGTGCGTCTCTTGTCGCGATCAGCGTCCCCGACAGCGAGTTTTCGAGGCCACCCAGGGGGCTCGTTCTCTGAAGCAGGAACGAGCGGTAAGCCCAAGTGTCCATCGGCTCTTTCCGATCGGAGCAGCGAGAGACAAATTGCCGTAGTCGCGGTAATTCTGGGACTTCATGCGATCTTTTCAGGGCACGACGTCGTAATAAATCAGTTGTCAAACCGTTGTCAGTCGGTTCTACTAGAGTACCAGAGGTCAGCGGAGCACTTGAGCCAAAGCCGTCCGCAAGCATCTCGCCTGACGAGTGCCCAGCAGCCGACCTCAGTCCCATCCCCAGATCGTTTCATCACATCCAATCTTGTTCGAGCCGTTGGCGTGATCCCGTGCGCCAACTCCTTCCGTTCGGAGGGCTACCCCACCATGTCTGATATCAAGAGCGGCCGCTCAGGGTCGTCGAAGCGAGCACCCGCGCCCCGCGGCGATGACCCCGTGTTGGACGACGAGAATGAACCGCTGTCGTTGGCCGAAGAAATAGCCGAAGAGGTCGACGCGCATCTCAACGACGAGACGCATCAGCGTTACGAGCAGATCAAGCAAGGCGATATTCACATCGCCGAGTTGCAGCGGATGACGATGCCGCAGTTGATCGAGCAGGCTCGCAACTCGAACTTGACCGAATACACGGGGATCAAGAAGCAGGACCTGATCTTCAAGATCCTCAAAGAGCGCGTGAAGCTCAATGGTCTGATGTTCGGCGAAGGGACCCTCGAGGTCTTGCCCGACGGGTTCGGGTTCCTGCGTAGTCCCGATTATCATTATCTCTCATGCCCAGACGACATTTATGTGTCGCCGAGTCAGATTCGCCGGTTTGGGTTGCGGACCGGTACGGTCGTGGCGGGCCAGATTCGCCCTCCGAAGGAGAACGAACGTTACTTCGCGCTGCTGCGCGTCGAGGCGATCAACTATCAGGATCCGAGCCTGTACTCCGAAAAGGTCTTTTTCGACGACCTCACACCGCTCCATCCCGACAAGCGTGTGCGGCTCGAAACGACCGGCGACGAGACCAGCATGCGCGTGGTCGATCTGATCGTGCCCATCGGGTTCGGACAGCGTGGGTTGATCGTGAGCCCGCCGCGGGCCGGCAAGACGATCTTGCTGCAACGCATGGCCAAGGCCGTGTTGACGAACCATCCCGAGGTGTACGTGATCATGCTCCTGATCGACGAACGCCCGGAAGAGGTGACCGACATGGAACGTCAGGTCAAGGGCTCGAACTGCGAGGTGATTAGCTCGACGTTCGACGAGAACACGTCGCGACACATTCAGGTGTCGGAGATGGTGATCGAGAAAGCCAAGCGGATGGTCGAATATGGCCACGACGTGGTCATCTTTCTGGATTCGATCACGCGGCTGGCGCGGGCCTGGAACTCGGAAGTGCCGCACTCGGGCAAGATCTTGTCCGGCGGCGTCGACTCGAACGCGCTGCAGCGACCGAAGCGGTTCTTTGGCTCCGCCCGTAAGGTCGAGGAGGGGGGCTCGCTGACTATTTTGGCCACGGCGCTCATCGACACCGGCAGCAAGATGGACGACGTGATCTTCGAGGAATTCAAAGGGACGGGCAACTTGGAGATCGTGCTCGACCGGCACCTAGTCGACAAGCGGATTTGGCCGGCGATCGACATCAACCGCAGCGGCACACGCCGCGAGGAGATGTTGCTGGACCAGGACGAGCATCGCCGGATCTGTATTCTGCGCCGCGTGTTGCACGACATGAACCCGCCTGATGCGATGGAACTGCTCGTGAACCGGTTGCAAAAGACGAAGAACAACGCTGAGTTTTTGATGAGTATGAAAGGATAGGAGGAAAACAAGAGGGATGAGGGATGAGGGATGAGGGGTGAGGTAAGAACGCTCACGCGACAGCGCTCTTTGCTCATCCCTCATCCTTCATCCCTCATCCCTGCTCTCACCATGCCGACCTATGAAGGACAACTCGTTGCCACGGATGGTCGCTTTGCGATTGTCGTGTCGCGTTACAATGAATCGATCACCGGCAAGCTGCTCGAGGGGGCGTTGCAAACGCTACAGCAGAACGGTGTCGCCGAGGGGGCGATCGACGTGGCCTGGGTGAGTGGCGCCTGGGAGATCCCGCTCGTCGCCACGCGACTGGCCGACAGTCGTCGCTATGCCGGAGTGATCTGTTTGGGTTGTGTGATTCGTGGCGAGACGACCCACGACCAGTATATCAATCGCGCGGTGAGCCATGAGCTGGCCGCGCTGGCCACGCGCAGCGGTGTACCGGTCTTGTTCGGTGTGCTGACGTGCGAGACGCTCGAACAGGCCATCCATCGTTCTGGCGGCAACGTCGGGAATAAAGGTTGCGAGGCGGCCGAGACCGCACTGCGAATGGCCGACCTGATGGCCAAATTGCCCCTTTAGCACCAAGCTGGCGACTCTAATGCAGGCTTGGGGGAAAAATTCATTTTGTGACAGCACGGACTCGGTGGGTTGCGAAGCGACTGCCGGATTGAGTACGCTGGCTTCTTGTCTTTCTTGCCTTGATACACCGCCTTAGCCAAACTGTTGATCTATGTCGCGTCGAAGTCGAGCCCGTGAGATTGCATTGCAGGTCCTGTTTCAGGACGATCTGAACGCTGGGCATGATCCGGGTGAAGCGGACCGTTTTTTGCAGGATCGGCTGCGGTTTCCGGAATTGATCGAGTTTGCGCGATCGCTCGTGGCCGGTGTGCGGCGCAATCGCGACGAGCTCGACACGCTGCTGCGCCAGACGGCCGAGCATTGGGGACTGGAGCGCATGGCCACGACCGACCGGAACGTGCTGCGGATCGGCGCGTTCGAGATCATGTTCACCGACACGCCCGGTCCGGTGGCGATCAACGAAGGGGTCGAGTTGGCCAAGCGTTATGGCGCGGGGCAGTCGGCGCAGTTCGTCAACGGCATCCTCGACCGACTGTTGACCATTCGCGGCCAGACGGGAGACCGTGCGTCGAGCGTCAAGTAGCCAGACCGCGGCTCATTTTTTCCGACGAACGCTCGCGAGTCGTCGAGCCGAATGCATCCCTCATCTGAACTAACGAAGTGAACAACCGCTTATGGGGTTCTTTCAGAAACTAAAGGCCGGCTTGCAAAAAACCGCTCGGTTGCTGCAAACCGACGTGCGCGACTTGTTCAAGTCGCAAGGTCGCCTGATCGATGACGCATTCCTCGAGGAATTGAACGCCGTGTTGGTTAAAACCGACATCGGGGTCGTAACCGCCCAGGCGATCGTCGAGGAATTGCGGACCAACGAGCGAGGTCGCGTGCTCGAGATGCGCGACCTTATCGAGCGGGTGAAGACCAAGCTGCGGGCCGTGATGGCGCAGAGCGAAACGCCGATCCAGTTTGCAGCGCAAGGGCCCACGATCATTATGGTGTGCGGCGTCAACGGGGCAGGGAAAACCACCTCGATCGCCAAACTCACGCGCTTGCTCGTGGAGCAGAAGAAACGGGTGATCCTCGGCGCGGCCGACACCTTTCGCGCCGCCGCGGTCGAACAGCTCACCGTTTGGGCGCAGCGATTAGGGGCCGAGATCGTCACGGGCCCCTCGGGCAGCGACCCCGCCAGCGTCGCCCATCGCGCCGTGGCGCGGGCCCTCGAGGTCGGCGCCGATGTGTGCATCGTCGATACCGCCGGTCGGCTGCAAACCCAGCAGAACCTGATGCTGGAACTGACCAAGATTCGTCGAGTGATTAGCAAACTCGTTGCCGATGCGCCGCATGAAACACTGCTCGTGCTGGACGCAACGACCGGCCAAAATGGCGTGAGCCAAGCCAAGCACTTTACCGAGGCCGTGCAATGCACGGGGATCGTGCTGGCCAAGGTCGATGGCACGGCCAAAGGGGGCGTTGTGGTCGCCATTCGGCAGTCGGTTGGACTGCCCGTGAAATACCTTGGCGTGGGCGAAGGGGCTGACGACCTCTCGCTCTTCAATGCCGACGAGTTCGTCGATGCCATGTTTGCCGACGCAGCCTAGCTGGGCACCTGTGCTAGCAGCGATTATTTTTCATCGCGGGCTTGAAAAACTCATCAAGTGTGCCTGCTGGGCAGTCATCGAGTTTTCGTGACCCGCAAATCTTAACAGCTCACTCCCCGTCGGGGGTGGTGCATCTTGCATTTGTGTGCGTTGCGTATCAATCGCATCGAGCCGGGGTACCGATAGCCGTTAATAGCCGACGAGCCGTGTTTGCGGGGCCGTTGGTTCTCGACAAGCGTGTATCGCACGAGCGACGTGCCTAACGTGTTGGCGGACACAAGGCTATACCGTTTTTTTATTGTGATTGTCCCACGATATGGAGATCGGACAATGAAACTCACGAAGCTGGCAATTGCTGCGGCAGTTGCCGGGCTGATGGCGGGTAACTCCGCGTATGCCCAACAACGCGTGCAACAAAGCCTGAATAGCGAAGCGGGCTTGAACGAGCCTGGCATGCGCTACTCGTCCTACGTCAACAGCTACGATCAGGCCGAGCCACCGTCCCCCAGCGATGCGGGCGCGGCTGTCATGGCTGAAGAAGCCGGTCCCGGCTACAAGTCGCACAAAGGCCTCTTTGGCCGTTGCTTGTGCTGCCCCGAGGTCGAGGCACCGGATGAAGTCTGCATGCCGTTCTGTCAGAAGTGGTTTCAATGCTGTGGCGATGAACTGCCGATGACGCGGTTCTTCCATCGCAAATGTAACCCCCACAAGTTCGACGGCTATATCAACGCCGGCTACGTGTGGAACCCGTACCGCCCGGCTGACAAGTTCAACGGTCCGTACAACTGGATGGATCGGGCCAACGAAGGCAACCTCAATGAACTGTGGTTGAACGCGCACAAAGATGTCAACACCGGCGGCGACGGCTGGGACTGGGGCTACCAAGCCACGACCGTCTACGGCACCAACGCACGGTTCATCACCGCGGCCGGTTTTGAAGACCGCATCAACAAGAGCTCGCCGTTCTACGGCTTGGCGTTCCCTAACATGAACGCTCAGGTCGGGTACAACGACCTCAAGGTGACCGTCGGCCGCTTTGTGTCGCCCGTCGGTTACTATACGGTTGGTCAAGGGAATAACTTCTTCAGCCATATTCCTTACACTTATCAATATGGCGAAGTGTTCACCCAGACCGGCATGATGGCCCAGTACCAGATGACCGACGATGTGAACGTCGGTGGTGGTTTCTCGTATGGTTGGGATAACTTCGACCACACGTGGAACAAGACGACCTCGCCGTTCTGGATTATCACCCGCAACAACCTGCTCAAGTGCGGCGACTCACTGGCGGTGTTCGGTATGTATAGCCATGAACCGAGCTTGGGCGGCGGCGCTGATCCCAACGCGGCTGTCCGCTACGGCATCAACGTCTCGCCGTTTACGCCCCGGTACCTGCAATCGATGGTCTATAGCCGGCCGATTACCGAGCGTTTGAACTACGTGTTCCAAAGCGACTTTGGCACGCAGCAGAACGCCTTCGGCACCGGCACCCGGACCGCCAACTGGTTCGGCATGAACCAGTACTGGTACTACAAGGTCAACAACTGCTGGTCGTACGGCCTGAACGCCGAATGGTTCCGCGATGATGGCGGTTTCCGTGTCGGTGGCTTCTTGCCGAACATTCCCAACAACAACAACGGCGGACCGACGATGACACGCGGTCTCGACGTGGCGCGCAGTGGATACGACGGTACGTTCTACCGCCTCGCTGGCGGTGTGAACTACAAGCCGCACCCGAATGTTCTCATTCGATCGTCGATCGTCTGGGATTGGTACAGCGGCCCGATCGGACCCAATGCGGTCGATGCCAACGGTCGCCCGGCCACCCATCCGTTCCTCAACGGATCGAATCCCAGCCGGACCCAGGTCATCAATGCCTTGGATCTCGTCTACTACTTCTAAGTTCAGTAGCACGAAGCCAACGCAAAGTTAGCGTATGTTGCAGCCCGTCGTCGGAACACCACCGACGACGGGCTTTTTTCGTACCTATTGAAGTAGGCGTCGCGAATGGGCCTACACCAGCAACGCGAAGCCGGGAAATACCGCTCCTTCCGCTGGTCGACCTAGTGTTCATGAACCGCGCGGTCGTCATGAAGACTTGCTCGGCTTGACGCAATACGCCAGCGCCAAGAGCGCGTAACCGGTCACCAAATTCGCGTCCCCTTCCATCCAGCGGGCGTTCTCATTGGCCCACGAACCGTCGGGCCGTTGCCGCTTCACAAGCTCGGCAGCCAACTCATCGCGCCAACGATGCGTCACCCCCGCGGCATCGACAAACGTCTCTTGCCCCATGGCGTCGAGCGCCTTGGCGAACGTGTTGTAATAGTAATACAGGCCTGAGTCCCCCATGCCCGGGTTGCTCTCCAACGAATAGTTCTTCTTGAGCCATTGAAGCGCTGCCTTGACGCGCGGATCGTTCGGGCTCACACCGGCATAGATCATGCTCTTGAGTCCGGCGTAGGTCATCGAGGCGTACGACCGCAAGCCGCCGTTGTCGGTCTGGCCCGCCTGGCTGTTGCCACCGGCCGCAGGCGTGTAGTAAAAACCTCCGTCCGGGTTTTTGGCCGGAAACGGAGTCGTGTTATGCTCGCTCTCTAAATTCTGGCAGCGCGACACGAACAGCAGCGCCTTCTGAATCGCCGGGTCGTCCGGGCCATTGCCCAACGACTTGAGCGCGTCGAGCATGAAGGCGGTGTTCGATAGGTCGGGCCGCTTGCTCTTGCCGTAGCCGGCGCCACCAAAGTTGGGGCTCGTCCGCTCGTGCCCTTCGTCTTCGTCCCATTGCAACGATTTGACGAACGTCTCGGCCTTCTTGAGCAGCGGCGTGTAGCGGCCCTCCTTGTTGGCCTCGCTGAAGGCCAGCACCGCCAAACAGGTCTCGTAGTTGCGGTGCCCCGAGTCCACCTGATAGATACCGCCATCCTCGCGCACAAAACCCTCGAGATACTTGAGGCTCTTGGCGACGAACGGCTCTTGAGCTGAACGACCATGCCGCAGAATGGCTGCCGTCACGAGCGCCGTCACGGCGGGGCCCGTGGCCTTGGTGTACGAACCGTCGTCGGCCTGACCTTTGGTCCGCAAGTATTCGATAGCTCGGATCACCGCCTGCTCGCGCTCGACGCTCGACGGCGCCGCGCCCCACGTTCCGCGGATTTGTGTAGCGAAGCCGAGCGCCACGGCCGAGCCAAGCAACTGTCGGCGATTCAATGAGTCACGCATGATGATCGACCTCTCAGGAAAAATTGAACCCTTACAGCAAGCTGAGCAGAGCAAATCGCGCGCCCCGATCCTTGGGAGTTGTACCCCAGCGGAATCATTATACTACGTGGGCGAACGTCGCAGCCACGGGGTGTCGCACGAATGGCCACGGCTGTCGCGCGAATCGACAATCGTGCGGAGCTACGCGAGCAGTTCGCGAATGGGTTGCCCCTGTGCCAAGACCGCAATAGGTCGCTGGAGCTGGTCGTAGAACACCTCGTCGGTCTTCACGCCCAACTGCTGATAGATGGTCGCCAACACGTCGTTGAAGTGAATCGGTCGGTCGAGGGGGATATCCCCCGCCTTGGTGCTGCTTCCCACGACCTGACCTCGTTTCAAGCCGCCGCCGGCGAGCATGACCGAGCAGACTTTCGCCCAGTGGTCGCGGCCCCCCTGCGCGTTGATCTGCGGCGTACGACCAAATTCGCCGAACACGGCGACCAGCGTCGTGTCGAGCAGGCCGCGCTCCTCCAGGTCGTCAAGCAGCGTGCTCACGGCCAAGTCCATCGGCGGCAACAGCGTGTCGCGCATCAGGCCAAAGTTATTGACGTGCGTGTCCCAGTCCTGGCCATGATGCTGCGTGAGTGTGTAGTTGACGAGCGTGAACGGTACGCCCGTTTGAGCCATCCGCCGCGCCAGAATCGTTTGCTGACCGAAGAGATGATCGCCGTACCGTTCGCGCTGTCGCAGCGGCTCGCGTGACAAATCGAAGGCGGCTCCGACCGCGTCGAGCTTGAGCATCTCGTAAGCTTGCTGATGATAGGCATCGAGCGAGGCAATGCCCTGCGCCCAGTGCGGACGCCGGGTAAGGGCGTCGAGCAGCTCCATGCGTTGCTCGATCCGCGCGCCACCCATGCCCCCCTGCAAACGCAAGTCGCGCGGCGGCGCGTACGGCTCCGAGGCCGAGGCCGGCGGTAAACCCGAGCACACCGCCTCATGCGCGGCGCCGAGCAACCCTGACGTGCCGTAACGAACCCGAATGCCCAGTTGAGCGTCGTGCGGAATCGCCACGTACGGGGGCAAGCCCGCCGGGTTATTGGGCCGCAACCGCGATACCCACGCGCCGATCGACGGATGCGTCGTGTTGCGGTTCTTCCCTTCGACACTCGCACCGACCAGATCCCAACCGGTGAGTGTCATATGGATCGCGACCGGATGGCTGGGCGAATCGACATACACGCTGCGCAGCACATTGAACTTGTCGGCTCGTTGAGCCAGCCGGGGCATGTGTTCGCAGAAGTGGACTCCCGGCAGGCGCGTGGCGATCGGCGTGAACTCGCCACGCCAAGCCGACGGCGCGAGCGGCTTGGGGTCGAAACTCTCGTAGTGCGACAGCCCCCCTTGCAAGTAAATCACGATCGCCGCACGAGCCGGCGCCGACTTGCTTCGGGGCGACGAACCCGCTGTCTCGCGGGCCTGCAACAGTTGCGGCACCAGAGTCGCAGCCGCAGCCGCGCCACCCCCGCGCAGCCAACGTCGTCGGGTCGAGGCTGGATTCCAATCGAACGTCATAAGTCGCGGTTCGCCAAGGAGGGAGAAACAAGGCAGGATTCTGGCCCGAGTCGGTACATCCAAATTATCGAATGTTTTCGCCCGCCGCTCAACCCTGAAACGGGGAAAATTGCCGTGGCGGGCCGTATGCCCCCGAACGAATATGTTCGGTCGAATCCGAGCATGGCGTCGCCCAGAGTAAAGGGGGGGCATTCTGCTCCGTTTAGTTGCCGTCCCGCCGAAAGTCCATGACCAGAATGTACGTGCTGACCACGAGCACCCATGCTGGAAAGACCAATGCAATCCAGGCGAAGTCGGTGATGACCAACAACAGCATCAAGCCGCCAGCGAAACCGACAAGCGATACCAAGCGTGAGAAAATCGCCGTTCGGAGCCCGATCGAAGATGTCACAAACATGAACACGGCTGCCATCTTCATGGCATAGGTGTTCATCAGAGCATACGTCATTGATCGCCCGACAGTATAGGTTTCGCTGGGGAGCGAGTCCTTATTCAAGGTGGCAAAAGTATCCAACAATCCTTGAGTGACGGCAGCAGCAGCGAATAGCATCGCGACGAACAGTAGCCCACTACCAAGAAAAACCGTGGCAAAGAATCGATCTTCAAGCAGGCCGATACGGTTGCGCAACACCGCCATGAACCACAGAAACGCGATCCCTGTGAATGGAACGAACTTGAGCGCGAGGCGAACCCAGCTTCGCAACGTGTCGTCGGTAAGCCAGACGCCGGGTTCCGTGGGATTGGCGGGGACTGCAATTCGAACGAGTATCAAACTCGCGATGAAAAGTGCTGAGAAGACGACGCCGCTAATCGCGACGACGCGAGGGGGTGATGTGGACGTCATTTTCAACTGACCCATAACATGCCCTCTCGTTACCGCCCGCTGTTCGGGAATACGGTCTTCCAATCGCGACGCATATCGACGACGGTCCAGTATCGCTGCGAGGCTTCGTCGAGGCCCCTGTCGAGCCGACCAAGGCTGGCTTTTCGATCGTATGCATACTCTCGGTCAGCGTCGGTGTGGTGGACGAACAGTCCGAACCGTTGGCCTGCCCCCGAGGTCGTCCATTCAAGCATCTCGAAATCGCCATCCGAATTGCCAAATGCCATGATCGGCCGACGGCCGATGAACTTATGGATCCCCACCGGCTTACCGGACTTGTCGTCATTGAAGTCCAGTTCGGGCAACCGCACCAACACCGACTTGCCATCGCGAACTTCGTACTTCACCCTGATGCTGCTACCAATCACGTGCTCGGGAGGGATTCCATATACGTCCTCCATCCACGGCCGCATGAACTCGATTCCGCCGCCAGAGACAACATAAGTTTTGAAGCCGTTGGCCCGAAGGTATGCAAGCACTTCGAGCATGGGTTGGTAGACTAGTTCCGTGTACAATCGCTTGAATCGCGGGTGCTTGGCGGCGCCGATCCATTCCTTAACGATGGCTTCGAATTCATTCGTGGCCATGCCTGTATGGGTGGCCATAATCAACTCCATAAGCGCCTTCTCGCCTCCGGCGAATACCGTTTTCATGTCACCTTCGAGTGCGGCTTTGAATGGTTGCTTCTCGTTCCAGTCGGGGTGCTTCGAGGCGAGTGTCTTGACACGGTCGAGGGCGAAATACAGTTGGACCGGATACGGCTGTTCGCACCAAAGGGTGCCGTCGTTGTCGAATGTGGCGATACGCTCTGCAACCGGTACGAAGTCTTTGCCGTCTACTTGCGTCACCTTCGCGACGAAGTCGACGATCGACTGCTTGGCAGGTCCTTCGTTCCAGGATGGCAGCGGATCGGCCGTCATCGAGGTCCACAACAACCTCTGCGCCGTTCCGAAGTCGCCGAGTTGGTAAACCGCGACAGCACGTGCCTTGAATACGAATGACTTAAATGGCTCGGCCTTGAGTTTATCAAGGTACTCGCGGGTGCCGATGCCAACGGTCACGTGCGGGTTGTAGTTCCTGCCAATGGATTTCGGAACAAAGGCGGCAACATAGTCAACGAGGCCCGGTGCGAGCGTTCCTCCTTCTGGCTTGGGCACAAACGCCGCTTCGGTACCTCGGACGACGGTGTAGGGAGCGACGACATCGATCAGTTTCTGCTGAAATCGAAGTAGGTCCTTGGTCGGTTCGATCACAATTCCCGCGACTCCCATCTTCTCGACAGGAATGTCGTAGTACCCTGTTGCCTTCAATTGCGACCTCATCGGGTTCTCGTCTTTCAACACCTTCGCGACGGCCGCGTATATCTTGTCCAGGTCGTCAGTCCGGACGAATCGCTGGATGAGTGTCACATGGGGTGCGTGGTCAGCGTCAAGTGCGAATCCCTGTGGGTAGTCGGCACGGAGTCGGGCGTTGACCACCCGAGCAACGTCGACCATTGCTTCATCTGGGGTGAGCAGGATGTCGATGGCCGTCACCTCAGGGGCACGCGGGATGCTTTGGCCTTGGGTTTGGCCAAGGCAATTCAGAATCCAGACGGCGGCCACAAGAAGCGTGTGTTGGGGTAATTTGATCATCAGTCATTTCCTGCGGGCAGTTTGGTACAGGAGCGGTCGAGGGCTTCACCCAGCATCGCTAACGTGGGGTAGTGGGCCAATTTGAATCACGACTTTGACTTTCGCGGCTTATACGGTCCGCGTTTTTTCGCCTGGGGTAAGGGCAGCATTTCAACAACATCATCCATGCTCATAGGGTCGCTTACAATCCCGGCCTTCATAGCCGGTGTCATACGGAGCGTTTGATGGATGCGGCAGAAGTTATGATGAAAGAACCCAAGGGCGATCGAGTCGGCCATAGGCGAGGTCTTCCAGAATCTCGTTCGATCTGAAAACGCCACTGGGCTCCAGAGTTAGTCGAACTTTCATCGGTACGAATGGATAAAACCGGCAGAATAAAGGGGGCAGTATAAAGGGGACATTCTACTTTTATTGACAACCGGGGGACGTGTTTGTTAGTTTAGTGATATGCCTAGAACGGCTCGCGCATCCGCTGGCGGGGTTTGTTACCATGTGCTCAATCGGGGCAATGGCGGGGCGGAGGTGTTTCACAAAGACGACGACTACGCGGCTTTTCTTCGGCTGTTGGCCGAGGCCAACGAGCGACTGCCCATGCGGATCTTGGGCTATGTGTTGATGCCCAATCATTTTCATCTGGTGCTCTGGCCACGCGGCGATGGCGACTTGAGCCGCTGGATGCAATGGCTGCTGACGTCACACGTGCGACGTTATCATCGCCATTACCACGGCAGCGGCCACGTCTGGCAGGGACGTTTCAAGGCCTTCCCGATCGAACACGACGAGCATTTGCTGACCGTGCTGCGGTACGTAGAACGAAATCCGCTGCGCGCCATGCTCGTGCGACGAGCCGAGGCCTGGGCTTGGTCAAGTTTAGCGTGGCGGCCGAATGGCCGTCGTCCCGAGCTGCTTGCCGATTGGCCGGTGGCCTGTCCGCGAAACTGGCTGGCGATGGTCAATGCGATTCAGACCGAGGCGGAATTGGCCGCGTTGCGTCGCAGCCTGGTGCGCGGAGCGCCGTTCGGAGACGAACGTTGGAGCGCACGAATCGCCCAACGCCTGGGCCTCGAATCGACGCTCCGGCCGCGCGGACGACCCAAGACAACCGATAAGTAGAATGTCCCCTTTTCTTCCCCCGGGACAGCAACTCGCATGGATATATCCTCCTGATACCCAATACGACGCTCAAGCCCCAGAAAATAATTGCCGTTATTTTAGAATCACTACACTAGCTACCGAGACGGCAACGTCTTGAGCAGTTTTTCCATCTCTTCGAGCTTGAAGAACCCTTCGCGCATGCGCCCTTCGCCATAATGCGTGTACGCCTCCTCGACCATCGACCGGCACGTCGCCACTACCGGCAGTTCGCCCTTCTCCGTGGCCGTCAACGATAGCCCGTGGCGCAAGCCCTCGAATGCTAGGTCAAGGGTCCATTGCTCGTCGGGACCGAAGCCTTCGCGTTCCGGAAAATGGTCCGGTGCGCATAGATATACGAACGTCACGTAATCCTTAAAGCCGTGCAGGTCGTGAAAATGCCAATGTGTCATGATGACCCTATCGGAACAAGAAGCTAAAGGAACCGCCCTCTGAAACTGGGCGGATGATGGAAACGTTAGCACCGCCGGAATACGCGCGAAAGCCGAGTATCTGCTGCATCGTAGCAGTCTTATCCATGATCGATCCATCAAGGATCAATCGTACGTCGGGGATATAGGAGAAGAAAAGGGGACATTCTACTTTAAGCGTCCTCGAACGGCATCATTAGAATGCACCCCTTCCTCCTCCCACAAGTCGATTTCGATTGCAGCCGAATAACCATCAAACCAGCGTTGTCGCGTGACGGTTCAATCCTTGATCAGCGAGCTTGGGAATACGCGCGGTAATCCGATATCGCGCTCGATCTGAAAACGCCACTGGGCTTCAGATTTAGAGCCTATCCTAAAACCGAAATGCGAGGGGGACAGCTCCAATTAGCTTCGCAGACTCCGCAAATTCGGGACAGTCCCCGTCGGTTTTAGGAATAGGCACTTACTCAAACTTCATCAACGCGAATGGATAAAACCGCCTCGCACACAAATAAGAGGCGTTCAATCGCATCTCGACCGCTTCCCAGCGAGCAGTGGGCAAGTTAACGTGGTGAGAACTGTCATCCGCCGGGGTCGAACCGCTCGCCCCCCTCACCAGAACCCGCTCGATCGTTCATGCGCGTCGGACTTTTTGTTCCCTGCTATATCGACCAGTTGTATCCCGACGTGGCCTGGGCCACGGTCGAAGTGCTCGAGCGGCATGGCGTGCCCATCGAGTTTCCCGAGGCGCAGACCTGTTGCGGTCAGCCGCTGGCCAACACCGGCTGCACGACCGACGCCGCGCCGCTGGCCCGTGCCTTCGTACAGACCTTCCAACCCTACGACTACGTGGTCTGCCCCTCGGGCTCGTGCGTGTCGATGGTCCGGCACCATTACGAAGAATACTTTCACGGCGACCCGACCTACGCACAACTGCAACGCAAAACGTTCGAGCTGAGCGAGTTCCTGGTCGACGTACTTAAGATCGAGCATGTCGAGGGACGCTTCCCCTATCGCGTCGGCCTGCACCAGAGCTGTCACGGGTTGCGAGAGCTGCGGCTGGGCAGTTGCAGCGAACGCATCGGTCCCTCGTTCAGCAAAACCAGGCAACTGCTCGAAAAGCTCGACGGCATCGAACTCGTCGCGCTCAACCGAAGCGACGAGTGTTGCGGCTTCGGCGGCACATTTGCCGTCAACGAGGAAGCGGTCTCGTGCCTGATGGGGCTCGACCGGATTGCCGATCACGAACAAGCACGCACGCAGGTGCTGACCGCCAACGACATGAGTTGCTTGATGCACCTCGACGGTCTGATCCGACGCGGCAACAAGCCGATCCATGTCATGCACCTCGCGCAGATTTTAGCCGGTCGCGAGGTACCCCTGTGAGCGCCTCACAATCGTTGCCGATCGTCGAGCATCCCGAGGCCGCCGCCGCGTTTGTGGGCAACGAGCAACGGGCGCATTGGCACGATCAAGCCCTGTGGTTCGTGCGGGTCAAGCGCGATCGGGCTGCTCAATCGCTGAGCGAGTGGGAGCAACTACGCGAGAGCGCCGCGGCCATCAAGGCGCATACGATCTCGCACCTAGCCGACTATTTGGAGCAGTTCGAGCGCGCTGCTCAGCGGCACGGCGCGGTGGTGCACTGGGCACGTGACGCCGCCGAGCACAATCGCATCGTGCTCGACATTCTGCAAAAGCACAATGTTCGCCGCGTCGCCAAGAGCAAGTCGATGCTCACCGAGGAGTGCCATCTCAACCCGCACTTGCAACAACACGGCATCGAGGTCGTCGATACCGACCTGGGCGAGTGGATCGTGCAGCTGCGCGACGAGCCGCCGAGTCACATCGTGCTGCCGGCCATTCACATCAAGAAAGAAGAGGTCGGCGAGCTGTTTCATCGCAAGCTCGGCACCCAGGCCGGGGCGACCGATCCCAAGTACCTCGCCGAAGCCGCGCGGCAAAAGCTCCGCGAGGTGTTTCTCACGGCCGATGCCGGCATCACCGGCGTGAATTTCGCCCTTGCCGAGACCGGCGGCGTGGTCGTGTGTACCAACGAAGGGAACGCCGATCTCGGCGTCTCGCTGAGCAAGCTGCACATTGCCTGCGTCGGCATCGAGAAACTCATTCCGCGCGCCGTCGATCTGGGCGTGTTCTTGCGCCTGCTGGCCCGTAGCGCCACCGGACAGCCGATCACGACGTACTCGTCACACTTTCACGGACCCATTCCTGGCGGCGAGTTGCATATCGTGCTCGTCGACAATGGCCGTAGCGACGTATTGGGCAGTGACGACTACCGTCGCTCGTTGCACTGCATTCGTTGCGGCGCGTGCATGAACACCTGCCCCGTTTATCGCCGCAGCGGAGGGCATAGCTACGGCGCGACGGTCCCCGGCCCGATCGGCTCGATTCTAAATCCAGTGGGCGATCCGGGTCGTTACGCCGCGCTGCCTTTTGCCTGTAGCCTGTGCGGGTCGTGCAGCGACGTCTGCCCGGTGAAGATCAATTTGCACGAACAGCTCCTCACGCTGCGGCGCGATATTGCCCGCGGCGGACACCTCGCCGCGAGCAAACGTCTGGCGATGAAATTGGCCCGCGTGGTACTTGGACGTCCGTGGCTCTACAACCTCGCGGGCCGCATCGGACGCTTCGCACTCCGCTCTCTGCCAAGGTTCGCCATATACAATCCGCTCAACACCTGGGGACGGCAACGCGATCTGCCGCCGGCCCCCAAGCAAAGCTTCCGCGAACAGTATCGGAAGCAAAAATGAGCGACCGCAATCACATCCTCGCCGCAGTGCGTCGCCGTAGCGTGGCTCCCGCGCCGCTGCCCGAGTCCGTACGCACGGGGATTGTCTACCCCAACCGCGTCGAGCAGTTCGCTCAATCGCTCGCGTCGGTCGGTGGTCAAGCGCTGCTTGTCCCTGATACGGCCGACCTCACCGCGACCATCGAGCAGCTCGATGTTTTTCGATCAGCCAAGCAAATTGTTTGCGATCAAGACGCATTGCCGCTGGCGAACGTCGACCCGTTGGCGATCGCCGATCCGAAGCAGCTTGCTGACCTCGATCTGGCCATTCTGAGCGGCGAGTTTGCCGTCGCCGAAAATGGCGCGGTGTGGTGTCGTCCGCGCTGGCCCACGATGCGGGCCGCCTACTGTATCACGCAGCATCTGGTGCTCGTCGTGCCGCGCGCTGCGGTGGTCAGCAACATGCATCAGGCTTATGAGCGGCTCGCATTCGCCGAGAGTGGCTACGGGCTATTTATCTCGGGGCCCAGCAAGACGGCCGACATCGAGCAGTCGCTCGTGATCGGCGCTCACGGCGCGCGATCGCTGGTCGTGATCTTACTCGGCGCGGACGAGACCGTCTCGTAATAGGGGCGGCGCATTTCGTGCAGCGTGGCGACCATCAGCACGACGACCGCCGCGAGGTACGCAATCGCCCGATGAATTTCGCGCGGCGTGGCGACCGTCAGCGCGAGGTTGGCCAGTTGGTGCAATAGCCCGAACACGGCAACGAGCGAGATCAGAAACGCGATCGTCGCGCCGGGCATTTCTCCCAGCACGGCGTCTCGCAGCGGCGCGTCGAGCACGGCAAGCAACCAGACGCCGCTGAGTAATTGCACGCCCGTCGCGCCGAGCGCGAGAGAGCCGCCCCGCTGCTGCCAGCGTGCCGCGCCGCAGTCATCTGAGGGCAGCTTATGGCACGCGGTCCAGGCAATGACCACGCCACCGACCGCGAGCGAGGCGATCAAAAAATGCAGGCTCAACGCGGCCACCTCGGGGTCGAAGAGCGCGTCGGTGAAACGGATTGTTTGGCCCCATTGAGTGCTGCGGGTCGAGAAGCTGCCGAGCATCGAGAAGAGCGGCGGAAAGTGATACGCCAAGTTCGAGCCCGCCAGGAGCGCCAAGCACCAGGTGCCCCAAAAGCGGCGCGACGAGACCTGCGACAGATCGTCACGCCACAACCCGGCGTAGGCCCCCTGGCAGATGAGATAGAACAGCAACTCGGCCACGCCGAAGGTAAAGCGGCTGTAAGGGATCATCTTGGCCGCCGCCTCGAGTGACTCGGAGCGATGCCACCACGCCAACAGTAAGGCGAACAACCCCAGCACAATGCCTTGCACCAGAGCCACATTCGACCACCGGGCGAGCCGTCGGCCGATGTGTCCAGCAGTCCGGTCACCGCGTCGCTCGGCGATTTGCAGTCCTAGGCACAACAGCGGCCCGGCCGTCGCCAAGTTCATGGCAAGCAGATGAGCGGCGACGATCAGAATTCCTAAACCGTATGACAGCATGGGGCAGCGTTTCGAGGGGGGCGAGAGACCAACGGGCCAATCGCCATTGTAAACTGCCGGGCTCGATTACGGATGCCGGTATTGCTAGCTCGGCGGGAGTGGTTTTACCCGGGACAAACTCCCCTCGCCCCTACAATTGTGCTACCCTAAAGCCTTGCCCACCTCGGCTACTTTGGCCCCTTCCGCTCGACGATCCTGTTAAACCCGATAAGCTTTGCCGAAGGCAACGATCAAGACCGGACGTGCGGCCTCGAACGAGCCGATGCTCAGGTGAGGGGAGACCGACGGGCGAACGTTGATTCTCTGCGCCAAGACGAACTGCCAACAAGGGTTAAGTGATGCATCGCGTGTTTTCTGTCGTGACGCTGCTCGCGCTCGTCTGTCTCGCCTCGCCCGCAGCGGGTCAACTCAATCTCGACGGCTTGCAGCTTGGCGCGGCCGGCGCAGGAGCCGAGTTGGATCGACCTGTCACCCTCACGGCCGAGTTTGTCGCGCCCCAGGCCAACAAGCCGGGCGTGCTGCATATCACCGCCGCGATCGAGTCGGGCTGGCACATCTACTCGATCACGCAACCCAAGGGGGGCCCGCTCGCCACGCGCATTGTGCTCACTCAGCAGGCCGATTATCAGCTCGCCGGTGAGTTCGCGCCGTCACCCAAACCCGAAGTGCATCGCGACGAGAAGTTCTTCCCCGGCGTGCCGTTGGAAGAGCATCGTGGCCAGGTCACGTGGAGCGCGCCGATCAAGTTCGCCGCCGGGGTCGACCCGACCAAGCTCACGATCGCCGGCAAGGTCACGATCCAGGCGTGCAGTGATGTTGACAAGAATTGCTTGCCGCCGACGCCTTATGAGTTCGCCGCGGCTTACAAGCCGGCCGCTGTCGGTCAGTACACGCATGAGCTATCGCACGCCATCATTCGCGGGCACGTCGAGCCGGCCGTCGTCGCCCCCGGCGGCACAGCGAAGTTGGTACTGAGCGCCGAGCCAGCCGAGGGCTATCACGTGTATGCCTTGGCCGATCGGGCCAGCGAGCTGGGCGCGAAACCGACATTGATCGGTCTCGACGGCGCGCTGGCGATGTGGGCTCGCAAACCGATCGAGTCGCTTAAACCGATCGAGAAGCGCGACGGCAAAGAGTTGCAGCGCTACCATGAGCAGACCGTCACCTGGACCGTCGAGATTCAGATTCCCAAAACGGCCTTACCGGGCGATGTCAGTGTGAGTGGCCTGATCGGCTACCAGACCTGCAAAGACACCGGCTGCGATGTGCCCCGCGCCGCGCGGTTCGAGACCATGCTCAGCGTGGGCAGCGCGACCGAGGCGGGGCAAGTGCCGCTCGTGTTCGAGGGGGCCAAGTACGGCGAGGCCGCGCTGCTCGCCGCCGCTGGGCCGAGTCACGACGAAAACGTCGATTATGCCGGTCTCGTTTGGGTGCTCGGCGCCAGTCTGCTCGGCGGTGTGATTTTGAATCTGATGCCCTGTGTGTTGCCCGTCATCGGCTTGAAGATCCTCACGTTCGTCGAGCAAGCCGGTCATAGCCGAGCGCACATCCTCGCCCTGAATTTGGCTTACACGCTCGGACTGCTCAGCGTGTTCATGGTGCTCGCCACGCTGGCCGTGACCTTGAACCTCGGCTGGGGACAACAGTTCCAGAGCACGTCGTTCAATATCGTGATGAGCGCGGTCGTGTTTGTGATGGCGCTGAGCTTTTTGGGCGTCTGGGAGTTGCCCATCCCTGGCTTTGCCAGCTCGGGCAAGGCCACCGACCTCGCGGCTCAGGAAGGCTACTGGGGCGCCATCGCCAAAGGCGTGCTCACCACCGTGCTTGCCACCCCGTGCAGCGGACCGTTTCTCGGACCGGTCTTCGGCTTCACGCTCAAGCAGCCCCCGTTCGTCACCTATCTCGTGTTTGCCTTCATCGGACTGGGCATGGCCGCACCGTACATCGTCATCGGGCTGTTCCCTAAGCTCGTGAAGTGGTTGCCCAAGCCGGGCGCGTGGATGGACACGTTCAAGCAGATGATGGGCTTTGTGCTGCTGGGGACCATCGTCTACCTGTTCACGTTCCTGAACAAAGATTACGTCGTGCCGACATTCGCCCTGCTCGTCGGCTTATGGGCCGGCTGCTGGTGGATTGGCCGGACACCGCTCTACGAAGAGACACGCAAGGTCGTCGCCGCCTGGGGACAAGGCGGAGCCTTCGCCGCGCTCATCGGTTGGTTCGCGTTCACGGTCTTGGTGCCGCAGATCAGTTTATTGCCCTGGGAGCCATTCTCGCCCACGCGCTTAAGTCAGCTCACGGGCGAAGGCCGCACGGTGCTCGTCGACTTTACGGCCGATTGGTGCCCAACCTGTAAATTGAACCTAGCCACGGCCGTCGATGTCCGCGATGTCAACGAGTACGTGCGGAGCCATCAGGTGTCGACCTTGTTGGCCGACTGGACCGATCACTCGGACGAGATCAAGCAGATGCTCGAATCGCTGGGGAGTAAATCGATTCCGGTGCTGGCCATCTTTCCGGCCGATCGACCGAACGCGCCGATTGTGTTGCGCGATTTGATCACCAAGGGTCAGGTGCTCGAAGCCCTGAAAGAGGCCGGCCCTTCGAAGGGGAGCAAAGCCCTCACGACCGGTCAAACCGCGGGCAATAAGGTGTCGCAATCCAACAAGCCTTCGATCTTGAGCACCGCTCGTGGCGCGTGAGTGGTTCGTCGTTTGTTGTCGATCCATGCGACATTCGCTCTTATTAGCCCCCGGTCGATAGGACCGCAGGTCCGTACGCCGGGGGTTCGCGTTGCGGATCGTGATAAACTTGCACACGGTGATTCGCACTGCGTTAGACACAAGAGTCAGATGTAAAGTGCCAGGAACCACATGCTATTGATTCATGACACCTTATGCCATCTGATACCATCCCTTATACCATCTCAGCCAGTGAGGAACTCGCTTACCAATTTCCAAGGAGCGTGAGCAGGTAACTCACCGGTCCGTCACGAAATAGTTTGTCGGTGGCTGACTGTTTCGTGGCGGTCACTTTATCGAACCCGCGTATCGTAAAGGTCCCGTAGGGATTACCCGCGGTTGTCAAAATGAGCTGCGCAACATCACCGTTGATGTGTAAATCGCCGCCCGTCAAATTGGCTACATCAACACCACTTCCGAAGGCGAAGGCAGTCAGATCGCTGAACCCTTGGACTTGATTGAGATAGCTCTGTCCCGACATGGCGTAGTAATTCAAATTCGGGATGTTCTGTAACGTGTTGTTGCCACTCGTGGCATAAAATGCCGCCAAGTCATTTGGACTCCCCAGCGAACTGCCCAATACCGAGTAAAAGTTAGTTGCTTGGTTGAAGTAGGTATGGTCGTCGGTCATCAATCCGTATCCGGTAATGCCAGCAAAACGATCTTGAGTTCCAATTGGCGCATTACCGGGCAGATGGTCGAGCAATTGCGCAGTATCATGGCCGCCGGTGCCTGCAAATGCATAAACTTCGCTGAAGTTAGTGGCCTGTCGTGTGACATCGCCTAGGAAAGTATGGTTGGTCATCCAAGCGGTTGTTGGAAACGCGATGAATACATCGTCATCCGGCGTGTCGTAAAAAACCGCTCGGTCATGATCGCTACCGGCGAGAGCATTGACCTGTTTGGCATTCAAAACAAGAATCCTGTTGCCGTTTGCGGCCAACTCACTTTGATGCGGCGATGCGGTAAACGTGCTGCCTTGCGTCGCGCCGACAAGATTAATTGAATCATTACCTCCACCAATAAAAATGCCGGTGATCAACCTGAAGTTGATTGCTTCGGCAAAAAATCCTGGTGAGTGATAGAACCCCAGACCAGGAGTCGCATAGAAGGTGTCATCACCCACGGAACCCGTTATGTAGATAATGTCGTTTGCGCTCCCTTGTGAAAACGCGTACACGGAGCCAACGCTATGCACTTCGACATCAACAATGTGGCCATTTTGATGACCTTTGAACAGCCCACTGTTCGCTACGACATTGACGGTAATATTGCGATCATCTGAAACAGGATCCGTAGGCAAGTTATCACTAAAAGTAAATAGCGTATCTTCCGATTGGCCAAACACATTCACGTTACCTGGGTTTAATATCGTGACCGTGTAGGTGCCGTCGCTGTAGACTATACTTTGATTCTGAACACTAATATTTTCAGTGACGCCAGGGTTACAATAGATGGGTGAAGTCACATTCGCATAGGGTATGTCCAAAACAAGATTGGTCGCACCGCCAAATGAAGAAACATCAACCGGAGTGGAATTTACCGAGATCGAAGCGCCCATCATAGAAAAACTACTGTTGGAATCCGTGCTCGATATTGTTGCCGTGTTTCCGGAGACCGTGACCGTCGTGGCAGACAGAACACGACGTTCCTCGAGCTGTTCCAAAAACAGTCGACCGTGGCGAAGAGAACTCCGATACACCCGGCCCCGTGAAATGCGTAGGATTTTGCGGGAGGGACGCAGCCAACTTCGAATCAGCGATAACATGATTTTACCCCTAGTAAATGAACGCCTCGTTGACGCTTCGACCACTTGATTAGCCGGTTTGAAGAAAAAAGTACCTTGGATATGCCGGACTCTTTCTTCTACTTAAGTTTCAGATTAATTCTTCTGATACGAAAAGTCGACCATTTTATCGACTAGCGGGCAACTAAACGGGGGGGGTGCAGATAAGGGGTCAGGAATGCTCTTTAGGGGGAAATAAAGGGGGAAATAAAGGGTCAGGGGAAATAAAGGAAATAAAGGGTCAGAACAATTACATCTCCGATCACTCGGCCGGTTGTAATTGATTACCGAGTTGAGCTTGCGCCCTTCGGGAAATGCTGGTAGTCT
>CAYLYE010000082.1:0-24225 GCA_964387325.1 uncultured Planctomycetaceae bacterium
TGAAAATCGAGCCAGGAAATCAAGCCACGACCCAAGCGGTACACGCCGCGCAGACACCATGCCAAGAGAAGAGAAAAGAGCCGGAAATGAACGCGAATGAACGGAAATCAGCTCGGGCTGCGGCGATGCGTGAGTGGAAGGTGTTCTGCCAAAAGTCGAGGAATTAAGCCTTCGAGAGCAAACGATTTGCGTACATTCGCATTCATTACCGGCCCAATACTCCCCTCGCTTTCTCCAGTCAGCCTTCGCAGTATGCGCCGCCGTGGATTAGAATAGGAGGCCTGCATTGCCCCACCCGCTCCCCAAGCACCTCCTGAGCCACCATGATCGCGAGAATTTTCGCCCTGGGCGTCGTTGTTGCCCTGAGCCTGAATGCCGACGCTGCCGAGACAAGCGTTCCCAGCTCGATCGAGTTCAATCGCGACGTGCGGCCGATCCTTAGCGAACACTGTTTCGTCTGTCACGGACCGGACCACAATCGGCGCGAGGCCGAGTTGCGGCTCGATACCCAGGAGGGGCTCGTCGGCCAAGGGCGTGATGTTAAGCCGGTGGTCGCCGGTAAGCTGCAAGCGAGTGAGTTGCTCCGGCGAATCACGTCGAGCGATCCGGATTTGCACATGCCGCCCGCGTCGACCGGCAAGCAACTTTCGCCGCGCGAGATCGCCATCCTGCGGCAGTGGATCGAGCAAGGAGCGAAATGGCAGGGGCACTGGGCTTATCAACCGCTCCAACGACCGAGTGTGCCGAGGGTCGATGAACCCGGCTTTGTGCGTGGCGACATCGATCGATATATCCGAGCACGTCAACAGTCGGCCGGAGTGTCGCACGCCCCCGAGGCCGACCGCCGCACGCTCATTCGCCGTTTGTCATTCGATCTGCGTGGCTTGCCTCCGAGCGAGGCCGAGGTCGACGCGTTCGTGGCCGACTCGCGCGTCGACGCCTACGAACAACTCGTCGATCGCCTGCTCGCCACGCCCCAGTATGGCGAGCGGATGGCGGCATACTGGCTCGATCTGGTCCGCTATGCCGACTCGATAGGCTATCACAGCGACACGACGCGCAACATCGCACCGTACCGCGACTACGTGATCAACGCCTTCAACAACAACATGCCTTTCGACCGTTTCACGATCGAGCAACTGGCGGGCGACTTGCTCGACCATCCGACGCTCGAACAGCAAGTGGCGAGCGGCTACAACCGGCTGCTGCAAACAACCGAAGAGGGAGGGGCTCAACCCAAGGAATATGCGGCCAAGTACCTCGGCGATCGGGTGCGGAACGTGTCGGCCGTGTGGCTCGGCGCGACGATGGCCTGTTGCGAGTGCCACGATCACAAGTACGACCCGCTCACGATGCGCGACTTTTACAGTCTGGCCGCATTTTTTGCCGACGTGCGAGAAACTCCCGTGGGCAAGCGTGAGCCGGGCGTGTTGGTGCCCAATGCAGAGCAGGCGTCGCGGCTCAACGAGTTGGAACAAGGCATTGCGACAGCCAAACGGCAGCTCGAGCGCGACGACGACACGACTCGCGCGGCCGAGCAAGCCTGGGAAGCGAAATACACGTCGCTCGTGAATTACGCCTGGCGACCGATCATCGCGACACGCGTCGAGGCCGAGGTGGCGACATTAAAAGTCGAGGGGAACACCGTAGTGGCTGGCGGTACCAAACCGGACCGAGACCGCTACACACTCACATTCAAAGGTCCATTCAAACGAACCACGGCGTTGCGACTCGAAGTGTTGCCGGAAGGAAACAACCTGGGCCGGGGCAAGTCAGGGCATTTCGCCATCACCCGATTGCAATTACAAACTCGTCCTGGAAACCAAGGAGCGAACCAGAACGTGGCCATTCGGCGCGTAACAGCTTCGCCCGACTCGCGTGGCGCCATGGCCTTGATCGCCGCGACGAACGACGCTCCGCATTGGATCAGCACCAAGCCGCAAGTTGCTCAACAAGCAATCATCGAGCTTGCTACGCCGCTTGAGCTCGACGACAAAGCCCAGTTGACGGTGACAGTTGAACAACAGTTGGGTCAGCAGCAAACGATCGCTCGCCTGCGATTGAGTGACACGACGACCGCCGCTGCGGTCGAGTGGAACGAACGCGAGTCATTGCCGGTCGACGTGCTCGCGGCGATCGATGTGAGCGAACCGAAACGCACGCCCGCCCAGCGCGCCATGGTGCGCGGTTATGGTCGTGGCCAAATCGACTTGTTCCGCACGATTCGCGAGCAGATCGCACAAGCCGAGAAGGCGCTGACCGACTATCAAACCACGGTTCCGCGTTCGCTCGTGACTCAGGTGCAGCCGCCCGCAATGGTACGGATTCTTGCTCGAGGCAACTGGATGGACGACAGTGGGCCGGTCATGCAACCTGCCGTGCCCACGGTGCTCGGCAAGCTCGACACCGGCGAGCGCCGCGCGTCGCGGTTGGATTTGGCGCGCTGGCTCGTGTCGTCCGAGAACCCCGTCACGGCCCGGGTGCTCGTCAATCGGCTCTGGAAACTGTTCTTCGGCGTGGGACTGTCGAAGACACTGGAAGACTTCGGCAGCCAGGGCGAATGGCCCACTCATGGCGAGTTGCTCGACGCCTTGGCGATCGACCTGCGCGACAGTGGATGGAACATCAAGCGCCTGGTGCGGGCAATGGTGACCAGCGGCGCGTATCGACAAGCGAGCAACCCCAAGTCGCTCGCGGCTCAGCAAGTGGCCGCGCAGACGGCCGATCCCGACAATCGATGGCTGTGGCGAGCCAATCGCTTTCGGATCGAGGCCGAAATGGTCCGCGACAACGCACTCGAGATTGCCGGCGTGCTCTCGCATCGCGTCGGTGGCGAGAGTGTCCGCCCGTATCAGCCTGACGGCTATTGGGATTATCTCAACTTCCCGAAACGAACCTACACGGCCGACAGCGGCGAGAAGCAGCATCGTCGCGGGCTGTACACCCACTGGCAACGCTCGTTTCTCCATCCTCAAATGATGATCTTCGACGCCACGAGCCGCGAGGAGTGTACGGCCGAACGGCCGCGATCGAACACGCCTCAACAAGCGCTGGCAATGTTGAATGACCCGACGTTTGTTGAGGCGGCGGTGGTCTTCGCACGGCAGATCGCCACCTCGGCAGCGGACGACGCGGGGCGACTCCGCTGGGCGTATCGCCGCGCGTTGCAGCGAGCACCAAGCGACGCCGAGTCGAAAGTCTTGCTCGGGCTGCTGACCGCGCATCGACAGCAATTCGCGCTGGACTCGGCGGCCGCCGAGCAGGCGATCAAGGCGAGTTCGCCGTCGTTGCCGACCAGCGTGTCGCTACCACCGACGTTGACCGCCGCCGATTGGGCTGCCTGGACCAGCGTGGCCCGGGCACTATTGAACTTGCACGAAACCATCACCCGGTTGTAATTCACGAGTCACGATCATGCCATCTTTCGAGTCACTCAAGACTTGGTGCAATCGACGTTCGTTCTTGGGGCAATCGACGGCCTCGATTGGTTCGTTGGCTTTAGCCTCGTTGTTGAGCCCACGCTCGTTACAGGCCGCGAGTGGTCAGCAAGCCGCGTCGGGCGACACGCGTTGGAGCGGTGTGGTGCGGCCGCTGCACATCCCCGCCAAGGCCAAGCGTGTGATTCACCTCTGCATGGCGGGCGGGCCCAGCCATCTGGAAACGCTCGACTACAAGCCCAAGCTCGTCGAGCTCGATGGCCAACCCATGCCCGAGTCGATCACCGCTGGCCAACCGATCGCCCAATTGCAAGGTAACAAGCAGCTCAAGGTGTTCGCGCCGCAGCACAAATTTCAACGCTATGGTAAGTCGGGCCAAGAGATCTGCGATCAGTTTCCACTCATTGGCTCGATCGCGGACGAAATTTGCATTGTGAGATCGTTGAAGACCGAGGCCATCAATCACGACCCGGCACACACGTTTATGAACACGGGTAGCACGGTCAGTGGACGACCCAGCATGGGATCGTGGCTCTGGTACGGACTGGGGGCCGAGGCCGACGACCTGCCCGGTTTCATCGTGTTGACCAGCACAGGCAAGAGTGGCCAGCAGCAGCCGATCGCATCGCGGCAATGGCACAGCGGCTTTTTACCCAGCCGCTTTCAGGGTGTCCGCTTTTACTCCAAAGGGGACGCGGTGCATTACATCAACAACCCCTCGGGCGTGAATCGCTCGCAGCAGCGCGACGTGATCGACGCCGTCGCCAAGGTCAACCGCCTGCTGGGTGACTCGATCGGCGATCCAGAAATCTCGACGCGGATCAATCAGTACGAGATGGCGTTTCAGATGCAGGCCAGCGTGCCCGAGCTGATGGACCTCTCGGGCGAGCCCAAGAACGTGCGCGAGCTTTACGGCACCGACGGGGGTGACGGCTCGTTCGCGTCCAACTGTCTGCTCGCGCGACGCTTGGCCGAGCGCGGCGTGCGCTTTATTCAGCTTTACCATCGCGATTGGGATCATCACGGCGGAGTCAAAGAGGGGATCCGCGTCATTGCCGGCGAGGTCGACCGCGCGTGCATGGCGCTCATCACCGACCTCAAGCAGCGCGGCATGCTCGACGAGACGCTGGTCATTTGGGGCGGCGAGTTTGGTCGCACGCCGATGAGTCAAGGCAACAGCGGACGCGATCACCACATGAAAGGGTTCTCGATGTGGCTCGCCGGCGGCGGCATTAAAGGAGGCGTCTGCCACGGCGCGACCGACGAGTTCGGATATCACGCCGTCGACAACATCGTTCACGTCCACGACCTGCACGCGACGATCTTGCATCTGCTGGGCGTCGAACACAAACGGCTCACCTATCGCCATCAGGGCCGCGACTACCGGCTGACCGACATCGCCGGCGAAGTGATTCGCCCCATTTTGGCTTAACCAGACGCACGGAGCATGGCATGACGGGCATGGAACTCGAACCGTGGCAGGAGATCGCCCTGCGATTGGGGACCGCGGTGCTCTGGGGCGGCATCCTGGGCATCAATCGCGATCTGCATCACAAGCCGGCCGGAGTGCGTGTGTTGTCGCTCGTGGCGCTCGGATCGGCAACGGTAACCCTCGTGTCCATTACCAGCATGGTGAGTGTCGTCGGTCCGCAAATGCCCGACGCCGCGACGCGCGTCGTACAGGGCATCCTCTCGGGGATCGGTTTTTTGGGCGCGGGGGTGATCATGCGCGGCAGCGGACCACTCGAAGTGCATGGCCTCACGACAGCATCGAGCATCTGGGTCGCGGCCTGCTTGGGCATTGCCAGCGGCACCGGACAGTGGCTCGTCGGCACGATCGCGTTCGCTCTGGCGATGCTGATCTTGACTGTAGGCGAGCGGCTCGAGCATGCGATCGCTCATTACGTTCGCGATCACCAAGAGAAATCATGAATCGGGTCTCAAGATGAGTCGTCTGTTGGTGCTGGCGATTGTCGGTTGTGGGTATTGCGCTGCCCTTGCTCAAGAAGCGAATGTGACGCCGAGCGGCAATGCGTCGATCCGCGCTCGCTATGGCGATTCAGACGTGGTTATTACAACGACCGAGCGACTGGCCGGGGCAATCCATTCGGTGTACTGGAACAGGCAGGAGTTTATCGACAGCCACGATCATGGCCGACAGCTCCAGTCGGCCGCCAGCTTCAACTGCTCGGCTGCACAACCGTTCTGGGCTGAGTGCTATAACCCCACCGAGGCTGGCTCGCGCGCCGACGGCGCGGGGCCGACATCGTCCAGTAAACTGTTGAGCTTCAGCGCCGTGGGAACGGAATTGCGCTCGACGAATCTAATGGCTTTCTGGCTCGCCCCCGGCGAGAAATCCTCCGGGCGGCCTGCCCTGAACGAGAGCCGCTTCTCAGCGCATCGAGTCTCGAAGCGGGTTCACATCGGCTACCAGGGCATGCCAAACGTGATCGACTACGAGGTCACATTCACAGTCCCTTCGGATGAACGACACACCTACGCGCAGTTCGAGGCGCTCACGGGTTATATGCCTGAGGTGTTCAGCCAGTTCTGGAAGTTTCTGCCCGACTCGGGCGAGTTACAGACGCTCGACGATGGCCCCGGCGAGCAACGCTTTCCGGTCGTATTGGCCACGGCGTCAGGGTCGCATGCGATGGGCATTTATTCGCCTGACCAGCCATCGGTTGGCTTCGAGCAAGCCGGCTACGGTCGCTTTCGCTTCGCCGCCGAGCGGGTCGTGAAATGGAATTGTGTGTTCCGCAAGAGAAGCCCCGAGGGAATTGCCCCGGGGGACTACCGTTTCCAGCAGTTTGTGTCCATCGGCACGCTCGACGACGTCCGGCAATCACTTCTCAGGCTGACCAAGAGACCGCCCCCAGGACCGTAAGCGACCCTAGGCCGTCGACACTGCGGTTTTGATTGACTGTAGAAGCCATAGCGGGCAGAATAGTCGTGTCGCATCAAGGCATGCTAGCGCATTGATCTTGGCGACCCTTGCCGATCGATACCGTTATTTAGATAGTCCACTGGTCCCGCCTCCCCGCCCTCCCCTGCCTTGGTACTGCTGTCATGTTGACGATCTACAGCCCTTCTGCGGAGCGTGATTGCCAGGGGACCTCGCGGCGCGATTTTCTCCGCGTGGGGACACTAGCCTTCGGTGGCCTGGCACTGCCGGGCCTGTTGGCCCAACGGGCATTGGCCGCGACACAGGGCGCTCATATTCGACCCAAGAGCGTCGTGCTCGTGTTCCTCGGTGGCGGCGCCAGTCATATCGAAACGTTTAACCCCAACATGGACGCGCCGGCACCGTACTCGAGCGTCACCGGCGATGTGCAAACGACACTGCCGGGCGTGAACTTCGGCGGCACATTTCCGCTGCTGGCCCAGCGTGCTAAGCAGATGACCATCGTGCGATCGTTCCAGCACTCGGTCGGCGATCATGGCGGCGCGATTGTGCATGTGATGAGCGGCGGCACCAACCCCTCGGGCAAAACAAACGACCGCGGCCACAGCATGGGCGCGATGTACGCACAACTGCGCGGCAACAACCATCCACAAACCGGCTTGCCGACCCACGTGTTGCTTACCGCGCCGGAGACCGACAGCCAGTTCCGAACTGAAAAGAGCCGCGTGATCGCTGGCTCGAAGCCGGGTCAGTTGGGCCCCGCCTACGCGCCGTTCGATCCCGACGGCGGCTCGACGGCACTCGACAACATGCGGCTACGCATCTCGGCCGAGCGGCTCGACGATCGGCGCCGGTTGTTGCACAAACTGGATACATTGCAGCGGCAGATCGATGCCCAGGGAGTGATGTCAGCGCTCGATGGTTTCGAGCAGCAGGCGATCGAGCTTGTGATGCGCGGCGCCAACAAGGCCTTTGATCTGAGCGATGAAGACCCTCGGCTGGTCGAGCGCTACGACACGAGCATGTTCACGATCGGCAACAAAGCCCGGCGGCCTGACGCTGTCCGCCGCTCGACACTGGGACAGCAGATGCTGATGGCGCGGCGGCTGTGCGAGTCGGGATGTGGCTACATCACCGTGCAGACGGCGGGCTGGGACAATCATGCGGACGGGAACAATCCGAACATGCGCGACGGCATGGAGATGCTCGGACGGCCGCTCGACAAGGCGCTCAGTGCCTTCCTGGACGACTTACAATCGCGGGGTATGAGCAACGACGTGCTGCTCGTCGTGACGGGCGATTTTGGTCGCACGCCGCGGATCAACAAGAACGGCGGTCGCGATCATTGGGCTAATTTGTGCACGCTGGCCTTGGCCGGCGGGGGCATCAAGACCGGGCAGGTCGTCGGTCAGTCGGCTCGAAAAAATGACGTCCCAGCCAGCGACCCGGTCTCGACAGGCAACCTGATGTCGACGATCATGCACACACTGTTCGATGTGCCGACCCTACGGCTCGTGCGTGGCACGAGCACCGAACTGGTGCGGCTCATCGAGTCGACCCCGCCCATTCCGGGCGTGGTGTAGGCCCTTCACTCTCGCACCCTTGGATGGTCGAGGGATGGCGCAAGTCACTTGACCAACAGGATCTCGCGATGTCGAAGCAGCCTCAACGCGTCCCCGCTCAAGCCTGGGTGGTCACCTTCGCCGGCATGACAGTCAACCTGTGCCTGGGCGTGATCTACGCCTGGAGCGTGTGGAAGGCCAACTTGATTGGCACGGCCGAACACCCAGCCGGGTCACCCATGAGTGGTCTGAACGTCGGTTGGACCTACCTGACCGACGCCGAAGCCACTTGGGCTTATGTCATTTGCGGCATGACGTTCGCGATCTTTATGATCCCCGGCGGGATCATTCAGGATCGATTTGGTCCGCGCTTAGGGGCGACGCTTAGTGGGTTGTTTCTCGCCATCGGCTGCATGATCGCCGGTCTGTCGCGCAGTCTTGTTGGATTGTATTTCGGCTTTGGATTGCTGGGGGGCATCGGCATGGGGCTCGGCTATGCCTCGACCTTTCCGGCGGCGGTTCGCTGGTTCGGCGCGCACCAGCGAGGCTTGGTGTCCGGACTGGTCGTCAGCGGCTACGGCGCAGCGGCCATTTACATCGCCCCACTGGCCAAGTGGCTCATCGCCCAGTACGGCATCTCGGGGAGTTTTATTATCCTCGGCGCTTTTTTTGCGGTGGTCGTGATCCTCGCCGGGCAACTTCTCCGCTGGCCACCAACAGGGTATCTCCCGCCTGCCTTACCCAATGCTCCTCAGGCAAACCCGCGCAAGGCAACGATGTCCTCCATCGACTGGAAGCCGCGGGAGATGCTCGGCACTTGGGAGTTTTATGCGCTCTTTGCGCTCTTCTTTTGCTCGACCCAGAGCGGACTCTTGGTCATTGCCAACGCGACACCCATTTTGACCAAGACGGCATCGTCGGTTGCGTTGCTCGTGGAACATGGTTGGTTGTTGGCCTCTTTCGGTGGCATTGTCAATGCCTTGGGACGGGTCGGGACCGGATATTACAGCGACAAATTCGGCCGACTCAACGCCTACCGAATCAATGCCGTGTTGTCCATCATTTGCCTCTTGCTGGCCCCAGCGGTGATTGCCTCGAGTCATGTGCCGTTGCTGTTCTTGGTGGTGGGCATGACGCTTTGGCAATATGGCGGCGGGTTGTCGTTGTCGCCCGCTCTGACAGCCGACTTCTTCGGCCCCAAACACCTCGGTCTCAACTACGGCCTGGTGTTCCTCGCCTGGGGACTGGCGTTCTTCGTGCCACAAATCGCTGGCTATATCAAGGATATAACCGGCTCGTTCGACACGGCGTTTTATCTCTCGGCCGCCCTGCTTGCCGCCGCGGTGGTGCTCAGCGTGTTCGTCAAAAGACCGCAATCGAAACACGAGTAAAGCGGATAGCCTTCCGGTTCGAACGGGGGCGCGCCCCCCCCTGACAAGAGCCTCGGACACAATCTCCGTCGCCCTCAGGGGAGCAACCGCTGCCGCGCGAACGCTCTCCGCAGGGAGTTACTTTGCACTGCCCGACTCTTTCCACGGCAAGCGGATGAGCGCGGGCTTGGCGGGGGTTGTGGCCGGAGCAGGGAGTTGTGTGGTCGCCGAAACGCTCGGCAAGAATGGAGCGCTGCCGGGCAGAGCGAGCGGCTCGATTTGAACATTGTCGATCCAGGCTTGGCCAAGGCCGGTCAGCGCGATCGTCACACTGACCGCTCCGCCGCGCGTGGCGACGCGATGTAACACGAACGGCCGCCAACTGGTAGTACGACCAATCCGTTCGGCGAGCGCCTCGCCGCCAATCGAGTCGAGCACCATCACCCCCTCGACGCTGCCGACGATGCTCTGCGGCACGTTGACCCAGCCGCTGATACGCACGAGCTGTCCCGGATGCACATTCACCGCAGGGGAAGTGATCCAGACCGGCGGCGACTCGACGAGTGTGTTCGTCGCCTGAGCCGGATCGGTCGCGCGGGCCGAGAGTCGCAAGCTGGTTCGCCCATCGCGGCGATCACGCACCTCGGGCGAGAGATCGGCCCCGGCCGTGATCCCGTCGTGCGGGTGAACAAAATTCTGCCAGCCGGCGCGCAGCATTGCGTCGAGGTTCTCGAAGTTGCCTTCGCTCAGAACATTTTGAGCCCATTGGGCGCTGGCGATTTGCAAGTTAAACACCCAGGCCTCACTGAGCGTGACGTAGGACGTGAGCAGCGGCGTGCCGACCGGTGCGGTGACTCCTTTGGTCGCAGCTTCCCAGTGGGTCCGTTGCCAGACGTGCAGCGGCCGCAAGGCGCGGCAGGCGTTCACATAGGCCGTGTCGTACTCGCGTGCTCGCAACCGTTCGTCGGCTCGGGCCAGATCGTCACGCGCGGCGGTCAACCAACGTCCAACCTGACTTTGCTGTCGGCCTTGAGCGGCAAGCTGGCTGTCGACTTCGGTCGTGCGTTCAAATTCAAGTTGTGCTAACTCGCGTTGCAGTTGAGCAAGCCGCGGGCCGCGCTCGGTCAAGCGACGCATCAGCCCGCTCACCACGACCGGGTCTTGAGTGAGCAGCAATAGCGAGGTCTGGCCGTACTCTTCGAGCGTAGCGCGGACGCCGCCGGTAACGCGCGTGTGTCGCACCGGAGCCAAGCCACCCGCGCCAAAGCGATACACATCGCTCGTCTCGATCGTGCCGGGCACGACGACCGCACCGGTCGACACGGCCATCTGGCCACTCACATACTGCGCGCCCACGCCCTGCCACAGGGGCATCACGAGTCGGGCGCGATCGGTTTGAAGCAACGCGCCACGCACGTCGGGCAACTCGGCAAGCACGGGCCCCGAAATGGCCTGCGTAGGGGTGCGCTGCAGCGCCATGGCCGGGTTCGGCGCTTGCGTGATCGGCAACGTCGTGACGAGGCTGCCACTCGCACCCCACGGCTCGAGCCAATCGAGTTCCATGTTAAGCAGTTCAAGTCCGAGTGAACGATAACGCGTGGCGGGGTCTTGAGCGTCGAGCCGCGAATGCGAGGAGAAAAACAAGCCTCGTACGCCCGAGGCGATGGCCGTGTAAGCCAGCGAGCGAATCTGATCGATCGACACAGCGCTGACGGCCGCGCGGCCTTGTGACAGGGCCGCGCACTGTTCGATCAACTCGGGTGCGGGCTGGGTTTGAATCACGGTCCAGATGGGAGTGCCTGGACGTGCAAGCCGCGGACGCTCTCGCAGCCATGTGCCGTAATCGTTCATTTCAAAGCTGGTACACAACGGTTGCCGACTGAGCACGAGCACGTCGACATAACGCGAGTACGCGCGCAGATCGGTCTCGCACTCGCACAGCAGTGGTCGACGAAGCGTGCGATTCGAGCGCCGCACGGCATCGGTCCAACGCTTGGTCGTTTCGAGTTCCTGTCCCGTCAACCGCGAACCAAAATCCCAGGCGAGCACGCTGCTCCAGGCCGCGCCCAACTCGGGCAGTGGCTCGGGAAGCCGCTGCGGATCGTCAAGCCCGGCCGGCTTGGGGGGTGGACAGACAACCCACATCCGCCGCTCGTTGGCCTCGGCCAACAACTCGGCGCTCGGCGCGGCGCGGAGCCGCACGCCGTTGAAGCCAAGCTGCTGGAGCAGCGACAGGGGTTCTCCTTGATGATCGATGATCCGCGGCAGGGTCGGTCGTCCGTCGGCAATCAGCACCGAGCCATTCAACTCGGCTGAACGGACATTGACCGGTTCGGCAACCGTCGTCGGCGCGCCAGGCAAAGCCGGTCCGGTGGTGGTGCCACTCGTGAGCACGATGTGCGGATTAACGAAGCCGGGCAACTCCAAGTCGTCGATCGCCACGCCGCTGCGCCCTCCGCCGGGATACACGTTCAGTTGCAAGCGGTCGACGTAAGCCTCGGATTCGTCCACATCGGCGCGCCACTGCGCGCGCAACGCGCGTGCCTGTCGTTTCACAGCCAACGGCAAACCCTCGACCCGTAGCTGCTCCCAAGTTCCGACGCGCGTGCATTGCGTGCCCGGAACAAGCAATACACCGGGCTGGCCCGACTGCGGGTGGCGTGATCGGGGCAACACGACTCGGGCAAACAACTGCGGTGTCGGTCGATCGGCACGAACCCAGACGCTCGGCACAAACTCGGCAATGACGGCAGCCGAGCCGATGTCGTAGTTCAAGTACAGGTGTGTGCCACCGGCGGAGGTGTTGAGTTGCACGAATTCGCAAGCCTGCCCGGTATGAGGCGCGCGCGGAGTCCGCTCGTGGACCTCGATGCGGTACTGGAGATCGGCTTCGCCCGGTCGCCAAGCGACCTGCGCCGACTCGAAGCCATCGCGCAGCGGTCCCTGTGCCGCGGTGTTGCTCTCGAGTAAAGCGAGTAGCAAAAACACGATGACCAGAGGCCGCAGAGTTTGCGCCACACGCAACACGCCGTGGAATCCTTTCCTTCCCCACCGGCACTTGAGGGCCGGGAGGGCGAATGTGCGTTGTCAAAAGGCCACATCCGTTGCGGCCTCAGTGGATCGACGTAAGCCATGATTATATCACGCTTTGCGAGGAAGACCCAACAGCACTTGTGGCCCAAAAGCAACACCCTCGGCGCAAGCATGCCAGCAGAGCATCGACGCTAACTATTGAACTGTGAACCACTTGCGATTGGCTACGTAAAAAACGTTGCATCGTGGCACATCGGCTGCTCTAACCAAATACAACAACCATCAACAGCCAACTTTGGGAGACCTCAACGATGAATGCAGCCAGCGATTCGATCAAATTGCCCGTCGAAGAGTTGCCGCAGGACCTGATCGACCTGCTCTCGGCTGTTGCTGAACTGCCCGCAGAGGTTCGCCCCCGGCTCGACGTCCTGCTGACCCGCGTGGTCGACAGCACCAAGCGGCGTCGCAAGATCATGAACTTGGTGCAAGATGCCCTGAGCCAGCTACGGCTCGATATGAAATACCTGCTGTTTGATTTGGAAGCCACTCGCCGCGAGCGGGACGAGTACCGTCGCCAGATCGAAGAGTTGCAGTAAATAGCCCCTCGTAGTGGCTTAGCGCACAATCAAATATCTCTTGGGGTGTGAAGGACTTGAGCCTTCACGCCCCATTTTCTTTTGGCCTATTGAGGTCTGCGCAGCAAAAGAGCCGAGGCGAGCAACGCGAAGCCGCGAAATACCGGGCTTTCGATGGTCGCCCGGGTTCATTTACCGCGCAGTCGTCAATAAAATGAGTGTGAATTCTCTCGACTCCAATGAATAAGGGGGGGTAGACTAAAACCTTATGCGCGTGAGTGGTTCCGCTCCGGCGGATCTCGTGAGCAAGGAGTCTTTTCATGCATCGCGTGAGCAGGTCGATTTGGCGAGATGTCGGAGGGATCCCGTCGCGCCGTACTCGGCGGCTATGGATCGAATCACTCGAGCAGCGGCTCGCTCTCGCCGCCAGCCCGCTCACGAGCTTGTTACCCAGCGTGTCGGCATTGGCGAACAAGGCCGCCCTCGTGGCCCCGAACGCCGCACCAACCGTAACTCGGGCGGCCGCCATCTCCTCCGGCGCAATGGTTGGCGCGACGTCGACCTTATCGGTGCTCGGCACGGACGATGGCGGAGCGGCAAATCTGAAATACACTTGGTCCACGACCACCGCCCCTTCGGGCGCTGCGCCGCTGAGCTTTTCCGTCAACGGTACCAACGCGGCCAAGAATACCACGGTCAAATTTGCAACCGCCGGCGCTTATACCTTTGCCGTCACGATTGCCGATGCGCTTGGCAAGTCGGTCACAAGCAGCGTGAGCGTCAACGTGCAGCCTCCGCCCAATGCCGCGCCGACGATCGCAAAAGTGGCCAGTGTCGCCTCGAATCTGATTTCCGGCACGAGCACCAATGTCTCGGTGCTCGGAGCGGATGACGGGGGCGAGTCGAATCTCACGTACTCCTGGAGCCCTGCCACGTTGCCGGCCGGTGCGGCTCCTCCCACGTTCGCCACGAACAACAGCAACGCCGCCAAGAACACGAGTGTCACCTTCAGCAGCGCCGGCACCTACGTGCTGCAAGCCACCATCACCGACGCCGCCAAACGGTCGGTCATCAGCCGCGTAACCATCACAGTCAACCCGACGCTCACTCGCATCCAGGTCACTCCCGCCTCGACCAGCGTGGCAACCGGTGCCTCGCAGCAATTCTCGGCCCAGGCCTTCGATCAATTCAACAAACTGATCGCCGCACAAAAGACCTTTGTTTGGTCGACCAACGTGGGAACCATTTCCAGTACGGGGCTGTTCAAGGCTCCCAGCAGCGCGGGGACCGCAACGGTCCGCGCCACGCTGAGCCTCGTCAGTGGTTCAGCCACGGTTAATATCACGAACGCCACTCCGGCACCAACGCCCATCGGCAACGGCACGCTCAGTTCACTCGTCCTATCGCTCTATGCCGATGGCTCGGTCGGTCGCCAGGACATGATCCAAGTGTTCGCCGCAGCCGGGGTCGACGGCGTGGTCGACGCCTCCGAACTGGGCGAATTGCGGACCATTGTCAGCAATGCCACGTCGCTCGGCATGCCCTCGGCCGTGCAAGTTCTCGCCGGAGACGTCGTCAACGGCAATGTGGCCAACGCGCGATATCAGGGCACAACGCTCGGCAATCTGACTGCGGGTAGCTCCAGCAGCGTGCTCAACAAACTCGTCAGCAAATGGTTCCTCGGAACCGACCATCCGAGCACCGATGGCTACGCCTATGCCGCCTCGACCGGCACGCTGTTCGTCAATGGCCCCTCGTACACCGATGTCAATCAAGGGCAAGTCGGCGACTGCTATTTCATCGCCTCGATGGGAGCGATCGCCAAGAGCTCGCCCGCGTCGATCACCAACATGATCGTCGACAACGGCGACAAAACCTACACCGTGCGTTTTTATGCCAACGGCAAAGCCGACTATGTCACGGTCGACAATCTGCTCCCTGTCAATTCATCCGGTCGGCTCGTGTACGACGGCGACGGCGCCTTGGCGGCTAGCACCAGTAACGAACTCTGGCTGCCGCTGCTCGAAAAGGCCTACGCCCAATGGAACGAGACGGGCAAGAGTGGCCAGAATGGGACCAACTCTTACGCGGGCATCTCCGGAGGCTGGATGGCCGATGTGCTCTCGCAGGCCCTGGGATATAGCGTGCCATCGATCTGGTCGCTCGGCGGATCAACCAAGCAAACCGTCATCAATGCCGTGGCCAAGAATCAGGCCGTGACGATCGGCACTTTCAAGTCGCTCTATGGACTCTACGGTGACCATGCCTACACGATCGTCGGTTACAACAGCACCAACGATACGTTCACGCTCTATAATCCCTGGGGGTCCAGCCAGCCCGGCCCACTCACCTGGACCCAACTACAAGCTGCCTGCGATGGACTCTCGATTGCCGATCCGACGATCGCACCGGGACCAACGACCAATTTCACCGTGGCGGCCGCTTGGTTCATAACCAAAGGCGAGGCCACGAGCGGCGACACGAACGGTGACACCGCCGCGACATCGAGTGCGGATCCCTCGGCTTCATCCACGAACATATCGTCCGCCGATTCTAACATCGGCTCAGCGAGCATGAGCATCGACACGAGTGTCACGCTCGACGGCTTCGATGCGGATGACGATACGGCCCTCGGTACCCAGCTATGCTCGCGAACCGCGACTCGCTCTCGCAAAGCTCCTGCATCATCGCTGAAACTCAACCCCGCCGTGGTCGACCTACTGGCGAGTCGTTAAGTTGCCCTATCGATATACGTCCGCGGCGCTCAGGTAGTTGCGCACATAATCGCGCACACCGTCTTCCAAGCTGGTCATGGCACGCGTGTAGCCAGCGGCACGCAGTCGGGCGAGGTCGGCCTGCGTGTAGTATTGGTACTTGTCGCGGAGCGTCTCGGGCATGTCGATAAACTCGATGCGGGCGGGTTGCTCGATCGCCGCGAACGTCGCCTCGGCCAGTTCAACAAACGTGCGCGCCGTCCCCGAGCCAACGTTGAACAACCCGCTGACTCGCTCATGGTCGAGTAGCCAGAGCATCACATCGACGCAGTCACGTACATACACGAAGTCACGCAACTGCCCCCCGTCTACGTAGTCGTCGCGGTATGACTTAAACAGCCGCGCAGCCTCGCCGGCGAGCAACTTCGGGTAGAGATGCGCCACGACGCTCTTCATCGAGCCTTTGTGATATTCGTTCGGCCCGTAAACGTTGAAGAACTTCAAGCCCACGTGCTGAGGCGGACAATCGAGGCGCTGCTCGACAAGTTGCGCCACCCGTCGATCGAACAGGTGCTTGCTCCAGCCATAAAGATTCAACGGCCGCAGGGTCGACAACTCCGCCGTGGTATTGAAGTCGTCGAAACCTTGCGAGCCATCACCGTACGTCGCGGCCGACGAGGCATAAATATAGCGCGTGCCCTGAACGGTACACCAGTTCCACAGATCGAGCGAGAGATTGAAATTCGAGTCGATCACCAAGTCGCCATCGGTCTCGGTCGTGGCCGAGATGGCGCCCATGTGAAACACCATCTGAAATCGAGGGACTTGCGGCAAATACTCGAACAAACGGTGCTGGGGGACAAAGCCCGCCAGCGGATGCTTGGCCAGATTACGCCACTTATCTTCGCACCCGAGACGATCGCAAACGACCACTTCCGCGCCTCGTTCGGTGAGCGCTGCGACAAGGTTCGAGCCGATGAAACCTGCTCCGCCGGTCACCAAGCAGCGCAAGGGTTGTGATGCATCATCCATGAAACGATTCGCGTTGAGGGATCAGTCGGGGAGCGTAAACGTCTCGCCACTCTTGAGCACGGTCGGTGCGACTTTCGTCTCGGCCTTGACCCGCTCGGCCCAATGATTCGGGTCCTGCGAGATCGGCGGCCAGGTGTTGAAGTGCGACGGCAATACGTACTTGGGGGCGATCAGCTTCACGGCCTCGAGCGCGTCGTCGGGCCCCATCGTGAACAGATCACCGATCGGCAACACGGCAACATCGATGCCGCGAGCGCCAATCAACTGCATGTCGTAGAACAGCCCCGTGTCGCAAGCGAAGTACAGTTTTTGTTTCCCAAGGGTGATCAAAAAGCCGCTGGGATTGCCTCCGTAACTGCCGTCGGGTAACTGCGAGCTGTGATGAGCGAGCGTGAGTTGCACGCGTCCCCAGGACAAGTTGACGCCTCCACCCAAGTTGCCGCCGATTGTTTTTTGCACCCCCTGCCCTGCAAGCCACGCACAGATTTCGTAGTTCGAAATCACCGTCGCGCCGGTCCGCTGGGCGATTGCGACCGTGTCGCCCACATGGTCACCATGACCGTGCGAGATGAGAATGGTATCGGCCTCGACCTTGTCGGCCTGCACGGCCGCCGCCGGATTGCCGGTCAGAAACGGATCGATGAGCAGCGTCGTCGCTTCGGTCTGCACTTGCCAGCAGGCGTGTCCGAGCCAGGTGATGCGCGTGGGCATGGTGTCGCTCGTGGTTGTTACTTGGCGAACTGCTTCTTGAGCAACGTCATCATGTTGGTCTTATAGGCCTCGACCCCTGGTTGACCGTAGGGATTGATGTTCACGAGCCGACCTTCGACGACCGTGGCCAGCATGAGCAGTTGGAAGAGTTGCCCCATCGTGGCCTCGTCGAGCCGGGGAAGGTGAAAGTCGGCCGTCGGGCGACGATCGGCCCGATATGCCTCGTTCGTCCCCGCGATGGCCGCGCTCATAATGTCGGGCAATGTCGCGTCGGCCAGCCAGTTCAGGTCGTCGCCGTTGAGCGCCTCGCTGTGCCGACCGACCGCAAGCCGATCGTGTTTCGGCTTATCGACAATCAGGTTCGTGATCAACTTATTACGCTTGCCTTCTTGATGCTGCTGACCACGCGAGTGCAGATCGCGGGTGGTGACCGAGGTGAGTGGCGTGGCGCCGCGCTCGTTTTTCCCGAGGCTCTCGCTGAGCAACTGATCGTACCACAGCCCGGCCGACTCGAGCCCCTTACTCCAGGCGCTGAGCACGCGGATATCAACGTTCTGCTTTTGTTCGAGCAGGTGGCAGACGGCGACGTAGTCGAGGACCGGGTTCTCGCCAGGAGGGGCGTTCTTGAACCGCTCGGTCATCGCGGCCGCGCCTTGCAGCAGCTCGACCACGTTGAGACCCAAGATCGCGGCGGGCAACAGCCCAACGGCCGTGAAGATCGAGAACCGGCCGCCGATCCCGTCGGGAATATCGAACACGTCGGGACAGCCGAGCGTCTTGCTCACGCGGAACAGTTTGCTCTTATCGTTGAGCGCCGTGACGGGCACGACCAATTTGGCGAGCTTGGCCTGATCGCCACCGACCGACTGGCCGAGCGTGGCGAGAAATTGCCGGAACGCTACCGCAGTCTCGAGCGTGCCGCCGCTCTTGCTGATGACAACGATCCCCCAGCGATCGTCGATCGTGCTGGCCGGGCGGCCTCGGCCGAGCAAGTCGAGCAACCCTTGACTGGCGTCGTTGTCGACGTTGTTCCCCTCGAAGTAGATGCGTGGCCGGCCGCCTCGACGCCCTCGGTCGAGTTCGTTGTGATACGGCGCGCCGCACGATTCAAACAGGGCTTTGGCTCCCATGTACGAGCCGCCGATGCCGAGCACGACGATCCGATCGACCTCTTCTTGCAACCGATGGGCGGTGGCCAGGATCCGGCCGAGTTCGCTCTGCTGATGTTTCTGGTCGTACTCATCGAGCAGCCGCTGAGGCAAATTGATGAAGCCCGCATCGAGCGGCCGCTTGTGTTCAATCACGTTCTTGCCCGACTCGAGCAAACTCACGTCATCGAGCGTGGCAGAGCGTGCGGCCAGTAACCAAGGAGCCAACTGCTCGACCTCGGACGGCTCGATGCCATGACCGGGCACAAAACAGGCTCGCGGGTCGTAAGTGATCGGCTGCACGTTGATCGGGCGCATCGTGGGCTCCGGATGAGTAGTTAGGAGTCGAATCAGGCTGGGTCCGTGACGTGTCGACGCCGGCTCAGGCGTGAAGATAACGCAAGCGAGGCTCGTTTGCCATTGCGCCCCCCTTGCCCTGCGGCGCGATAGGGATTAGGAAATGACAAGTGAGCCGACCGGTCGCTGTTTGACCTATCCGACGATTTAACCCCATAGACGCATAACACCATGGATATGCACGATTTGCTGCGTGATTTTGAACTCGTTCAGCCGAGCGACTCGAAGATTGTCATGCTCGTCGGCGATGGATTGGGCGGACTGCCCAGTGTAGCCGGCGGGCCCACCGAGCTGGAAGCAGCCAACACGCCCAACCTCGACGCCCTGGCCAAGAAAAGCGTGCAGGGGCTCAGCATCCCGGTCAAGCCAGGCATCACCCCCGGCAGCGGCCCGGGGCATCTCGGTCTGTTCGGGTACGACCCGCTACGGTACATCATCGGCCGCGGCGCACTCGAGGCGACGGGCATTGGTTTTGAACTCGGGCCGAACGACGTGGCCATTCGCGCTAACTTCTGCACGCTCGACGCCGAGGGGAAGATCACCGATCGCCGCGCGGGGCGTATCAGCAGCGACGAGAGTGCCCCGCTGGCCATACGGCTGCGACAGGTGAAAATTCCCGGCATTGAAGTGTTCGTCGAACCGGTCAAGGAGCATCGCTTTGTCGTGGTGCTGCGTGGGCCCAGCTTACAAGGGAAGGTCAAAGACACCGACCCACAACGCACGGGCGTCGTGCCCCATAAGCCGATCGCGATCGACTCGGCGAGCGAGAAAACCGCTCAGGTCGCGGCCGAGTTCGTGGCCCAGGCTTGCAAGCTGCTCGCCGGCGAGAAGAAGGCCAACGGCCTGACTCTGCGTGGCTTTTCGACCAAGCCGCCGTTGCCGAGCTACCAAGAGGTGTATGGTCTGCGCGCCGCGGCAATCGCAGTCTACCCGATGTACAAGGGACTCGCGCGGTTGGTGGGGATGGATATCGTCGGCGCGGCGCAATCGCTCGACGAGCAGATGAGCGTGCTCGAGCAGAATTGGTCGAAGTACGATTTCTTTTTCATTCACTTCAAGTACACCGACAGCACCGGCGAGGACGGTAACTTTGCGGCCAAGGCCAAGAAGACCGAGGAACTCGACGGCTGTATTCCGCGCATCTTGGCGCTCAAGCCGAATGTGTTGATCGTCACCGGCGACCATAGCACGCCGAGCTACTTGAAGAGCCACAGTTGGCATCCCGTGCCGACGTTGTTGCATAGTGACTGCTGCCGTAGCGACGGCCTGCAAGCGTTCAACGAGCACGAAGCGATCCGCGGCGGCTTAGGTCAGTTCGAGGCCAAGTACCTGATGCCGCTCGCCTTGGCCAACGCCGGCCGCCTCGGCAAGTTCGGCGCGTAGGGAGTGATTGTCTGCCCAAGCCGGCGACGATGTCGCCGATAAAACAGGACCGGCGGCAGAGCCGCCGGCTTGGGTGGAGACGCTTGCGGCATCAGCTTCCATTGCCTGCCGGGCGAGGAATTTCGCGCAGGAACACATTCCGCCAGCGAATTTCGCCGCCGTGCGTTTGGAGTTGAATCGGACCGGTGGCGAACGGAGGGGTGCTCCCCTTCTCGAAGTAGTTGAACAGCGGAGCGCCGTCGACCACGAGCTTGTCGTTGAGGTACACGGTCACCTTGTCGCCGACCATCGTGATACGGAACTGGTTCCATTCGCCGAAGGGCTTGTCGGCGTGAACGAGCGGCAACTGGCCGGGGGAATTTTTGGGGTTGTTAAAGAGTCCGCCCGAGCCTTTGTCGGCGTTGCGATCCCATTTGCCCCCTTCCTTGGTCGTGTCCCAGATTTGCACCTGCGGAATGCCACGCAGGTAAATACCCGAGTCGGCCTTGGCGACGGTCTTGTAATCGATGCGCAGCTCAAAATCGCCGAAGTCTTTGACCGTCGTCAGATACAGGCCCGTGCCGTCGTTGACGAGTTCGCCGTTCTCGATCGACCAGTGCTTGTGAATGTCTTCGACCGAGAGTTGATCTTTCTTGGCGCGCTCGTCAGCCGGGAGTTTCAGGCGGTTCTGAGGATTCTCGGTCGAGGCGCCACGCCAGCCGCTCAGGTCTTTGCCGTTGAACAGGGCCACGAACCCCTCGGGCGGAACATTGTGCTTGGGCTCATCGGCCAGCAACAGCGAGGCACACGCGAAGGTCAACGAGAGCACGAGCGACGAGCGAAACAACATGAGAGCGGTACTCCGAAGTGATCAAAGGGAGGGTACGAGGCCGGGGAGTCTCACCATCATCGGCGATCCGCAAGGCAAGAGCAAGCAGGGAGCTGCTCGCGTGCATCGAGCGAAGGCGGTTGCGACCGAGCCGGCTTACTTTCCAATGCAGTACAGCCATTTGTCCGAGCGGATCAACAAGCGCGAGCCAGCGACAGCCGGGCTGCCGTTGAAGATGCTGCGGTCACGAAAGTCGTTGCTCGCCAGTTGCTCAAATTCGGGCTTGGCCGCCAAGACAAACGTCTTGCCCTCGCGAGTCAGGTAATACAATCGGCCGTCGGCCAACAGCGCGGACGAATAAACCTGTCCGGCACGATCGAGTCGCTGCTCGTAAACAATTTCGCCGGTCTCGGCCTTGGCACAGTAAGCGGTGCCGCGCTGTTCGTGCATCCAGTAGAGATGTCCGTCCGAGTAAACGGGTGACGAGACATTGGAGCCCTTCATGCTTGTCCACAAGCGATGGGTCGACGTGACATCTCCGTCGCCACCGGCTCGCACCGCCAGAGCCGCGACGCCCGAGCGGCCACCGAGACAGTAGACAATTCCATCGTGGGCGACCACGCTCGGCACCATGTACCAACCGATATCGGTCTTACACGACCACAGCTCACGTCCCGTGTCAGGATCGAACGCCATGACTTTTCCTTGGACGGCGACGACCAACTCTTTGCGGCCGGACTTGGCCGTCACCACGAGAGGCGTGTTCCATGACTCACGAATGCCGCCCGCGCGCCATTTTTCGGCGCCGGTCTTTCGATCGAGCGCGACGAGCGAGGAGCTTTCCACACTGGCGTTGATGAACACCCAATCGTTGTACAACACGGGCGACGCGGAGGTCCCCCAGCCGTTGGTCTTGTCACCCATGTCGGCGTGCCAGAGTTGCTTGCCATTGTGGTCGAACGCGAACACTCCGGACTTGCCAAAGAAGGCGTAAATGCGTTCTTCGTCGACCGTGGGCGTATTGGCGGCGAAACCGTGATCGCGAATCTGTCGTTCTTCGGGCAATTTGGCTGCAATGGCGGTGTTCCAGAGCAATCGTCCCTCGGCACGATCGAACGCGAGCACGTGTCGTTTCAGTTCTTCCAAGCTCCCGGCGGAATCGCCCGGGATGAAATAACCTGTGTAACATGTCAGATAGATGCGTTCACCGAACACGACGGGGCTCGAAGCCCCTGGCCCGGGTAGCTCGACTTTCCAAGCGATGTTTTCGCTGTCGCTCCAGGTGACGGGTAGTCCTTGAGCCGAGCTGGTTCCCATGCCCGTTGGGCCACGAAAATGGGGCCAATCGTCGTTCTTAGCCAATGTCGTGTGCGATACGAGCTTGGCAGGCGCGTCGGCGATAGCAAGCTCGACGGATTTGACAGGTGCGGCGGGCTGCTGCTCTGGGGTGACAGAGGGACGTTGGCCAACTGGTTTACCTCGCTGCTCGCTGCACCCCAACAACGAGCACCCCAACAACGAGCACACCAACAGCAACACAAGCCACAGCGACAAGCGACGAAACATGAGGTTGATACTCCGTCGAGATCCAGGGAAAAGGAACGAGGCAAGCCACCTCGCTATGATCGGCGATCGGCACGGCAAGAGCAAGGATTGTCTGTTACCCAACAAGTGGATTGCGTTGTGCGCTGACCTCTCCCGCGATGGGAAGAGGGAGCACTACAAGCTCACGCCGGGGGCGACGTAGAGCAGCATAACGAGATAATGCAGCACACTGCCGCCGATCACGAACACATGCCAGAGGGCGTGAAAGAACGGAAACTTTTTGTCGCAGAACAAAAACACCATCCCCAGCGTGTAGCTCACGCCACCCCAGACGAACAGCGCGAAGGCGCTGCCCGGAAATCGCTCCCAGGCGGCGGGGAGCCCGAGGCCGGGCATCCAGCCGAGCAGCAGATAGGCGCCCAGCGCAACGCCGTCGATCCGATGCCGCCAGATGGTCTTCGAGAGAAAGCCCAGCAGGGCGATGCCCCACATCGCCCCAAACAGCACCCACAACCAACCACCGTGCAGGTACGTGAGCGCCAGCGGCGTGTAGGTGCCGACAATTAACAAATAGATAAACGCCTGATCGAGCATGCGGAACGTGTGTCGCCAATCGGTGTCTTCGTACACGTGCGACAGCGTCGACGCGGCGTACACGGCCACGAGCGTCGTCGCATAGATGGCGCAGCCGGCGAACCGCATCGGATCGCCGTGCCGCGCCGCCACGATGAGCAGCGCCAAGGAGCCGACCAGACTGAACCCCAACCCAATGCCATGCGTAACACTATTGGCCAACTCTTCATGGCGGCGTGAGACAAGTCGATTCGAGTCGGGCATAACCAGCGTCGTGATAAAATGAGGTTATAAAAAAACGAGCCCTGGACGGCTCAAAGCTCGTCCGGGCTCGTTTCGTAGCGAGCGTGACTTAACCTCCCGACGGCGAACGAATCGCGGTCGGGCTTGAACGTCACGCGCTCTTGTGTTTCGCTTCGGGCATAGGGAACAGTTTTTCTAAACCGCGCACGACCTCGGGGGTCACGACGTACTTTTGTCCCGGCTGTTGGTCGGGCAGTTCGTACATCACGTCGAGCATCACCCCTTCGATGATCGACCGCAGGCCGCGAGCGCCCGTGTCTTTTTCACGAGCTCGTTGAGCAATCGTGAACAGCGACTCGGGAGTGAAATGCAGCTCGGCCCCTTCCATCTCGAACAGCTTCTGGTACTGACGCACCAGCGCATTCTTGGGTTCGTGCAGCACACGCACCAGTGCATCGGTGTCGAGCGGCTTGAGCGGGCAGGCCACCGGCAGACGGCCAACCAACTCGGGGATCATGCCGAACTCGAGCACGTCGTCGCTCGTGACGTTGGGAAGCAGCTCGGCCAGGTTCTTATCGTCGGTCATGGGCGTGCTGGCGTTGCTGAAGCCGATCGAACGCTTGCCCAGCCGACGACTGATGATCTTGTCGATACCGACAAATGTGCCGCCGCAGATGAACAGGATATTGGACGTATCCATCTGAATGTACTGCTGCTCGGGATGCTTGCGGCCACCTTGTGGAGGCACGTTCGCAACGGTCCCTTCGAGCAGCTTGAGGAGCGCTTGCTGGACGCCTTCACCCGAGACGTCGCGCGTGATCGAGACGTT
>CAYLYE010000083.1:0-3571 GCA_964387325.1 uncultured Planctomycetaceae bacterium
CCACGACCACCGCGCGACCATCTCGTTCGATCCTCGAACGCCGCGCCGCGTAAGGGTGCCCCGCGCACTTACGTGCTCCCGTCTTCCTCGTTCGCCGCGACGCGTCAGCGGAGCGCGTGACCGTCGCAATACCGAACCGGTTCGTCATCGTCACGCGCTCCGCTGACGCGTCGTGGCTAACTGAGAACGGAGAACTGAAAACCGAAATCGGAAAACCCTCAACCGGGCTCAATGCACTCGTTGGCCTGGCTTGGCGCCGCTGTCGACGCTGAGCAGATACACCTCGGCCGCGCCGGGACCGGCGGCCGTCACCATCCCTTCGCTCAGGCCGAACTTCATCTGCCGCGGCTCCAGATTCGCCACCATCACGACGAGCCGCCCGACAATTTCCTCGGGCTTGTACGCTGCCTTGATCCCCGCAAAGACCTGCCGCTTCTCGTCGCCACCGAGCCCCAACGTGAGCTTGAGCAACTTTTTCGCCTCGGGCACCTCGGCCGCTTCGAGCACCCGGGCCACGCGCAGGTCGACTTTCAAAAAGTCGTCGATCGAAATCCGCTCGGCGACCAGCGGCTCGGCGACGAGCGTCTCGGGACCATCGACTACGGCGGTCGGCGTCGTTGCGGGAGCTTCACTCGCTGCCGAGGGAGGAGTTTGTCCGTCTTTGCTCGCTTCGATCATGGCTTCCACCTGTTTCAGTTCGACTCGGGTCATCATGTGTTTGAATTCGTTCACGCTCGTCCCCACGAGCGGTCGCTGCGATTGCGACCAATTCGTGATCGGCTCGCCGAGCAACTCGCCACTCTGCTGAGCCAGCTTGGGTAACACCGGGGCGAGGTACACCGTCAGTTGCCGGAACACGTTCAGCGCGACGGTGCAAATCTGCTGCAACTCAAGTGCGCGCGTCGGGTCTTTCTTCAGCGTCCAGGGGGCCCGATCGTCGACGAACTTGTTCGCCTTGTCGGCCAGTGCCATGATGCGACGCATCGCCTGGTTATAGTCGGTTGCCTCGTAGAACGCGGCGATCTCGCTGCCCGCCGCCGCAAATTCTGCGAATAGGCCACCGTCGTCCGGATATTCCTTGGCCAGCCCCACGCTCTGCACGAACTTGGCGGTCCGGCTGGCCAGGTTGACCACCTTGCCCACCAAATCGCCATTTACCTTATCGCAGAACTCTTGCAAACCCAGATCCAAGTTGTCGAGCTTCGGTGTGAGCTTTGAGGCGTAGAAGTATCGCAGCCATTGTGGGTCGAGATGTTCCAGGTACGTCGACGCCCGAACGAACGTCCCCTTGCTCTTGCTCATCTTCTCGCCGCCCACGGTCAAGAAGCCGTGGATATGCACGAACTCCGGGAGTTTGTAGCCACTGGCTTCGAGCATCACGGGCCAGAAGAGCGTGTGGAAATAGGTGATGTCTTTGCCGATGAAATGATGGATTTCGGTTGTCGATTCGCGGCCCCACCAATCGTCGAACTGCTCACCGTGCCGCGCGCACCACTCGTGCGTGCTGGCCATGTAGCCGATCGGGGCATCGAACCAGACGTACCAGTAATGACCCGGCGCGTCGGGGATCTCGAAACCGAAATACGGCGCGGGGCGAGACACGTCCCAATCACGCAACGGCTCGTTCAGAAACGCGCCCTTGAGCCAGTTAGCGACGTCCGGGTGCACATGCCCGCCGCGCTGCGTCCATTCGTCTAGGAAGGCGTGCCGCGACTCGGTGTTCACGAACAGATGCGGTGACGACCGCAGCTCGGGTTTCGCCCCGCTGATGGCGCTCACCGGGTTGATCAAATCGGCGGGGCTGTACGTGGCTCCGCACTTCTCGCAATTGTCGCCGTACTGGTCTGGAGCGCCGCATTTGGGACACGTGCCGCGGACAAAGCGATCGGCCAGGAACGTCCCTTCCTTAGGATCGTACAGTTGCGTCACCTCACGTTCGACGATCAGCCCTTTGGCTCGCAGCGACTGCCAGAGCGTGCCGCAGAGGGTCTGGTTCGACTCGCTGTTCGTGCTGCCGTAGTTATCGAATTCGACCCCGAAGCCGGCGAAGTCTTTCGCGTGGGCCGCCTGCATGTCGGCGATGACCGCCGCCTCGCTGCGGCCTTCTTGTCGGGCGCGGAGCATGATCGCCGTGCCGTGCGTGTCGTCGGCGCAGATATACACGCAGCGCTGGCCCATGAGCCGTTGGAAGCGGACCCAGATATCGGTCTGGATGTACTCGACCAAGTGGCCGATATGGATATGGCCATTGGCGTAGGGCAAAGCACTGGTGACGAGAATTTTACGCATCGCGAGTCGCACTCAAGGGATCGAGGCATTTCGTAGGTCATGCACCCCGTGCATGACACATTAGACGTTGCTCAATAATTTCGACCTGGCTCATTCGTTCCATCGACACTCCGCACCCCGATGCGGTTCGTGTTGTTTCTGTCAGGCACAGGGGTGCCTGACCTACGAGTCCAACCGACAGGGGGCGACAGGATGATCGAAAGGTCCGTAGCGTAGGGAATCGACGCGAGAACGTCTAGTACGAGAGCGTTTGTAAACCGGATTCCGTAGGATAATCGGCTATCCAATCACGGCGACAAAGTCTTCCACATTCAGACCGATGTCGCGGGCAATTTTTCTCAGCAACACGGGAGAAATATCATGCCCTTTGTGAAACGGCACCGTCGTTCCTCGCCCATCGGGATGACGAAATTGTTTGTGAGAACCCCGTTGGCGTACCTCAATGAAGCCGATCGCGGTGAGTCTCGTGACCACTTCCTGTGGCTTGAGCACGGGCACTTTAGGCATAGTCAGGCGATCTGCACCTGCTGTGTGCCGATAAACTCAGATTCGAACTTGGGTTCGCCATCTTCAAGCAGCATCTCAATCACTTCGGTTAAGTTCTGCTGCAATTCGTCGCGCGTTTCTCCCTGAGAATGTGCCCCGGGGAAGCCCGGCACGTAGCCAACGAATAATCCGGTGTCAGGACAACGTTCTATCACGGCTGTAAAGGAACGCACGACGGCCTCCGCCTCGACTTACATCGTTCAGTGATCAACTCAAGTTATTGTGGACGCCCAAGACCCCGGCCGTCTACGCATTTACTCGACAATTGTACGGATCTCCAGAAAAAATGGCAGTTATACCCTTTGAATGAGCCCATCGCGGTCACCTGCGGGAGAGCGCCCGGCTTGGGAAGCAGTACCGGTTATCTCTTGCCATCTCTTCGCGTATGCGTCTTGCGGCCGGGACGGTAGCCGGACTTGTCGTCCTGCTGGCCCGACTCACGCTCGGCGCGGCGGAGTTGCTGATTGGCTGCCGTGCGTCGCGCGGCGAGGGCTTCTTTCGGCGGCGCGGTGGGGATCAAACAGTCGCAGCCGTTGCCGATCAGGTCTTGTCGACCGGCCTGTTCGAGGGCCTGCCGCACCTCGAAGTAATTTTCCTTTTTGAAGAATTGCAACAAGGCCCGTTGCAGCTTGCGGTCGCGCAGGTGCTTGGCGACGTACACCGGCTTCATCGTGTGCGGGTCGAGGCCCGTGTGATACATGCACGCGGCGATGTCGAACGGGCTAGGAATAAAATC
>CAYLYE010000083.1:3581-24216 GCA_964387325.1 uncultured Planctomycetaceae bacterium
GGTCGGGCTCGTAATGATTCCGTTTTAGGAACAACGCGAGCTCGATCATCGCATTCAAGTCGCTGCCCGGATGGCTGGCGATGTAATACGGCACGAGGAATTGCTGCTTGCCGGCCTTCTTCGAGGCCTGTTTGAACGCTTTGTCGAACTCGACAAAGTCGTCGTTGGCTGGCTTCTTCATCAGGTCGAGCACCGTCGGATCGACGTGCTCGGGCGCAACCTTGAGCGTGCCGCCAACGTGATGCGTGACCAGATCACGCATGTACTCGGGCGACAGTCGGGCCAGATCCATGCGAATGCCCGAGGCGACGAACACTTTCTCCACACCGGGCTGTTCGCGAACGTCTTTCATCAACTGTACGAGCGGGCCGTGATCGGTGCCGAGCAGCTTGCAGATCGTCGGATGCACGCAGGACAGGCGACGACACTTCGCCTCGACCTCGGGTCGCGTACACTGCATCTGATACATGTTGGCCGTGGGGCCGCCGATGTCACTGATGACGCCCGAGAATTTCGGATCGGCGGTCATCTGGCGCACTTCGGACAAAATATTTTCCGGACTACGGCTCTGAATGATGCGACCTTCGTGGGCCGTGATCGAGCAGAATGTGCAGCCACCAAAGCAGCCGCGCATGATCTGCACCGAGTCTTTGATCACATCATAGGCGGGGATCCGCTCGCGACCGTAACTCGGATGCGGCTTGCGTGTGAAGGGCAACGAGTAGACCCGGTCCATCTCGTTCATGGCGAGCGGGAGCTGCGGCGGATTGACGACGACCCATTCGCGGCCGTGGGCTTGGATGAGCCGCCGCGCGTTGTAGGGGTTCGTCTCGTTGTGAGCCACTTTGGTCATTTGAGCGAACGCGATGTTGTCGGTCGACGCCAGCTCGTAACTTGGCAGTTCGAGTGTCTCGTCGCGCGGTGGCGACTCGCTTGCGCCGAGCCGATAGGCGACGCCCCGCATGTCGCGCAGATTGCGAAGTGTTTCGCCTTCATCGAGTCGGCGGGCGATTTCGAGCACGGCCCGCTCGCCCATGCCGAACACCAATAAATCGGCCTTGGCGTCGAGCAGAATCGAGCGGCGAACTTTGTCGCTCCAGTAATCGTAATGGGCAATGCGTCGCAGGCTGGCCTCGACCCCGCCGCAGATCACCGGCACGCCGTTAAAGGCCTCGCGGGAGCGTTGGCAGTAGGCCAGCGTCGCACGGTCGGGGCGACGACCGATCTTGCCGCCAGGACTGTAGGCGTCGTCGTTCCGCACTTTGCGGTTGGCCGTGTAGTGGTTGATCATCGAGTCCATGTTCCCCGCACTAACGGCGAAGAACAGACGCGGTCGGCCGAAGGTCTTCCAGGCGTCGCACGTGTGCCAGTCGGGCTGGCTCAAAATGGCGACGCGATAGCCGGCGCTTTCGAGCAACCGTCCCAACAGCGCGTTGGCGAAGCTCGGATGATCGACATACGCGTCCCCGCTGACGAACACGATATCGACGCTATCCCAGCCGCGTGCGTCCATCTCGGCGCGCGACATGACCAGCGGTGCCGTTGGCGGTTGCCGGAGTGGCGCGAGCACGGGTGCGTCGACGATCGGTAGCGAGGCGGTGAACAAGTGGGCGCTCAGTTTTCGGTTTTCAGTTTTCAGTTAGCCGCGACGCGCAGCGGAGCGCGTGATGCTCGGCACTGCGAGTCAACTCGCTGCGATCATGACGCGCTCCGCTGCGCGTCGCGGCTAACCAGTTCATAGTGACGATGACAAGCTACCAGCGATCGGTGCGGAACGAAATCGCGGGCAGACCATCTTGATTAAAGAAGTTGGCCCAGGTGCGATTGTTCCCCCAGCCGTACCGGACGGCGACGGGTTTGTCGACCTTGGGTGACGAAACGATCACGGTTGAGCCATCGATCTTGGCGTCGGCCCAATGAAACTGCTTGTCCTCGCCGGCGATGGCGAACCCTTGCAGTTTGTCACCGTGCCGCTGGGTGAGCCCCTGGCCGACATGTGTGAACGAGACACGGACCTTGTCGCCGTCGACGGTGTGCTTGTCGTAGAGCGGGCCGTAATACTCGATCGGTTTCTTGTACACCATACCGAGCGCGACCGTCGCGGCGCGGTGACCGTAGCCGGACTTGTTCGTCGGATGAATGCCAGGCCCTAAGTCGCTGCTGATCGCCATCGCCGAGTTGGGATACTGCATGATCCGCACATGGGTTTCGACGTAAGTCCCATCGCCGGCCTGCCCTGGGGTCGCTGGGAGCGCGGTGAACGGCTGGGCTTGCGCGGTCACGGGGTTCGCGGAGTCGAACGCACAACCGTTTCCGCTTGGCTTTTGGATGTAGATGAAAGGAAAGTCTCCTTGGCCCCATTCCTTACGCCAGCCACGGAGGAAAGCGCCCATGAGCGTGTACTGATCGACGCCGTTGATCTGCGTGCCGCTCTCGCCTTGATCCCAGAGCACGCCGCGGATCGTGTAGGGCTGCATGCCACGAATGTGCGCCTCGTACAAATGACCGGCCGGACGATCGTTGAGCGTGCCGGGCTTGCTGGGCGGAGGCAGCTTGCGCGGGGCAGGCTTGCCAGCGGCGACCGCTTCTTTGGCCAGTTTTTCAAACGCCGGCAGATCGACCTCTTCGTACTTCTTGAGCAACGCCGGATAGGTCTCGGCGTATTTCTTGATCAGTTCTTGACAAGTCGGGTCGGCCGCGAGCGCTGCTTCGCTGAGCCACGCTCCTGAGGGTGTGCCGCCGACCGCGCCGAGCATCAGGCCCACCGGCACGTCGAGATCTTTTTGTAACTTGGCTCCGAACGAGAACAGCAGCGCCGAGAACCCACGTACGTTTGGCTCGGTCGCTTCGCGCCACGGTCCCTTGCCGGTCAAGCGAATCTTGCCGTAGGGCGAAGCCGCCGCGAGGCTCTCGAGCACCGCGTCTCCTTTGGCGTAGCCGCCCACGTTGCCGGCCATGTTCGATTGGCCCGACCCGACCCAAACTTCGCCAACGAGCACGTCGCTGAGCTTGATCGTGTTCGTGCCGCTGACAGTCATCTCGAACGGTCCACCGGCCGTGAGCGGGTCGAGCTTGACGCTCCAGCGACCGTCGTTATCGGCGGTCGTGTTTTTTTCTTGCTTCTCGAAGCGGACCGTGACACGCTCTCCGGCCGTGGCCGTGCCCCAAATGTTCACAGGCGTTTCGCGCTGCAAGACCATGTGGTCGCTGAGAATCGGCGGCAGCTTGACCTCGGCCCAGACCGGTGTGGTTGTGAACAGCAAGGCGAGCAAAGCCAGATGACGTGTCATGGTCGGGGTACCTCGGCGGCACGGTGAAGGATGAAAGGGGAAGCGACCCATACTAACATAAATCGATGCGGTAAAGGCGTGGGTCAACAGGTAGTTTTGCCGGTTTTCGGCTCTTGTCGCTCGGATTTCTGCTCGATCGTTCGCCGTGAAGCGCCAGCGGAGCACGTAAACGAGACGCCACGAGAAGGCCCGCTGCGATCATTATTCGCTCCGCTGGCGCGAGGCGGCTAACGTAATGCGGGTACAAATGAGCCGTTCTTCAGACACGTTGCCAAGCGCGGGGAGGCACGGTAGTCTGAATCGCATTCAAACGCTTTGTGGTTTAACGATTGCGAGTGCCGACCATGTCTGTCGTGGAAACCGTGTTGCCGCTGTATGACTTCTTTCGCACTCGCACGCTTGGGCTGCTCGAAACGATCGAGAAGGAACCCCAGCCCTGTGAAGCATTGGGCTGGCGACCTGGGCCCGGTCGGGCACATATCGCTTGGCAACTCATGCACATCGGCATCACCGAGGAGCTGTTCGCCACCGAGCGGCTCGCACCACCGCAGCAGCCCGGGTTTGTTGATTTGCTGCCGCGCTTCCGCGGCGGGAGCACGCCCGACGACGTGATACCTTCGCCTGACGAGATACGCTCGGTGCTCAAGACAGCCCGCGAGCATTTGGTCACTACGCTCCGCACGTTTGGCGACGACCGCTTGGGCGAGATTCCCGCGGCGCTCGCCGCGCGTAAGCTCACGATTCGCGACGTGCTCTCGATTCTGTCGTGGCACGAAGCCCATCATCAGGGCCAAGCCCACCTCACGCTCAACTTGTACCGCGCGGCCCAAGGTCGATAGGGCGTTGAGTTCGGATGTCCCTCTCCCGACGGGAGAGGGTGGCCGACAGGCCGGGTGAGGGCTGGGGGTGCAAATCATGCCGAGTCGCAAGCGTGTAACCGACGAGCAGCGCACGTTTGCTCGTAAGTTACGCCGCGAGGGAACGTTCCCCGAGTGAAAACTGTGGGTAAAACTGCGTGCAGAGCGATTTGCTGGATTAAAGTTCCGTCGCCAATACCCTGTCGGTTCATTCGTGCTTGACTTCTACTGTCACGCAGCACACGTTGCCATAGAGTTGGATGGTGATAGTCACCAAGATCGCGGGGCTTATGACCGAGATCGTTCGGAGTATCTACAACGGCTCGGCATTCGAGTCGTGCAGATCGCCAATGACGATGTGCTCAAGGATCTGGATACGGTGTTGGAATACATTTTAAGCGAGTGTCAACCGTCGGTCAGGTGAGCAATCCCGCTCCTTTCGGGAGAGGGCTGGGCTGGCCTCGTAAAGTTGGATTGGAACGGGGGATGGTGCGCGCGGCTAGATGACGAGGTAGAAGCGATGGTGACAGGGCTAGCGACCCTCATCCGGCCTTCGGCCACCTTCTCCCGACGGGAGAAGGCCGTACGCGATCGCTCCGCATCCCGCGCCCCGCTGCCCTATCCTTTTCCCTTTGCTTGTCGGCTGTGCAGATAGCCGACCAGCGCGCGATCGAATTGCATGCTCGTGTCGAGCCCCACGTAGTCGATGCCCGACTGCTGAAACTCGTGGCGGTACACGTCGCAAAACTTGCGGACCTCGTCGAGGTACGCCGACTTATAGCCGTCGGCGTCGACCAGCAGCTTCTCGTGAGTCTCAGGTTCCTCAAGCTCGACCAAGCCATCGAACGGGAATTTGACCTCGGCCTCGTCGAGCACATGAAACACGATCACGTCGTGTCCGCTGTGTCTTAAACGGCGCAACGCCTTTAAGGTCGGTTCCGGCTCGCCGAGCAAGTCGGAGAACACCATCACGAGCGTGCGGTGTCGCAGCATCGCGGCAATCTGTTCGAGGCTTTTGCCCACATCGGTCGTACCGTGCGGACGCAATCGACTGAGCAGCGCGAGCACGTTGCCTAGCTGCGTTCGCTTGGAGCGGGGTGGCAAGCTGTTGCGGATCCGCTCGTCGAACGTGACCAGCCCGACGGGATCCTGCTGATGGATCATCAGGTAGCACAGCGCCGCGGCCAGACAGATCGAGTAATCGAACTTAGTGAGCTGCTGGCGATAGGTGTAGCCCATCGAGCGGCTCAGATCCATCGCAAGCAGACCGGTGATATTCGTCTCGGACTCGAATTTCTTGATGTAGTACTTGTCGGTCTTGGCGTACACGAGCCAATCGATGTCTTGCGGGTTGTCGCCGGTCGTATATTTGCGATGCTCGCTGAACTCGACCGAGAAGCCGTGGAACGGACTGGCGTGCAGGCCGTGCATGAAGCCTTTGACAATGAATTGCGCCCGCAGATCGAGTCGCGCGATCTGGCGAATGACCTCGGGTTTGAGATACTGCTCGACAGGCATTGGAGGAAGAGGGGCTAGAGGCTAGGGACTAGGGGGTAGTAAGAAACAGATTTACTAGCCCCTAGCCTCTAGCCCCTCACTCCTCACTCATATTTGGGTATTTCCGGAGTCGGCAGCTCTTTGAGCAACCGGCGAATAATGTCTTCGTTGGTCATGCCCTCGGCCTGGGCCTGAAAGTTCGTGCTCACGCGATGACGCAGCACGGGGACGGCGCACTTCTTGATGTCGTCGATCGCGACCGAGTAGCGTGCGTCCATCGCGGCCAGCGCCTTGCCGCCGAGAATCAAGAACTGACCGGCCCGCGGTCCGGCGCCCCAGTCGACCAATTCGCGAACAAATTGCGGCGCCGCGTCGTCTTTCGGCCGAGTCGAACGGACCAGCCGCGACACGTATTTAATCACATACTCGCTGACCGCCACCGAGTTGACCAGCTTTTGCAGGTTGAGGATCGCGCGGCCCGAGAGCACCTTGCGCACCTCGGGTTTCTCGCCGCGCGTCGTCGAGGCCAGGATCCGTTCTTCCTCGTCGGCGCTCGGGTAGCCGACTTTGATGTTGAACATGAACCGGTCGAGCTGAGCTTCGGGCAGCGGATAGGTCCCTTCTTGCTCGATCGGGTTCTGCGTCGCGATGGTGAAGAATGGCTCCGGTAGCACGTAGGTCGTTTGACCCACGGTCACCTCGCGTTCCTGCATCGCCTGCAAGAGCGCGGCCTGGGTTTTGGGGGGCGTGCGGTTGATTTCGTCGGCGAGCAGGATGTTCGTGAAGATGGGCCCTTCGACGAACCGGAAGTGCCGCTTGCCTTGCTCGTCTTCTTCGAGCACGTTCGTCCCCGTGATATCCGAGGGCATCAGGTCGGGCGTGAACTGAATGCGTTTGAAGCCGACGTCGAGAATCTTGGCCAGCGTGCTGACCATCAGGGTCTTGGCCAGCCCGGGCACCCCTTCGAGCAGGCAGTGTCCGCGCGTGAAGATAGCGGCAAACAGTTGCTCGATGACCTCATTCTGGCCGACGATCACCTTTTGCAATTCTTCTTGCAAGATGCGGCGGTGCTGGGCAAATTCTTGCAGCACATCGCCCAGGCTGCGCGGTTTGGTAGACAAAAGCGGTTCCTTGCTCGGCGCGGAGAAATCGACCTCGGTGCGGTTCACGTTCATCCTATCGGCACTTGGCCACTCAGGCAACGCGGTCTCGGGCTGGATTGCCGATCTAAGCTCTGACGCACAAATTACTTAGCTTGACCATCCTGTATTGCGGAAGTTCGGCTGCCCGAGGGGTGATGTTTGAGTCACGTAGTAGATCGAATGCCAGAAATACACGGAGAACTCAACGTGGACTGCACGACATACGGGTTAGAATGGACGTAGATTTGAGCTGCCTGTTGTGGCGTTCTGTACAATAAACGGACAACGCTGAAATTCGTTTCGGCGCGACCGTCTCCCCTGATTGTCAGCTATTGAGGAATGACTGTATGACTTTTCGCCGTGCTTTGCTGAGCGTCATCGTGCTGCTGGGACTATGCGTCTCGGCCCAAGCCGCCGATAAACGGCCGAATATCGTCATCATTTGGGGCGATGACGTCGGGCAGTCGAATATCAGCGCGTACTCGCATGGCCTGATGGGTTACCGAACGCCGAACATCGATCGCCTGGCAAACGAGGGGATCCGATTCACCGACTACTACGCCGAACAGAGTTGCACTGCGGGGCGAGCGTCGTTCATCACCGGTCAGCATGGCTTGCGCACTGGTTTGACCAAGGTTGGTCTGCCTGGCGCAACGCTCGGCCTTCGCAAGGAAGACCCGACGATCGCGACGCTGCTCAAGCCGCTGGGCTACGCGACGGCGCAGATCGGCAAGAATCACCTCGGTGATCGCAACGAGTTTTTGCCCACCGTGCATGGGTTCGATGAGTTCTACGGCAATCTGTATCACCTGAATGCCGAAGAAGAGCCCGAACTGCCCGATTATCCCAAGGATCCTGCGTTCCGCGCCAAGTACGGTCCGCGCGGCGTCCTGGAATGTAAAGCTACGAGCCAAGACGATCCGACGGTTGATCCCCGTTTTGGCAAGGTTGGCAAGCAGACGATTAAGGACACCGGTCCGCTCACACGCAAGCGGATGGAGACCATCGACGACGACATTGCCAGCCGCGCGGTCGATTACATCCAGCGGCAAGCCAAGGCCAACCAGCCGTTCTTCGTGTGGGTCAACTTCACACACATGCACCTGCGCACACACGTCAAGGCCGAGAGCCGAGGCCAAGCGGGGCGCTGGCAAAGCGAATATCACGACGTGATGATCGATCACGATAAAAACGTCGGTAGCGTGCTCAAGGCCATCGACGACACGGGGATCGCCGACAACACGTTTGTCATGTACAGCACCGACAACGGCCCGCACATGAATAGCTGGCCCGACGGAGCCATGACCCCCTTCCGCAACGAGAAGAACTCGAACTGGGAAGGCGCCTATCGCGTGCCATGCATGGTTCGCTGGCCGGGCAAGATCAAGCCGGGGAGCATATCGAACGACCTTGTCGGCCATCACGATTGGCTGCCAACCTTGCTGGCGATGGCCGGCGACGAGAACGTCAACCAGAAACTGCTCCAGGGCTACACCGTGGGGGACACGACCTACAAGGTCCACCTCGACGGATACAATCTGGTGCCGCACCTGACCGGTCGGGCCGAAAAAAGCCCCCGCGAGTCGTTCTTATACTGCAACGATGACCAGCAGCTCACGGGCTTGCGCTACGACAACTGGAAGATCGTATTCATGGAGCAGCGTGCCCCGGGCACCTTGCGCGTCTGGGCCGAGCCATTCACGACCCTGCGCGTGCCCAAGTTGTTTAACCTCCGCACCGATCCCTACGAGCGGGCCGACGTCACGTCGAACACCTATTACGACTGGCTCATCGATCACGTTTTTCTGTTCGTCCCGGCACAGGACTACGTCGGCAATTTCTTGATGACGTTCAAGGATTATCCGCAACGCCAGAAAGCCGCCAGCTTCAACCTCGACGAGGTACTTCAAAAGCTCAAGGAGCCCCCGGCTAAGTAGCTCCTGGCAAGAGCACTCCGGGGCAGGGCAGGGGACCGTTCAGTGCCCAAGCGACCTCGTCGCTGCTGGGGAAAATCATGTATACACCCCCTTGTTCGCCGAGAACCATGTGGGGCATGATAAGCATTGCGCGAGACGCAAGGGCGCGTCGCCGCGATGGTTATCTTCATCCCGTTGTCCTCTGCAACTACTTGTCATCATGTCGACCGATACCCCTGCCAAGCCGTTTGAGTTCAAGGCCGAAATCAAGCAACTGCTCGAGATCCTGATCCACTCGGTCTACACGTCCAAGGATGTGTTCCTGAGAGAGCTCATCTCGAACGCCACCGACGCCCTGGAAAAGGTCCGCTTTCTGCAAGCCTCGGGCCAGGCCGTACATGACCCCACCGCAACGCTCGAGATTCGACTGGAGACGAAGGTCGACGGCGAACGCAAGACGCTCGTGATCGCCGACGCGGGCATCGGCATGACCGAGAGTGAGGTGCATGCCAACATCGGCACGATTGCCCATAGCGGAGCGACCGCCTTCTTGCAGCAGTTGGCCCAAGAGGGGAAAGCCGAGGCACAGAAGGACGTGAGCCTGATCGGCCGCTTTGGCGTCGGATTTTACTCGGTGTTCATGGTCGCCGAGCGGGTCGTGCTCACCACGCGCGGCGCCGATGGCGACGCGCAACCGGTCACCTGGACCAGCGACGGATTGGGCAGCTACGTGGTCGAGAACGCCCCGGCCGACACGCCGCGCGGCACGCGGATCGAAATCGTGCTCAAGGCCGACGACGACAAGTTCGCCGATGAAGAGACGCTCCGCGACACGATCAAGCGGTACTCGAATTTCGTGCCGTTCCCGATCCTCGTCAATGACCAACGGGTCAATCAGACCTCGGCCCTGTGGCGCGAGCCCGCGTCGCAGGTCAAAGACGAGCAGTACAACGAGTTCTTCAAGCTCATCAGTCACGATGGCGAAGACCCGCTCGTGCGTTTGCACTACAGCATCGACGCGCCGCTGCAATACTCGGCGCTGCTGTTCGTGCCGCGCTCCAACCCCGAGGCATTGGGCTTTGGCCGGGGCGAAGTGAGCCTGCAACTCTACGTGAAGCGCGTGCTCATCGATGGCGAGAACAAAAACCTGCTGCCGGAATATCTGCGGTTCGTTAGGGGCGTGGTCGAGTCGGACGATCTGCCGTTGAACGTGTCGCGCGAGACGCTGCAAGAGAACCGGCTGGTCATGAAGATCCGCGACGGCTTGACCCGCCGCGTGCTCGATCTGCTGTTGGAAATGGCCCAGGATCGGCCCGACGACTACCGGAAGTTTTGGGAGCAGTTCAGCCGCATCCTCAAGGAGGGGTACAACGATTTCGCCCACCGCGCCAAGTTCCAGGAATTGCTCCGCTTCAATTCATCGCGGCACGAGGACGAGCAAGGGCTGATCAGCCTGAAAGAGTATGTGGCCGCCATGAGCGCCGAACAAAAGGCGATCTATTATCTGTCGGGCCCCAGTCGGGCGGCGCTGCTCCGCGACCCACGCTTGGAATTGTTCCGCAAACAAGGCATCGAGGTGCTGTACCTGCGCGACGTAGCCGACGAGTTCGTGCTCGGCAGCCTTGGCAAGTATGAAGACAAGTCGCTCGTCTCGGCCGATCAGGTCAAGCTCGACGACGTGAAGAACGTCGGCACACACGCCAGCGAAACCAAGCCCGAGCTAGCGGGCAAGGAAGCGGCGATCGGCCTGCTGGTCGCCCGCTGCAAAGAGATCTTGCGAGATCGCGTGACCGACGTCCGCGCGAGCGAACGGCTCGTCGATTCGCCGGCGTGCTTGGTGAGCGACGATGAGCAGATGTCGGGGCATATCGAAAAGCTGATGCGAATCATGAACAAGGCCACCGATTTGCCCAAGCGGGTCTTGGAGTTAAATCCCTCGCATCCGCTGATCCGGCATTTGACCGCGCTGGCCGACAAAGACCTGAACGATCCGTTTGTCGAACGGGCCTGCGAGCAACTGTTCGAAGGCTGCATGCTAGTCGACGGCTATCTGACCGACCCGCACAAGCTCGTCGAGCGGATGAATCAGATCCTCGCCGACGCCGCTTCAGCGCGAACGCATGTGAGCTAACAGCACTTTCAGCAAGCCAGCGCCTTGTCGCCGTTCGACCGTCGGCCAAGCCGACGGCTTGGTGATGAAGCGTGCTCAACTCAGCAGCACTTGCAAATCGTCGGCGGTCAACTGGCTGATCAGGCTGCCGTCGGCCGAGATGATCGCGTCGGCGAGCTGCTTCTTCTGACCTTGCAGTTGCAAAATCTTTTCCTCGACCGTGTCGCGGGCAATCAGTCGATAGGCGAACACGCGCTTCGTCTGACCGAGGCGGTGAGCTCGATCGACGGCCTGCGCCTCGACAGCCGGGTTCCACCAGGGGTCGAGAATAAACACGTAGTCGGCCGCGGTGAGGTTCAATCCCAGCCCACCCACTTTGAGGCTGATCAGAAACACGCGGCACGACTCGTCGTTTTGAAATTGCTCGACGACCTTTTGCCGGGCGGTCGTTTTGCCGTCGAGGTAGGCGTAGCTGATCTTTTCGCCGTCGAGTCGCTTGCGGACGATGTCGAGCAGGCTGGTGAATTGCGAGAACACGAGCGCTTTGTGCCCGCCCTCGAGCACTTCGCGAAGCTGTTCGAGCAGCGTGTCGAGTTTGGCGCTCGGCTCGCCGGTTTGTTTTTTGTCAAGCAACCCGGGATGACAGGCTGCTTGCCGTAGGCGCAAAAGCGCTTCGAGCACTTGGATCTTGGAACGCTTGAGACCTTGCTTCTCGATGTGTCCCGAGAGCGATTGGCGATAGTGTTCGCGAAGTTCGTCGTACAATCTGCGCTGCGGCTTTTCGAGTTCGCAGTACAAGGTCTGCTCGGTCTTTTCTGGCAGCTCGGTGAGTACTTGTTCCTTGGTGCGGCGGAGCAGAAACGGTCGCAACGCGCGCGATAGCAACGACAGATCCTCGGTCGACTGCTCGCGGCCCGAGGTCGAGAACGATCGAAATGCTTCCGAGCCGCCGAGCATGCCAGGGTTGAGAAACTCGAAGATCGACCATAGTTCGCCCAGGTGATTTTCGACCGGCGTGCCGGTCATGGCCAGTCGGTGGTCGGCCTGGATCAATCGACACGCCTTGGTCGACTGCGCCGAGTGGTTCTTGATTGCTTGCGCCTCGTCGAGGATCGCGTAGTCGAAGCGGATCTCCTTGAGCTTCAAGATGTCAAGCCGCGCCGTGGCGTAGGTGGTGATGATCAGATCGTATTGCGCCGGGTCGTCGAGCGTGCCGGAGCGATCGAGGCCCGTGTAGTCGAGTACCCGCAGCCTGGGTGTGAAGCGCCGGGCCTCTTCGACCCAGTTGTGGATTAGGCTGCGTGGGGCGACGACCAACGAGGGACTGCGTTGTTCGCCGGTCTTCATGCGGCGCGTGCGGCGCTCTTCCAATAGGGCGAGCACCTGGATGGTTTTGCCCAAGCCCATGTCGTCGGCCAGACAGCCACCAAAACCGAAATCGAACAAGAATCGCAGCCAGCCGAGTCCATCGCGTTGATAGCCGCGCAGTTGACCGTTGAACCCGGCGGGAGCCTCGCGGCTTTCCACGCCGGCGAACGAGTGGAGTTTTTTGCGGGCCTGATCGAAACGCGCGTCGACCTCGACGGTCGGCGCGGCGGCAAGTAGAGCGTCGAGAAACATGGCCTGCGATGGACGGAAGCGGACCGCTTCGCCTTGCACCTCGCCCAGACCGGCGAGCGAGCCAAACTTGGCCAGCCAGGCGTCCGGTAGCATTCCTTGCGAGCCATCGTCGAGCTGCACAAATTGTTGCCCCTGACGCACAGCCGCCAACAACTTAGGGAGCGCGACCGATACACCGTCAAAGTCGAGCGTGGCAGAGAGGTCGAACCAGTCGACCCCCGACGAGACGCTCATTTTGAACTCGCCGGCCGACCGCATGACACGCCCCTCGGCCTCGACCTGCCAGCCGAACTTGGTCAGCTGAGCGACGACGTTGCTCAGCACCTTGGGTGACAAGGCGTAGTCGGGAGTGTCTTTGCTCTTAATATAATGCGACGGGTTGCGCAAGCCCGCCGACTTGAGCTCGGCCAAACAAGCCGCTTCGCGGTCAAGATCGCGGGCAATCACGCGCCGATTGACTCGATCGACGAAGTTCAGGGCCGCATCTTGCGGCCGAGCCACCTGCCCCGAGTAGTCGAAGCTGACCGTGGCGCCAAGCTCGGGCGGGCCGTAATAGCACTCCACCTTTTTGATCACGATCCGGGGCTGGGGCGGCGCCTCGACGCGGGGCCAACGTAGCTCGTCGGGCATTTCCAGCGGCAAGGACTGCGGCGCCTGATACAGTTGTTCCAGAAAGTCGTCCTGCTCGTTGTTCGGTACTCGCAGCGGACCTTGCTTGCGGAGTGCGTCGATCCAACTTCGGGCGTGACCCAACTCGACCTGCACGAGCGTGTTGTCCAACAACATCAGGCCCTCCGAGATGACGCAATTGGGGCGCGATACCTCGATCGCTTCGGTGTCGCGATGAAACCGGCCGGTGACCTCCCAATCCTTGTGGTTCTCGTTCCGCTCGACATGCACACGAAATTGCCAAGCCGCTCCGGTATCCCAACCGATGGGGCGAGGCTCTTGTTGCTGAGCGCGGACGACCGATTTGGGATCGTGATCGGCCCACAATAGCCTTCCGCGCGCCGCGATCTGTGGCAACACCACACGTCCAATCGCCGGCGCCACCGAGCAGCGACTGTACTTGCGCTGGCTCATGTTCTCGGAGTAGGAACTGTAGTACGTATAACTTTCAGACGGTAGCGAGCCAAGGAGCAACTCCAGGGCTTCTCGGTCCGCCGCATCCGCCAATTCTGGAATTTGCGATTGCGAGATATCGAGCTGCTTGGGCTTGCCCAACTCGCCATTCTTTTTCGGTTCACGGGTAACAAAGCGGAGCACCAATTGCTTGGACTGCTCACATTCGTTGCCGTAGACAATGAACCAGACCTGTTGTTTTTTCGAGATCGGCTTGGCGCGATAATGCACGAAGCTTTGCGCCGCTGAGTTGGTCTCCAGCACCCCCTTGAGCTGGTTGCGCCAGGATGACGGCTTGGCGTTGACGGTATTCTTATTCGACAGGCTCAACAGCTTGATGGGCAGCGCGTTGCGACCTCCGGAGATATACATCTCTTCGACATCGAACGTGTCGTCCCAGCCGTCTTCGTTCGAGACGAAGTTCAATGCCTTGCCGGTGAAGAATTTCCAGCACCGCTTGTCGGCATCGGCCGCTAAAATAGCCGCCACGAGATGTTTACAGCTCCCCTCGTCGCTAAATCGGGGGCAACTACAATCGACGCGCGCAATGCCTTGCCGCTCCTCTTCAAGCCCGATCACAACGTCATACGGCTCCGGCTCCGAACCTTGCACCTGGGCTTCGATCAAATCCTCGTCGACGCCACAAATAACCGCGCTCCCCTCGCGAAAATACTGCGTGCCGTGCGAAAGGTCTCGTTGATCGAAGTTGCTTCGGCATCGACTAAAGAGCGACAACGGACGAACCTCCATGCAAGTGACGTTGGGTTGCTCAGTCACACTCGGCGACCGCTTGAATTGGCCGTGATCCCATGCGGATAATGGCTGTACGCACGGCTCACGTCGGTTCGCGACTCACCCTCGCGGCCGCCATTTTAATAATTGAGTACACGTATGAATAGCACTGCTAGCAACACTCCGCCAACCGGTTGGTTCCGTGCGGCGTTATTCGTGGCGATCACATTCATGACCGCGCTCGCTGCGTCTCGGTTGCAGGGCGCAACCCCGAGCGAGCAAAAGCTGCGCGCGCTGTTGGGGCCGCAGACACCGGAACCGATTCGACTCTGGAACGAGACGCCACCTCGTTTTTTGGCTGACGCTCCTGAAGAGGTCGTCGAGGATCGGGCCAGCATCCGTCTCGTGACTCAGCCGACGATCTGTGTCTACCTGCCACCGCGAGAGAAGCGTACGGGTCGGGCCATCATCGTTTGCCCGGGCGGTGGCTACGGATCGCTCGACTGGCGCACGCACGTCGTTTACGCGGCCGAGGTATTCAATCGCCTGGGGGTCGCCGTGATCGGCCTCAAGTATCGTCTCCGGCCACCTCACCTGCTCGACAACGCGGGCATTCAGGCGCTCACGTTGCTCGATGCTCAACGAGCCGTGCGGCTCGTGCGTCATCGCTCGGCCGAGTGGCACATCGATCCTCACAAGATTGGCGTGGCGGGTTACTCGGCAGGGGGCAATCTGGCGATGAACCTGGCCTCAAATTTCGACATGGGTGATCCGCAAGCGACGGACCCGATCGAGCGGCACAGTAGTCGGCCCGATTTTGCGGTCGGGCTGGCGACATGGCACTGGCGCAAAAAAGAGTCGCCCTTCAAATTCACGGCCGCGACACCGCCCGTGTATCTGATGCACGCCACGAACGATGGCTTGGAAGGGGGCGCGCCGATAGAACTGCCTCGGGCCATCAAGGCCGACCTGGAAAAGCTGGGCGTGAGCGTCCGCATGGACGAGTTCGACGTCGGCGCACATGGCGTGGGGAATTTGATCCCGCAGCGCGTGAAGAATAAGTTTCCGCCGACACAGTGGCCCGAGCGGCTTCTGCAATGGCTCGATACGTTGCCAACTGACAAGTCGCGCGACCCGCGTTGAGCGACGATCGCAGCGCGCTCGTATATCGCTCACCCGCACTGCTGGGCGGCCAGCGCTGTTGCTTGCGGAAGAGTAATCACCCGCAGGCGTGAGACGATCAACAGCGAAATCGCCCCGCCGAGCAAGGCCACGAACGGCGAGCGTTCGCACAGCGCGCAAACAATCACCGACAGCACGACGCTTCCCAGGATGAAAAGCACCGCCGCCTGCTTGGCTCGCGGACGAATGCCCCGCTCGCGACGCCAATCGGCGATCAGCGGGCCGAGCGTTCGCGACTCGACGAGACGTCGAAAGGCCTGTGGTGACGATCGGGCAAAGCACCACGCAGCCAGTAGCGCGAACGGCGTGGTTGGCAGCAGTGGCAACACCGCGCCAATCAGCGCAAACCCGAGCGAGATCCAACCACCGCAGAGTAGCAACACGCGCGACACGACGATCACCTGGCGCTCTCAATAAGTCACGGCCCGAGCCAATCTGGCATCCTCACGTAAACTTAGGTCAGGATTCATCTGCCGGGGCAGGGGGGGACCCACGTGGTCTAACACAATCCGGCGCCGGAATAATCGCGATAATGCGCATCGTCGCGCCAGTTGTGGCGCGCGGTCGCTCGTCGACAGCGCGGTTCGCTTCGTGTATCGTGCCCGCTGACGGTCATTCCAGCACGGTTTTGACGTCGCAGCGTGGTGTATGTTGTGCGTCGTTGGTCTTCCTGAGTGAAGTCGTTGCCATGCCCCGGCGAGCCATTCGTGTCGAGGGATTAGTGCAAGGGGTCGGGTTTCGGCCGCTGATGTACCAGCGGGCGACACGCTGGCAACTGACCGGTTGTGTGCGGAATCAGGGGGGCGGTGCGTGGATCGAGATCGAAGGGACAGCCGAGGCACTCGACGCTTTTCTTGCACAGCTCGTCGAGCAGCCGCCCCTACGGGCACGAATCGATCATGTGGACGTTCGTCTGATTCCTGAGCAAGGATCGACACGGTTCGTGATCGAGCCAAGCGCCGACGTGCGCGGGGACCAGCCGATCGTGTCACCTGACTTGGCGATGTGCGACGCGTGCCGCGGCGAGTTGTTCTGCCCACGTGATCGACGCCACGACTACGCGCTCCTCAGCTGCACTCAGTGTGGTCCACGCTTCACAATCACGCGCGCGGTTCCTTACGATCGCGCGAACACGTCCTTGACCGAGTTTCCACTCTGTGCCGAGTGCCAGCGTGAATACGAGGACCCGACGAACCGTTGGCATCATGCGCAGGGAATTTCCTGCCCGAAGTGCGGTCCGCAGCTTCATCTGTATGCCTCGATGGCCGACGCGATCACGACGGCGGCGTCGGCCTTGGCGGCGGGGCAAATCGTCGCACTCAAAAGTCTCGGCGGCTACCAACTCGCCTGCGACGCCAGCAATGCCGAGGCCGTGTCGCGGCTGCGCTCACTCAAGCAGCGCGATGCCAAGCCCCTTGCAATCATGGTGTCCGATCTGGAGACCGCCCGTCGGCTGACTCATATCTCCGCCGCCGAAGAACGCTTGTTGAGTTCTCCCGCGGCGCCGATTGTCTTGTTGCGGCAACGCGCTGAACACCCATTGGCCAGCTCGATTGCGCCACGCAATCGCGATCTCGGCATCATGCTCGCCTATACACCCTTGCATGCCGCGCTCTTGCACGCGGCGCGACTCGAGGCCCTGGTGATGACCAGCGGCAACGCGGGTGACGAGCCGATCGTCTGTGACGACCAACAGGCGATCGAGCGACTCGGTGGGATGTCCGATTGGATCGTCATGCACAATCGTCCGATCGTGATGCGTTGCGATGATTCGGTCGTGCGGGTGGTCGACGAGTCGGTGTTGCCGCTGCGACGTGCGCGTGGTTTTGTCCCCGCGCCAATCGACCTGCCGTTGACTTGTCGTCAGCCGATCCTCGCCTTGGGTGGCCAGCTCAAGTCGACATTCGCGCTCGGCGCCGAACGCCAGGCATTCGTCAGCCATCACTTGGGCGACCTCGATCACTTGGAGTCGTTCGCGGCGTTTAGCGAGACGATCGACCATTACCAGCGGCTCTTACGGATTGACCCCTGTTTGTTCGTTCACGACATGCATCCCGACTATGCATCGACAACCTACGCCCGGCAGCGTGTTCCGGCCGAGTCGCGGCTCGCGGTGCAGCATCATCATGCACACTTGGCGAGTTGCCTCGCCGAGCATGGCCTGAACGAGCCGGTGATCGGCGTGATCTTTGACGGTTCGGGCTATGGTCCCGATGGATCGATCTGGGGCGGCGAGTTTCTCATCGGCGACTACACGAGCTATCGTCGGGCCGCGCATCTGAACAACGTCCCCTTGCTGGGCGGCGAACAGGCGATTCGACAACCGTGGCGCTGCGCGCTAGCCCATCTGCGGCACGCCGCGATCGACTGGATACCTGATTGGCCGGAGGTGTCGCACTCCAGCCTCAGCGCCGCGCGCAAGCTGTTGGCCGGCCGCTTCCAGGCTCCGCTGACATCGAGTGTCGGCCGACTGTTCGACGCCATCGCGGCACTCGTTCAACTTCGGACCGCGGTTCAATTCGAGGGCCAAGCGGCATTGGAACTCGAGTGGCTGGCGGACGATACTCCGGAGGGCGTCGAGCCCTATCCGTTTGAACTGTGCGCGTCGCAGTCTCCCATGCAGATCGATACGCGGCCGCTCATCGCCGCTGTGGTCCATGATCTGCGCGCGGGAGTTTCTCCTCGACAGATCGCACAGCGGTTTCATGGCACAGTGATTGCGATGGTCGTCGACGTTTGTGTGGTATTGCGCGAGCAGACCGATATGAACACGGTCGCGCTCAGTGGTGGCGTGTTCATGAATGTCCTCGTGTTGAGTGGCGTGACGGCGCGACTTCGCGAGCGCGGCTTTCGGGTCCTCCGGCATGAGTGCGTACCTCCGAACGATGGCGGACTCAGCCTGGGGCAACTGGCCATTGCCGCCGCCTGGCAAAACCGAGACAATTAACGCTGCATCACGTTCCTGGAGCGACTCATGTGTCTCGGCATCCCCGGTCAGATCGTCGAAGTCTATCGCGAAGACGATTTGCAAATGGGCAAAGTCGACTTTGGCGGGGTCACTCGACGGGTCTGCCTCGAGTATTTACCCGAGCTAACGATCGGCGAGTATGTGTTGGTCCACGTGGGTTTTGCCATCGCGCGCATCGACTATCTCGAAGCGGCACGCGTGTTCGAGTACCTCGCGCAGATGAACGAACTCGCCGAGCTTGAGGGGACGAGCGAGGAGGGCCCACGTGAAATTCCTCGCTGAGTATCGCGACCCGCGGGCGGCCGAGCAGTTGCTGAAATTAATTCATCAACGCACGACGCGCCCCTGGTCGCTCATGGAGATCTGTGGCGGACAAAGCCATACCATCATCAAGTACGGGCTGGACGAGTTGTTGCCGCGACCATTGACGCTGATCCACGGACCAGGCTGTCCGGTGTGTGTGACGCCGATCGAGATGGTCGACCAGGCGATTCGTCTGGCTGCGCGACCGGACGTGATCTTGTGCTCCTTTGGTGACATGCTGCGTGTGCCGGGGAGCCAGAGTGATCTGCTGCGGATCAAGGCCGCGGGGGGAGACGTGCGCGTCGTCTACTCGCCGCTCGATGGCTTGCGGATCGCGACGGAGCACCCGGACCGGCAGGTCATATTTTTTGCCGTGGGCTTTGAGACCACCGCGCCCGCCAATGCGATGGCCGTGTGGCAAGCCCGGCGACGTGGTGTGACCAATTTCTCGCTGCTCGTGTCGCAGGTGTTGGTCCCTCCGGCGATCGAAGCGTTACTCTCGTCAGGCGATCATCGTATGGACGGCTTGCTCGCGGCGGGGCACGTGTGCATGGTCATGGGGGTGGGCGAGTACGAACAACTCGCCGCGAAACATACGCTGCCCATCGTCGTCACCGGCTTCGAGCCGCTCGATTTGCTCGCAGGCATTTATCGCTGCGTGGACATGCTCGAAGCGGGACGCTGCGGTGTCGAGAATGAGTACGCGCGGGTCGTGCGACCCGAGGGAAACCGGCGCTCGCAAGAATTGTTGCGCGAGGTCTTCGAGGTGACCGATCGTAAGTGGCGCGGCGTGGGCGTCATTAAGCAGAGCGGTTATCGGCTGCGCGACGAGTTTGCCGCGTTCGATGCGAGCCGACGATTTTCTGAGCCGGAGGTCGACGTGAGCGAGTCGAGTTTATGCCTCAGCGGCGATATTCTGCGTGGGCTAATCAAGCCGCCGCAGTGTCCGCAGTTTCGTGTGACCTGCTCGCCCGACAACCCCTTGGGGGCCACGATGGTTTCGAGCGAAGGGGCCTGTGCGGCCTATTTCAATTATGGTCGTTTGCGCTGGGGCGCAAGTGCCGTTGAGGAGCAAGGCGATGACTGAGTTTCGCCTAGACGCCATGAATTGTCCCACGGCGGCGACCGTCCACGAACAGATTTTATTAGGTCACGGCAGTGGCGGTCGCCTGTCGGCCGAGTTGATCCGGCAGCTCTTTCTGCCCGCGTTGGGGAACCCGATCCTGGCGGCACTCGAGGATCAGGCGACGCTCACGTTGCCCAGTCATGCGGTTGGTTCGCGATTGGCGCTGACGACCGACTCGTTTGTCGTGCGGCCGATTTTTTTCCCTGGCGGCGATATTGGTCGACTCGCCGTGAATGGCACCGTCAACGATTTGGCAATGGGGGGCGCCGAGCCGCTTTATCTCGCGGCCGCGTTCATCCTCGAAGAGGGGTTGCCCCTCGACGATCTGCGGCGGATAGCCCAATCGATGCGTGAGGCCTGCGACGAAGCCGGCGTGACGCTCGTCGCGGCCGACACCAAGGTCGTCGATCGTGGCAAGGGAGATCAGATTTTTATCACCACGACCGGCGTGGGGCTCGTGCCCGCGGGGTGTCAACTCTCGATTCACGCAGCTCGACCGGGGGATCGCATCCTGGTGTCGGGCACGCTGGGCGATCATGGCATTGCCATTATGTCGTTGCGCGCGGGGATCGAGTTTGAAACCACGCTCGAGAGCGACACCGCGCCGCTCAACGGCCTCGTGCGGCAATTGTTGCGGGCGTGTCCCGAGGTCCGTGCGCTACGCGACCCCACGCGCGGCGGTTTGTCGAGCACGCTGCATGAGCTGGCCGAGGCATCGGGCGTGGGGGTCAAGCTCGACGAGACGGCAATTCCGTTACGAGCCGAGGTCC
>CAYLYE010000084.1:0-23787 GCA_964387325.1 uncultured Planctomycetaceae bacterium
TCTCGGCGGTCACAAACTTCGGTTGGCCAATCGCCACGATCAGAATATCGGCAAGCCGCGTCAATGAAGCCAAATCGGTCGTGCGACTGTGACAGACCGTGACGGTCGCATCAGCATACGGGCCACGCTGAATCAGCATGTTCGCTAGCGGCTTGCCCACGATATCGCTGCGCCCCAGCACGACAACATGGGCACCGCTGATACGGGCCCCACAGCGTCGAAGCAACTGCTGAACACCATGCGGAGTGCATGGCAAAAAGCGGGGCCGACCTTGCACAATCCGCCCCACATTCTCCGGGTGAAACGCATCCACGTCTTTCATGGGGCTAAGCGACTCGAGCACGGCCGTCGTGTCGATCTGCCGAGGCAACGGCAACTGCACCAGAATACCATGCACTTCGCGCATCGTATTCAATCGATGCACGAGTGCGAGCAGCGTCTCTTGGGTTGTGTCCGAGCCGAGGCGATGAATGTGACTCGTGATGCCAACCCGCTGGCAGGCTGTGTGCTTGTTGCGGACATACACTTGGCTGGCGGCATCGTCACCAACGAGCACGACATCCAATCGCGGTGTGATCCCTTCGCGATCAACGAATTCGGCCACCTCGACCGCCAATTCTGCCTGAATTTCCTGCGCTAAAGCCTTGCCGTCGAGAATCGTGGCTGTCACATGTAACTCCTTTTTAGCAAATGCATCTCGCCCGACATTGTAGACCTGGATGCGTGCGGCGCGCAGCCGGTGATTCGATTACAGCCAATCCATTCGCAACAGGATGCGCAATACCAAATTGGCATAGAGGGCGGCAATCCAGTCATCGGCCATGATGCCGAGCCCCTCGGGCAGTCGTTCCAGTTGACGCGCCGGAGGCGGTTTGCTGATATCGAACAGTCGATGCAATGCGAAGCCTGCGATCGCGATGCGCCAATCATTCACGGCAACGCCCCAAAATACGAGCGGTACACTGGCAATTTCATCGAAGACGATCCAGCCGGGATCTTTCTGCCCCCCCATCGCCCGCACCGCTCGAGTGCAAATCGGAATCCCTGCGAAGCACAGTACGAGTGTGACCGCGCTGACCCATTCGACCGCCAGCAATCGGTCGAGCCCCCAGGCCAAAAGCACCCCCAAGGCGGTTCCCCAGGTACCCGGGGCAACTCGAACCCATCCGACGCCCCACCCGCTGGCGAACCATACAGCAATGCGATCGACAGGAGGCAGCAGCTTAGGTGAATTGGGGGTCATAGCAGCATCCTAGAAGGAGGTGTCGCTACACTCAAGGGCCGAGAAATTTATCGCCGGAAGGGGCGAGAGATATGGCGAGTTTAACGCCTAATCCTTATGATGCTCTTGTCTTTCGCTGTCGATAGTCGACAATGTTTATAATGCAAGTGATCTAATAGCTGCAGCGTTCGTCGCCGAACCGGAGTCAATGTATCTCATGGCTAGTGAAGAAGAAACCAAGCTGTCGCCCGTCGAAGGCTTTAAGATCGAAAGCAATTTCTTACGGGGCGACATCGCGCAGGAACTGGTCGACGAGAATGACTTTTTCGGTAAGGCGAGTATCCAGCTGCTGAAAAATCACGGCATGTATCAGCAGGACAACCGCGACGCCCGCGCCGAGAAACGCGCCGCCGGTTCAACCGGCAAGGCGGACAAAGCGTTCAACTTCATGATCCGCACGAAGATTCCGGGCGGAAAATTGACCAGTGCCCAACTGCTTGCCGAGATGGATCTGTGTGATGAGCTTGGCAATACCACACTCCGCATCACGAGCCGGCAAGGCTTGCAGCTCCACGGCGTTTTGAAGAGCAACGTCAAACGTACCATCCAGCGGATCAACGAGATCCAACTGTCGACCCTGGCAGCCTGCGGCGATGTGAACCGCAACATCATGTGCTGCCCGGCACCGCATCATGGCGACGGCGTGCATGATCAATTGCAAGCTTTGGCCGATGCGCTCGCCGTTCACCTCTGCCCGCGCACCCGTGCGTATCATGAACTCTGGCTGCGCGACGATAACGGCGAGGACACGCTGGTTGGCGGTGGCGAGCCCGATCATGAACCGATTTATGGATCGACCTATTTGCCGCGCAAATTCAAGCTCGGGATCGGCTTGCCCGAGGATAACTGCGTTGATCTCTACACGCACGACCTCGGACTGCTGGCGATTGTCGAGCAAGGCAAGCTCGTGGGTTTTAACGTGCTTGTCGGCGGCGGCATGGGCGTAACCCCCAGTGCGAAGAAAACCTTCCCCGCGCTCGCCAAACGGATGGCCTACTGCACCGTGGATCAAACCATCGAGGTCGTGACGGCCGTGATCATGGTACAACGCGACTTCGGCAACCGCGCTGATCGCAAAATTGCTCGCTTGAAGTACCTGATCCACGATCACGGTCTGGAATGGTTCAAATCCAAGGTCGAGGAATACCTGGGTTACCCGTTGCCTGAGCCCCACCCTGCCGATGTGCATGGCTTCGATGATCACATGGGATGGCACGAGCAAGGGGACGGCCGACTGTATTATGGCCTGAATGTCGAGAACGGCCGGATTCATGACACGGACACGATGCAGCTCAAGTCGGCGCTGCGTGAAATCTGCCGTAAGCTCAACCCGAGCATTCGACTCACTTCGCATCAGAGCATTCTGTTTTGCGACTTGGAGCCGCACGTGCGAGGTGAACTGGAAGCGATTCTCCGCTCGCATGGCGTCAAGCTGTCGGAAGAAATCTCGAACGCCCGTCGTTGGTCGATGGCCTGCGTGGCGTGGCCGACCTGCGGCTTGTCAATTACCGAGAGCGAGCGCGCCTTGCCTGGAATCATCGATCAACTCGAGGTCGAGGTGGCCAAGCTGGGCTTATCGAGCGAAGTGTTTACGGTCCGGATGACGGGCTGCCCCAATGGCTGCGCCCGGCCGTACAACAGCGACATCGGCATTGTTGGCAAGGCGGCCAATAAGTACACGTTGTTCGTGGGCGGGCGCGTGCTGGGTGATCGACTCAACTTTATCTATCGCGATATGTTGCCCGATAGCGAACTTGTGTCCAGCCTGGTCCCCTTGTTTGTCTATTTCAAACAAGCCCGCAGCTCGGGTGAGTCGTTCGGTGATTTTTGTGCCCGCAAAGGCTTGGAAGATTTGCAGGCCTGGGTCGCCGCAAACCCACAAGCTGCATGACGACGGTGTGAACGCTAGGCGATCCCCAGCGTCTCGGCGATCGGCTCCAGCGCGTTGATGACGAACTGGATGTGTTCGTCCAGATCAACACCCAGGTCCGCAGCGCCCCGCACGATATCGTCACGGCTGACCGCCGCCGCGAAGCTCTTCTGTTTCATTTTCTTCTTCACGCTCGAAGCCTGCATGCCGCGAATTTTCTCCGGCCGCATCAGTGCTACCGCCACCGTAAAGCCACTCAGCTCATCACACGCATACAGCGTCTTGTCGAGCCGCGAGATACGTGGGCAATCGGTCAGATAGTCGGCGTGCGATTTGATGGCGTAGATCATCTCTTCGGGATAACCCTGCTGACGCAGAATCTTTTCTCCCTCGAGCGGATGCTGCGGAGGATTGGGCCAGCGCTCGTAATCAAAGTCATGAAGCAGGCCGACCAATCCGTAGACGTGTTCATCCTCGCCGAATTGGCGAGCATACGCGCGGCAGGCCGCCTCGACGGCCAGCATGTGTTTACGCAGGCTATCGCTTTGAGTGTACTCGCACACCAGTTTCCAGGCGGCTTCACGATCGATGGACATAACGCTTTCGCTCAAAAATGATGTTGGCCAGCGGCATCATGATGCCAATGTTCAACGCCGTACGCCGCTGACTCGCACCATCGTACACAATCTCGTGGGAATGTCATTTTCTCACGGGGGTTCCCCGACCCGCGCGTGCGTTTCATCTTCGACATGGATAGCACGGCCCGGTTACACCTGCTGGCCGACGATCTGCCGAAAGCGGCCTGGAAACCGTTGCATAGGCCGCGCGCAAGCAACGTGACCGATTTGGTTGCACCGGGGAACGAACGTATGCGATGGGTGGAGAAACTCTTCGACCAGATTGATCAGTCATTGGAATGGCAATCGCGGGAAACGATGGCGTGGCGATTCTCGGAAGAAGACAACGGGTTGACAATTGCTCCCTGCCCGTTGGAGGTTGTTGGTGGGGCAGATGACGGCGAGTCCGTTTAGAGGCCCATGCGCTGCGCAGACTTCAATAGTTTGCCGAAATGTTCGCGCAAGTCTGAAAAAGTTTGGCAACACGTGAGTGCTTCAACTACTTCTCGGCCGCTTGTTGCGGAGCCGATGCATAATCAGGAGCGAGCTTGCAAAACTCGCTATGGGTCAACGTGTCGACACGGCCATCGTCACACTCGACCGAGTAGAACAACACGTCGTCGAGCTTCACGTCGCCGTGCTGTAAAACGCGGCCATCGGCGGCGAGGGTGATGGATTGATGGTCGTTCAAACAGACGGTCGTCCACAGAGGCCGTCCGGTGGCACTCTCCCACGCACGCACGGTGAAATCGCTTGCGCAGGCCGTGATCACACCGGTGGGACTCAACTCGGACATACGGGGCTCGAAGACCGGAAGTACCTGAATCGGCTTGTTGGTGGCGGTGTCCATCAGACGCACCGCACCGCCGTGGTTATTCTGCGACGATATTAACCACTGCATTCCATCTTTGCTCCAACTACTATTGCCTGGTCCTTCACCGATTCGAGACGACTCCTTACTTGTGAGGTCGAGTCGCAACCTGCCCCCATTGCCGGTGCTGACTAGGAGTTTCGTTCCATCCGGACTGACGGCAACATGTTCTGGCGCCGAGCTCACCGGCCACGCCGGGCCTTTCGTGCCGTCGATCTTCCATTGTTGCAAGACGGGTTTTTTGTTCCCGTCGACATCACCGGCAATCAGAGTTTCCGGATTCAGCCACGCTAGCGCGCCGCGACCGATTTCGGCCTGGAGCACCGGCCCAGGTGTGCCATCGATATTCCACAAGCGAATCGTTTTGTCACCTCCGCGAGACGCGAGATGCTGCCCATCGGGACTCCAGCGGACAAGGTCCGCCCCTTCCTTCAGAACGGTCGGACTGGCGACAATCGACGAATCACTGACGTCAAAGAGTAGGATCGTCTTTTCTGATGACAGGGCCAACCGCTTGCTGTCGGGGCTCCACGCGAAGTCACCGCGGCCAGACCCTTTGGGAAACGGCGGAAATACGACCGTTCCGTCGGCATGAATGATTCGAGCCTTACGTCCCCCATACGTACTCATTGCCAAGTGGCGACCATCGGGGCTCCAGGCGAGTGTTTCCGGGGGCGGTTGGTATTCCGGCATATTCCAGGGCTTGCCTTTGAGATCCCAGACGCCGGGGTGATAGCCGCGCTGAAAAGAGCTGGCTACATACGCAACTCGCTGGCCATCGGCGCTCCAGGCCGCGCCACCCAGGTTTAGCCCACCATGACTTTCCTTGGCCAAGACTTCACCTGTGGGAGAGACTACGAACAAGGGAGAATTGTCACCGACAATCAGTCGAGTGCCATCGGGAGACCAGCGTACACATCTAAGCGTTCCATTTCCTTGCGCTAAATCTCGTACGACAGGCCCCGGCTTCCCATCACTGCCCCAGAATCGCAACGTCTTGTCTGAACCGACCGTTGCGATTTGCCCCAGCTTGCTCCACGAAACCCCGGTGACACCACCCTCGTGCCCAATCAACTCCAGACCCGCTGAGCCATCAAGGTTGATGACATTGCCTTTGTTACCAGCGGAGAAAACAAGCTGTAATCCGTCGGGGCTAAAGCACAAATCATTACACCCACCGATATTCGTATTGAACGCCGGCCCCACCGCGCCGTCACGATTGAAGAGTCGCAACGTATTGGCGAAGCCGACCGCCAATCGAGAACCGTCAGAACTCCAACAAACACGGGGGTCACGGACGTTTGCCGTCGGGCCCAGGCTTCGAATCGCCACCAGCGTGCCGTCTGGTTGCCATAAACACAAGCCATCTGAGCCGGCCGACGCGATCTGTGTGCCGTCAGGACTCCAGGACAACGAAGTGATTGTGGCTGGGAAGGTCCTCACCGAGTGGGCGGACCAGCAGCGAATGAGCCGCCAGGTATCGGGGTCGTAAACCCGGATCTGTCCCTGATGGTTGCCGCATGCCACTTGCTTGCCGTCTGGACTGATCGCGACACAACTCAGGTGTGAGCGGGTACCAACCGTATCGACCTGCCAGCGGCTAACTCCCTTCAATTGAGCAGGCGCCAGGGCAAGGCCCGTGGGCGGGAACTGCCGTTCACGATTGATCCGGGGTTGCCAACTATCGACGGTCTGTAACGATTTGATCTCCAGCCGTTCGATCCGCATCGCCGTCTCGGTTTCGAGATAAACACTATCAAACAGTCGAGTCATGCGGTTGCTGTGCAGTAATGCGGGTTCTGCAAAATCGATGATCGTCTTGCCATCGACACTCACCTGAATGCTGGGCGGGCGGACCGTGCAGACGATGGTGCGTAAGTTCGGCCCGTCGATCAACGGACGCGGGCCTTGTACCCGCGTCGGATTCTTCGGATCCTTGATTTCAAGCCCTTCGACATCGCTCAGGCCAGAGGTTGTTCCGCCTGAGACGTCAATCCCGGCGTCGACGCGCTGCCCGGCGACCGACAGGCCGATCAACAGCCCTTTGTTCGCGACGGAGCCCGCTGCCCGTCGGACGGTGAGCGTAAGCTGATATTCCCGTGGTAACGAGGTTGGCACCTCGAACAACGAGTTCTCCGTCGCCACCGACACGATCGCCCCGCCATCGGCCTTCCAGGTACCGGCATGCACATCGCGAGACAGATCAAGCAGTTTAATCAGGTCGAACGCGCCGTCAGCGGCTTGGGCGGGAATTGCAGCAGGTGCCGTGATGACCGGCGGAGTTACTGAACTCACATTCGCTGTCGATGCAAGCACGTCAAGCGTTCGCACGCAACGAAAGCCGTAGTACGGATCGGCTCGTGAAGGCGCTCGATAACGGCGATACGCACTCTGTGCGGTAAAAGGGTTATTACTCCAAACTCCTCCCCTGGTGACGCGATCGTACCCCGTCGACAAATTGCAGGGATCCGTTGTTGGCGAATGCTGGTACCAATCCTTGTCGTAGAAATCCAGGCACCACTCTTCCAAATTGCCGTGCATATCATACAGGCCGAATCCGTTAGGTACTTTCGTTCCCACCGAACGTGGACGACCGGCACTATTCGCATGATGCCATGCGAACAAATGGAATGGTTTATGCTCATCTCCAAATGAATACTGAGTCGTCGTGCCGGCTCGACAGGCATATTCCCATTCTGCTTCCGTGGGGAGACGATAGCCGTTTTTGCCTAGCACCACCGACCAAGTACTTCCGTCAGGTCGGTAACAGGGCTCAAGTTTCTCTTGTTCGGAAAGCCAGTTGCAGTATGCCGCAGCATCGTTCCAGGTAACCCTCGACGCGGGCGAGTCATCGGTCACTTCAAAGCCCGGATTGAAATAGGCTTCAACTGGCTTTGCTTCAACCGTGGGTTGGCCCGGCGTTGGCTGTGGCGGAGCTGGCTTGGTTGGTGGAGGTGTTTTTTCAGCTTCCGTTTGATACCGCGCCGCAATGGCGAATTTTTTGAACTGACCGACCGTTACTTCCGTCGCCCCTATCAAGAACGGCTTGGTGAGCACGACACGGTGCTGTGGTCGTTGGTTTATTTTATATTGATCGCTTTGGGCGTCGCCAGCTTGCAGTTCCTTGCCAATCTTGGCAGCCAGTTCCAACTGTTCATCGCTAGAGCCCATCAGGAACTCACCCGGCGGGATCAGGATCATCTTCACTCCGACGCTGTTCGTCGTTTCGACGGTTGTGCCAAGACGTTTGGCCCAGGCTTCTTGATGGGCTTTGGCTTGTGTGGCGTCGAACGGTGCCTTGGCGGGTTCGGGGGCAAGGCCGACGGGCTTGGAAGCGGGTGCAGGTGTGACCACCGGTGGAGTCGATGCCGCAACACTCGCCGTTGGGGCCGAAGCGGCGAGCACCCGCACGCAGCGAAAACCGATGTGGTTGCTACGGGACCACGGCGAGGGGTTGTCGCGATACGCGCTGCGACAGTGGGAAACGAAGCTGTTCCGGGAGCCGCCGCGAAGCACGCGAGTGGAGCCGGAAGCTGGGCCATTTGGGTCATTGGGCGGAGATGCTGCGTACCACTTTAAATCGAAGAAATCTTGGCACCATTCCTGCAAGTTTCCGTGCATATCGAAGAGTCCGAAGGGGTTCGGCGACTTCGTCCCCACAGCATGTGTGCGGCCGCCGGCGTTCGTGCTGTACCACCCATATTCATCCAACTGCTGATGGTCGTCGCCGCAGGAAAACTGCGTCGTCGTCCCGGCGCGGCAGGCGTATTCCCACTCCGCTTCGGTCGGTAAGCGATAGCCGCTCTTGCCCGGCCACGCCTGCCAAGTATTCCCATCCGGCCGATAACAGGGATCAAGTTTCTCCTGAGTGGAAAGCCAGTTGCAATAAGCGACGGCGTCGTTCCACGTAATCACCGCCGCCGGGGAATCGTCAGCCACAACGTAGCCCGGGTTGAGATACGTCTGGATTGGCTTGGGGGGTGGTTGATCGGGCGTGGTCGGCGGCGGCGGAGCGGCCTTGGCTTTGAGTTCCTCCTTTTCCGCTTCGGTCTGGTAACTCGACGCGGCGGCGAACTGCTTAAATTGACCGACCGTGACTTCGGTCGTCCCCATCAGCAACGGCTTGGTGAGGACGACCTTGTGTTGCGACCGTTCGGACTTTTGGATGCGATCTTTTGTGTATTGGTCGGCTTTGATTTCCTCGGCGACCTTGAGTGCCGCTTCGACTTGTTCATCGGTCGAACCCATCAGGTATTCACCCGGCGGGATAAGGATCATCTTCGCGCCGATGCTGTTGACGGTTTCGACCGTCGTCCCGAGATGCTTGGCCCAGGCTTCTTGATGGACTTTGGCCTGTGTGGCGTCGAACGGCGCGACGGCCAGTGGCGGTGTTTGTCCGGTTCGCGGGATCGATGATGCGGTGACCGTCGGCAGAGCCGACGGCTTGGGCGATTGAGCGGGTGCTGCGGGCACGACCGGTGGGGGTGTCGACGGCTTTGCGGGAGCGTCGTTCTGCATCGTCACCGTCGAACCTTCGGGCGCTTTGAAGCGGGCGACCTCGTTGCCATCCTTGTCGCGAATGATCACCCAGACGCCGAAGAACAATAGCGCCGCTGCGCCTGCTGCCGCCGCGAGCCATTTCACCGGCGGACGTTTGCCACCGCGTCCCGCTGAGGCCGAGCGAACCGATGCAGAGCGACCAGCGGTCGCAGCCTTTTGAGTGTCGATCACGATCTTCGCCGATAGCTCGCCACGTGCGATTCGCTCTAAATCCTGCACGATCTCGACCATCGTCGGTCGATCTTCCAATTTCTTGGCGACCATGCGTTCGTACAGCTTTTCGAGCGCCGCCGGAATGGCTTGCGATGCAGACGATAGCGACGGAATCGCTTGCTCGCGATGAGCCAGAATCTTTTGCACGACCGTTTCGCCGTTGTAGAGCGATTGGCCGGTGAGCAAGCGATACAGCGTGCAACCCAAGCTATAGACATCGGCGGCGGGACCCGCTTCGCGCGTATTGAATGCTTGCTCGGGGGCCATGTAGTCGACGGTGCCCATGACCGCACCGCTGCCAGTGAGCCCGTCGTCCTGGCCTCGACCGAGCGGGTCGTCGAAGCGAGCCAAGCCCAGGTCGAGAATGCGCACGACGCCCTTCTTGTCACGCAACAAATTGGCGGGTTTGATATCGCGATGCACGACTCCCTCGGCGTGAGCGAACGCCAAGCCGCGAGCGGCTTGCAAGATGGCGTCGACCGCTTGAGGAACCGGCAAGGGGCCGTGCTGTTTGATACAGGCCGAGAGGTCGTGGCCGTCGACGAATTCCATCACCAGAAAATGAACCCCCGCCTGCTCGCCAGCATCGAACGCGGTGACGATGTTCGGATGAATGAGTCGCGCCGCCGCCTTGGCTTCACGTTGAAATCGTTTGACGGCTTCGGGCGAGTTCATGGCCGACTTGGCGAGCACCTTCAATGCGACAACGCGATCCATGCGACGGTGCCGAGCCTTGAACACCTGCCCCATGCCCCCCGCTCCAATGCGGTCTAGTACAATGTACTCGCCAAACGCTAGGCCACGGGTTTTGCCCTGATAGACGAACTGAGCCTGGAACTTGGTCAATGTATCGCGCTCGATCAGTCGTTTGATGAACGCCCTACCGTCGGCTGCCGTAGCGACGTCGGTTTTGATCGTGCTCCAATCGTCGTCGGAGAGCAAGTTAGCTGCTTTGAGGTTGGCGACAATCTCGGCCACGGTGGGAATTCTGGGGGCTTCGCTTGAGGCTGCAGACGGTGAGATCTCGGGCATTGAATTGTCGGCCTTATCAACGACAGCTTGACCGTTGTGGGTGTCGTGCTCGCCACTCTTGCTCGCGACGGAATCGGTGATCGACGGAGCATCGGTCGTGCCGCCGACAAATGTCATCGCCTTCTGCATCGCGTGTTGGCAAGCCGAGTCGAGCGGCGCAGCCTGGACCGGGTCCTGTACACTTTCGAGGAGCGTGTCGGACTTGGATTCCAATCGGCCCATCGTTTCTTGGCAGGGTGGGCAGTCTTCGAGGTGTCCCGCGACTACATCGCACTTTTCCAACGGCAGTTTGCCGAGTAGGAAGTCCGAGAGTTCGTCGGGTGAAGGATGCACCGCCATGAGTGGCCTCGTGAAGAAAGTGTTTCGCGTTGGGGGGTGGCGTCGCGGGCGATGCGGTGTCGCGTCGTCTCGCTCTATAGATAGAACGGACGACCTGGACATCACTTTTGGAAATTAGTCAACCAAGCCATCCAGTTCGCGCCGTAAACGGTTCATCACACGGGACTTAGCTTTGTAGACGGCCGCCACGGTCAGGCCGAGTTCAGCCGCCGCCTGGGGGGCGGTGAGCTTAGAAACCGTACAGGCCAAAAACGCCTGCCACGTCGTGGCTTCAAACTCGATCTGGATCAATTCGAGGGCTCGCTGTGCCAAGGCCTTGGCCGCCTGCGGATCGTTGTCGAACGATGCCGGGTCGGGCGCGGCGATGTTTTCGATTGCTTCGTATGAAGTTGCCCGATTCTGTTGAGCACGAAAATGGTCGCGGATTTTGTTGGCCGCAATGGTTCGCAACCAACCGCGGAAAGAATCCCCCGGCCGTTCTCGTCGAAATCGCGAAATACTGGCTGCAACCGTCTGAAAAACTTCCTGCGTCAGGTCAGACGCATCGTGCGACTGGAGGCCTGCGCGTTGTCCCCAAGCATAAATCACCGGACCGTAGAGAAGCACAAAACGCCGCCACGCTTCGGGATCGTGGAGTCGAACACGCTCCAAGAGCGTGCGCGACGTAGAATCGCCAGAAGGCAGCGTTTGTGTGGGAGGACCGTCGAACACGTGTGGATAATGTCAATATGCCGGCAAACTAGTAAAGCCCCGCTAACAACATGCCGCCGCCTATTATTGCCTTGGTAGCACCTAGTCGCAATCGGTTAGCCATTTATAATTGGCGCCTAACCGCGCGGTCGTCAACATGAGCAGGTACGAAACAACTGTCTCAGCGCGTCGGCCGAGAACGGTTTTTCTAATACGATCGCTGTTCCTTTCAATGCATCACGGAGGGCCTGAATGTTTTCATTGGCCGTCATCACCACGATCGATAGCGACGTGGCTCGGCGGCGTAATTCGGCCACCAGTTCCAAGCCAGTCATGCTTTGCATCTGGACGTCGGTAAACAGCCACCCGTGCCAATGGTCGCAATAAGATTCGAGAAAGTCTCGGGCCGATGGGAACGTGTGAACCGGTATTTGTTGGCGACGAAGAAAGATGCGAAATGCATCGAGAATCGATGCCTCATCATCGACGACATATACCGAAGGCGTAGGGGTCATGCGACGTTTGAAAGGGACCGTGGTAACGAGAAAAAGAAGGTGGCGCCTTGTGGCTGATTGGACTCCCAGCCGATCGATCCGTCGTGGGCTTCGATAATCGTGCGACAGATGGAAAGCCCTAGCCCCAGACCCGAAGCTTTACTACTGCGGAATGGCTCAAATAGCGTCGTTACCTGTGACGGCTCTAGGCCACACCCCCGATCCGATATCCGCACGCATAGGTGGGTGGCGTCGCGAATCGATCGAATCGTGATCGTTCGCAGATTGACGTCCGTGGCAGTCATGGCTTCGCAAGCATTACGAAGCAGGTTCACTAATACCTGCTGAATCTGAATCGCATCTCCCTCGAAATCACACGTCTCCGCACTCAACTCGAATTTCAGATGCACTTGTGCGCGGCGGAAATCATAATCGAGAATCGCGGCCACCTCCTGGATCAGGCGATGCAAGTCGACCGTTTCACGACGAATCGGCCCACGATTGGCAAATGAACGCATCCGGCGAATGATTTCCGCGGCACGCGATGATTGTTCGTCGATTCGTTGAAGACACTCGGCAAGATCCGGTTCGTTGATGGCTCGGGCAAGCTCTTCGGCCGCCGAACTATACAAACGCAGGGCTGCCAAGGGTTGATTGAGTTCATGCGCCAATCCGGCAGCCATTTGCCCCAAGGTGGATAGACGTGAAGCATGGGTGAGTTGAGCACGGAGCGACTCGGCCTTTTCAGCCGCGGTACGACGTTCAGTAATGTCTTGTTGCACCGATACAAAGCTCACGTTGCCCGCGACATTCACGCGCGTGATGGTCGCTTGGGTCCAGAAAACCGTGCCGTCTTTCTTGCGATTGCGGAATTCTCCCTGCCAGACGGCGTGGGTCGTCATGGCTTGGTGAATTTCATGAGCAATCTGTTTGTTTTCTTCCTGGGTGGCGTCGTTGAAAATGTTTATGGGCTGCCCGTGCAACTCGCCGGGTTCGTAACCAAACATGGCATCACAAGCGGGATTCGAGAATTGGATCTGCCCCTTCGCATTCACAAACGTGACCGCTTCGATCATCGACAGCAGGACCTGCGAATGAATGTGGTGCATCTGATCACGCGAGATTTTCTCGGAGATGTCTTGAATCGTGCCATACGAACGAATCGGTGTGCCCTCGTTATCAAATTCGGTCTCGCATCGCTCTTCGACATATTTGATCCGTCCATCACGCATCAACAAGCGATGCGTGACCTGGTAAGGGGTTCGATCTCGCAGTGATTGGGTATAGGCTAAATTGACTCGATCACGATCATCGGGATGGACGACGTTTAGAAAGTCTTCATAGGTGATATTAGATTGCAATGGTTCAAGTTCGAATAACTCGAACACCTGGCCAGACCACCACAAATTGTTTCGCACCAAATCCAGCTCCCAATTCCCAATTCTGGCAATGGATTGTGCCTCACGGAGCCGGCGCTCGCTTTCTCTCAAAGCCTTGTCGGCAATGATTCTTTCCGTGATATCCGTAATTGTTCCAGCCATGCGTAAAGGGAGTCCTTGAGCGTCACGAAAAACCTCACCTCTCGACAATAGCCATTTGCAACGGCCATCAGGCATCAACACTCGGTGCTCAACGCTATAGCGTTCACGATTTTCCAGATGTCGCTGAATTGCTGACTCAACCATCAAGCGATCGTCCGGGTGAATCGCGTCAAAGAATTCGCTGACGTTACTTGGCATGTCATGAGGCGGAAGCCCCATGATTTCCAACCAGCGAGGTGAGTGATAGGCCTCATTGGTAAGCATATTCCAGTCCCACAGGCCATCATTCACGGCCCGCTCGATAAAAGCGTATCGTTCTTCCCTAGCACGAAGTTTTGCTTCCTTGTGCTTACGACTAGTAATTTCTGAAAAAAAGACCGCGATTCCTTCGGTGCACGGATAAACCCGCGCCTCGTACCATTGATCCAGAGGAGGGTAATAATCTTCGACAACGGCAACTGTATTCGTGTTCATAACGCGTTGATAAGTCTGTTCCCACACTGTCCCCGCAGCATCTGGAAATGCATCCAAGAATCGGCAACCGATCAACTGCTCAGGCGTTCGCCCCACCAACGAGGCTCCCGATTTATTGATATCCAGGTAGTGCCCGTCTCGGTCCATGATGAAGAAACCATAGGGGATACTATCGAGAACTAATCGTAACCGTTCGCGTTGTTGAACGGCTGTGGTTATGTCTCGCACAATCACCGAGAATTTGCCATCGTGCTGTTTTGCGAGTCGTGCCTCATACCAATGGAGCGAATCATTCATGTGAAGCGCGTATTCAAGCGGCGGACAACGAATGCCCTGCCGAAGCTTCTCAACTTGAACTCGAAACAATGTACCAACAGTCTCAGGAAGGACATCCTCCATGCGTTTACCTAAGAAATATTCAGGCGCAACGTAAAGATCTCCGGTATTGCCTGCCCGATACTTTAAAATCGTTCCATCGTGCGCCAGCAAAAAGTACAGATCAGGATAGGTATTGAAGATGGCATTCAACTCCTCGGCCTGTTCCTTCCATGCAAGATCAAGTTGTTTGCGTTGGGTCACATCCGTCGTAAATCCCAGGAATCGAGTCGGAGACAAGCAGACTGCATCGATTAACCACCAGCCACGGTGTCCACCCTTGCCAATAAATGGTAACTCGATTTGCCTACGGCCAGAGTTTTTTACCGTGTTGAAATGTGCCAACCCCGCCTCCAGATATTCACTCGGGAGCGTGTCAGCGATGCTCATCTGCAGCAGTTCAGCTTCGTTGTAATGCGTGATACCACAGGCGGCCGGATTGACCTCGATATAACGCCCTTGCTCGTCGACCACAAACACGCCTTGGGGGGATTTCTCAAAGTACTCCTGAAATCGCCCGGGGTGATGCTCGATGTCGGGCGGCGTCTGGCCGAAAACGGGACGACCACACCCACTACAAAAGTTTGCGGGTTCGTGGATCGTAGACTGGCAATGCGAACAGTGCATGAACGGACTTCTCACGACCTGGATGACCGAATTCGGTGACCTACGAATTTACATGCCGCGTGCGCCTGATTATGAAGAATCGCGCTGGAGGGAGGAATCCCAGTCGGCAACTGGACATTGACCGCCGAGAGCGCCCAGCGAAGGATGCTGAGGGGCGATGACCCTTCGCCAGAGTCGACGCATGGCAGGCCGGTGTTAATCTAGGCAGAGTTGCGCTGCGCGATCGCTAGCACACGAGCCAATTGCAGCGGAGATTCTATCCCCAGCTTTTGCATGATGCGCGAACGATGCACATCAACCGTTCGGGCGCTGATATTCAATTGTCGAGCAATTTCTTTGGTCACTAAGCCACCTGCCACGGCTTCAAAAATCTCTCGTTCCCGTGGCGAAAGTGTTTGCAATTGCCGCAATACTTCACTTTCTTCCCATTGGCTTTTGAACTTGCGCTGAGCCACTTCGACGGCTTTATTCACGACTTCTAACAACCGCTGACGCGTAAACGGCTTCTCCAGCAAGTCGATCGCCCCCAGTTTCATGACCTCGACGACCGAGGGGACATCGGCATGCCCGGTGATGACGGCAAACGTACACGGGATTTTCTTCGTGACAATTTCGCGACACAGGCCGAGCCCCGTCATACCGGGCAGCAGCAGATCAATCAGCACCGTGAAGGTCTCTGTCGGCACAAGCTGAGCCAGAAACTCATCGGCCGTCTGGAAAGTACGCACTTCATACGCAACAGACTGTAACGTCCACTCGATGGATTGGCGGACGTCCTGGTCGTCATCGACGACGGCGACATGCATCTTTTGGGCATTCATGGGCGGGCGGGTTATTGTGCTTGCCCCACGTAGTATATAACACTGAATGCAGCCAATTCTATTTTACCGTGCGAATTATGTTCGATATCGAACATATGCACAAGTTCAATTTCAACGGTTCATTTCTGGTCCGGTTTTGATGACACGGAATGTGCGAACGCTCGATCGCCATGCAAAACAATCAGCTTAGCAACCATCTGCTTCGTTTACTGCCAGCCATCGACCAGCGCCGATTGATCTCGGTAGCCGAAACGGTTGCGCTTGTGCCGGGCGAAATCATTCTCGATCGAAGCAAGATGCGCCACGTTTACTTTCCGTGTAGTGGCATGATCACCAAAGCAGTCCGGATGGGGAGTGGCGATCAGATCGAGGCCGGAATGATCGGCAACGAAGGGATGATCCCGCTGTGTTTGTTTTTGGGGATCGACGTCACTCCTTTCGTAGCCGAGGTGCAAATCCCCGGTCAGGCTTTGCGCCTTTCCGCCAAGGAGTTTAAGTTGCAAGTGCGACGAAGCCCGATGTTGCACAGCGTACTACTCCGCTTTGCCGCGGCATTCATGTCGCAAGTATCGTTGTCTGCGGCATGCAAAACGCTGCATCCGCTCCGCGCTCAGCTTGCACGCTGGCTATTGATGATTCACGATCGCATCGGATCGACTCAATTCACCATGACTCAAGAGACCATCGCCAACATGCTCGGGGTTCGCCGCGTGAGCATCACCAGTGTTGCCCGCGAGTTTCAACAGGCGGGGCTGATCGCCTATCGACGGGGGAAAATTCAAATCATCGATCTGCCTCGACTCAAAAAAGAGGCCTGCGAGTGCTATGGGCGAATTAACGAAGTTTACGACGCGTTGCGGGTTGCCCCGGATACGAAGGCCACAAAAAAAAATAAATGACTTGACCAAGCGACCACGCTTGCCTGCCGAGGCGTTGTTCGTTGACTCAATTCAGGGGATTCGCTCAGCATGTTTATTGGAGGCTGTTTCGGACCGTGCGGAGCAATTGCTTACTCTCGACCGGTTTAACAAGCACCGGCACGTAGCCAAGCGATTTATCCAATTCGGCATTGGCGTCGGGGTCGTACCCGGTGCAAAAGATCAGCGGAAAGCCCGGACGTAATTCGCGGATGCGCTGGGCGACTTCTCGCCCGCCGATGCCGGGCATCACCATATCCAGAATCGCCAAGGAAAACTCATCGGGCGCCGCCGAGAAAATCTGCCAAGCCTCTTCGCCATTTCCAGCAGTCACAATCGGGCGTTTAGCCATCCGCAAGATGCGTTCGAGTGCTTCACGAACCGCGGCATCATCTTCCACGACCAGAATTTTGCCGCTTCGCTCCTCATCGGAGTCATGAATCGCGGGCAGCTCCTGAGGTGGCTCGGGGCGTTTACCGTGCGCGATGGGTAGCGTTATCCTAAAGCATGAGCCATTGCCCGGTGATGACTCGACCTCCAATTGACCGCAATGCTGTTCGATGATGCCGTAGACCATCGATAGGCCAAGCCCCGTGCCGCGCCCCAGCTCTTTGGTGGTAAAAAACGGCTCGAAAATCCTCGACCGCACTTCGGCTGTCATGCCGCAGCCTGTGTCACGCACGGTCAGAAGCGCTCGCGCGCCTCGCGGGTCGAGTTCGATTCCCGCCGCCGCACGGTCAGCCCGGGGCGGGTCGATTTGCGTGCTCAATTCAAGTTGACCGCCGTCGGGCATCGCATCACGTGCATTAATGCATAGATTCATGACCACTTGTTGAATTTGTCCATAATCTCCAAATACCAGCAAGGCATCCGGGATCCGTGACACACCGAGTGTAATGTTTTCTCCGATCAACGGCCGCACCAGGCTCACCGTGTCGGCGATCAAGCCATTGAGATCAAACGAACAACGGTCGAGCGGTTGTTTGCGACAAAAACTGAGCAACTGCCGTGTGAGTGAGGTGGCCCGTTGTGCGGCGGTTTGCACGGTGAGCAGATCATCTCGACCAGGGTGGTCGGCAGCGATCCCCTCCAGCGTAAAGTTGGTATAGGCGGCAATCACCTGCAGTAGATTATTGAATTCGTGAGAAATACCCCCGGCCAATGCGCCGACCGCCTCAAGCTTTTGTCGTTGACGCAATTGCTCCTGATGTGAGAGGAGTTCTTTGCTGCGGGCATCCCGTTCCATGCCGATCCCCGCCAGATGGGCGGAGAATGTTAATTGGTCCAACTCGCGTGGTAGAGGTTCGCGTGGCTCGCGGCACAACGCTACAACCGCGCCAAGCGTCGCGCCGGTCGAATCCACGACCGGTTCCGACCAGACCCCCTGCACACCACCTTCACGGGTGAGTGGACCAAGTGACGCAATAAAACTACCCAGCGTGGTTGTGGCCACGACACGCTCACCATGAAAGACCGCTTCGTGCCAGGTTCCTTGCCCGGGTTCGATTGCCTCCCCGGCCAGGAGTTGCTGATAGCGCGGCGAGAGTCGTGGAGCGCTCTCAACATGCAAACACGGCTGTTGCGGGTCGCAACGCAAGATGGCGCAGTGTAATGATGGATGGCTCTGCTCGAACAACGTCACGATGGTTTCCAGGATCTCACCCAACGGAGCCCCTTTGGCAATTCGCTCCAGCGTGACGTTGTTTCCCTGGATGATCGTTTCCATCCAGCGACGCTCCGTGACATCGCGAACGCTCGAGAGGATGTAATTTCCGTGCGGGGTCTCGACGCGCCCCAGGCTGACATCGACCGGAATCTCCGTGCCGTCCCGATGCAGCGCCAGGAGTGAACGCCACAACCCCATCGGGCGAGTCACCGGATTCTTAAGATACTGCTCACGTTGTTTCGGGTGATCGAGCCGGTGGCGAGCGGGAATCAGCAGCTCCACCATCTGCCCCAGCAACTCCTCGCGGCGATAACCGAACATGCGCAGCGTTTGCTCGTTCGCCATCACGATCCGGCCATCGGTATCGACCACGATCATCGCGTCGGGCGCCGAACAAAACAGTTGCTCGAACAAACCATCACTAAACAAGCTTGGTGTCATGCAATCACCCATTCCTAACGCGCATTGAATATCGCGCGATGAAGTCTGCCGCTGGTTTACAACCAACTCGACCAGTTAGTTCATCGCCCGATTTGTCCCGCTGAAATAGGGGGCGGCTAAAAAACCTTCTACATGGTGGTTCGCATAAAGATACTACGTAGTCGTGGTGCGGAAGAGTCACAATTGGACTTTACTGTTTTCGTAAGGGATACATTCCAGGCACTTCATGTGTGCCCACGAGCAGTCACGACAAGAATTATTCTCGTCGTGAAAGTAAGGCGAATCGCATCTTCATGCTGGGGTATCAGGAATGAAACCATCGAGAGCAGACTCCACCGACGCAAGCAGAATCCTTGTGTTGGATGATGAGCCGATGTTGCGTCAGATGATCGTGCGCTGGCTGCGCAACGCTGGTCACGATTGTCTTTCGGTCGGCAATGTGCGTGAAGCGCTCGACACGCTGCAAAACACGACCCTGGATCTGGTGATAAGCGATATTCGCATGCCAGAGCAATCCGGCTTCGATTTGTTGGCGCGATTGCAACACACGTGGCCCGATCAAGCCGTGATCATGTTGACCGGCAGTGAAGATCCGAATTTCGCCACTGAGGCTATCCGTCGCGGGGCCTGGGGGTACTTACTCAAACCGGTCGAACAGCGTGCGTTACTGCTCGAAGTGAATCGGGTGCTAGAGCGACGTCGCTTGTTCGACGCGAAAAGGAACTATACGACCGATCTGGAACGTCGAGTCTCGGAACAAACACATTTGGTCCGCCAAGCACACGAAGAAGTGATTCACCGACTCGTCGTGGCTTCGATGGTGCGAGATGACGAAACCGGCGCACACATTAAACGCATTGGGTTGTTCAGCGCAGCCGTCGCCGAAATTCATGGCTGGACGAGCGAAGATGTCGCTCAAATTCGCTTTGCAGCCCCGATGCATGACATCGGCAAGATTGGCATCCCCGACTCGATCTTACTTAAACCGGGCAAGCTCACCGACGAAGAATTCGCGGTGATGAAGACGCACACGCTGATCGGCGCCGGCATTTTGCAAAATAGCCATTCGACGATGATGCAACTGGCCGAGCAAATTGCCCGCTCGCACCACGAACGCTGGAATGGTTCGGGCTACCCCGACGGTCTCGCTGGCGAGACGATTCCCGAGTGCGCGCGAATTGTCGCCATCGTGGATTTTTACGACGCGCTCACCCACGACCGTGTTTACCGCAAAGCGCTTCCGGAAGTCGAGGCATTGCGACTGCTCGAGCAAGGCCGAGGCGCGCACTTTGATCCGCAGTTGCTGGACGTGTTTTATGACGCACTGCCGCTCATTCGGCATTTGGCTGAGCAGGAAACCGAACAACCGAACACGGAATTCAGTCGTGAAATGTGCCATTCTCTGGCAACTCATTTGTCTGAATTCAAGCCAAGCCCGACCATGGACCGCTTGACCACAACAACCTATGCCGCGCGCTGTGCCGAGCAACTGGTGGCGCAGACGTTTATAGCGTCGCCCGCGGTGTCGGCCGAACGGCCGTTGTCTCGATATGTCCAGGAATCACGTACGAAGATTCCCGCAGCCGTGTGAACACTTACATCGTTTTCAAATGCATCAGGCATAAGGTCAATCGAACATGGATCAAGTAGACACCGGACTAATCGCCGAATTTGTCGTCGAGTCGCAAGAAGGCTTGGCCAATATCGAACAGCAGATGCTGGCTATTGAAGCCGCGGGAGCCAATGTCGATATCGACTTGGTCAACGCCGTCTTCCGTACGATGCACACGATCAAAGGAACAGCGGGTTTTTTGGGGCTCGATCAAATTGGTCTACTGGCTCATGGGCTCGAAGAAGTTCTCAACGGCATGCGCAACCGAGAGATTGCGACGAGTTCGGAACTCGTCACCACGGTGTTGAAAGCAGCGGACTTCATGAAAGGGTTGATCGACGCGGTCGACTCCTCGAACGAGGCCGACATCACACAACACGTCACGCTCCTGAATCAGTTTCGTCCGGGTGTAACGCCGCATGTCGAGGCCACCGCTCCTCAACTCGTACAGTCCACGGTAATCACTCAATCAGCGGCTGCGACCGGTGGGGGCACGGATAACAGCAACGCCATGCGTGAGTTTCTCATCGAATGCCATGACAAGCTTGATCAACTGCAACAGCAGTTGGCGACCTTGATTGCAACGACCGGAGACGAGGCCTTATTTCGGAGTTTGATTCGGACGAATCACGCTATCAATAACGGCGCTGGACTGCTCGGACTAAACATTCTCGAAGGGCTTACCCAATCGACGGATATCATTCTGCGAAGCCTGCGCGACGGACGGCTCTGTGCGACCGCGGAAACCGTCAACACACTGTTGGCCACGATGGACAAATGCCGCGAAGCGCTTTGCCTGGTGGAAACCAACGGCAGCGATGCTGGCTTTGATGCCGACGTCCTCTTGCAACGCTTGACCGATATTCATCGGGAGTCCTCGCCACCTCAGCAACCACAAGGCGAGCAATCGACTCATTCCGAAACCGTGTCGACGAATTTGGGCACCGTACCTTCGGCTCCCCGTGCTGCTGCTGGGCTGACTACTTCGACCGAAAGCGTCGAGGCTGTCGAGGCCGTGAAGCCGGTGACGACGCCTGCGACCGACGGTAGCACTCCGGACAAAGCCTCTGGCATGACGGTCGATTCGACCATTCGTGTCGACGTGGGATTGCTCGACAAACTCATGACCCGAGTGGGCGAGCTAGTGCTCGCACGAAACCAGATTGTGCAATTCACCAGCCGCCTGGGAGACACGAGTTTCATCAGCACCGCCCAGCGGCTCAACCTGATTACGACCGAGCTGCAAGAGAGCGTGATGAAAACACGCATGCAGCCGATCGGCAACGTCTGGGCGAAATTTCCCCGGGTGGTCCGCGATCTGTCGTCGCAGTTGGGCAAACAAGTCCGCATCGAGATGGAAGGCAAGGAGACGGAACTCGACAAAACGATCGTCGAAGCGATCAAGGATCCGTTGACTCACCTGGTGCGCAACTCGGTCGACCACGGTATTGAATCGCCCGAGGTGCGACAGGCGAACGGCAAACCATCCGAAGGGTGCCTGTTGCTGCGGGCGTATCACGAAGGTGGACAAGTCAACATCGAGATTACTGACGACGGCGCTGGGTTGAACCTGGATCGGATCCGAAAAAAGGCCGTCGAGCGTGGCATCTTGTCGGCCGATCAAGCCGCGCGGATTTCGGATCGTGACGCGTCGCTGTTGATATTCGCGCCAGGGTTTTCGACGGCCGAGAAAGTAACCAGTGTGTCGGGACGCGGCGTCGGCATGGACGTTGTAAAAACCAATATCGAGCGGATCAGCGGTACCATCGATTTGCAAAGCTGCCCTGGCCAGGGCACGACGGTCCGGATCAAGATTCCGCTGACGCTGGCGATTATTCCCGCATTAGTCGTAACCAATGATGGTGATCGTTACGCCATACCTCAAGTGAGTCTCCTTGAGTTGGTCCGCTTAGATGGTACCGAAGCAAAGAGCCGAATCGAGTACGTTCATGGCGCGCCGGTCTATCGCCTCCGTGGAAAATTACTGCCGCTGGTTTATCTCTCGGAACGACTAGAGGTCTCGAAAGACTCCACCGGCACAACGGCCACGAACTATGACGATGGGGTTATTAACATCGTCGTGCTGCGGGCCAACGATCGGCAGTTTGGCCTAGTCGTCGACAAAGTCAACGACACCGAGGAGATTGTCGTTAAGCCGCTCAGTCGTCAATTAAAAGGTTTATCGGAATTCGCCGGCGCAACGATCATGGGAGACGGCACAATTGCCTTGATCCTGGATGTGATGGGGCTGGCCGTTGCCGCAGGCTTGGCCGGCGAATTGCGTGAACAAAGTCTTGTCGCCAACGCGAAGAGCGAAAGCCAATCCGGAAAACAAATCGAGACACTTCTGGTGGTTGACCTGGGTGACTCGCGCCGATTTGCTTTGCCAACTTCCATGATCTCTCGCTTGGAAAAAGTCCCGTGCTCGGCCATCGAGTATGCCGATGGCCGCGAGGTGATTCAATATCGCGGCGAGATTCTGCCGCTCATGCGATTGAGCGAAGTGTTCGGCGTCTCCACGCCCGATGATCTCGCGCAAGAGGAATATCAAGTCATCGTCTATGCCGAGGAAGGTTACCGCTGCGGACTGATCGTGAATCGAATCGTCGATATTGTCGAAACGGAACTGAATATTTCCCACTCGCGCGGAGACGACGCCAACTTGCTCGGCACCTCAATCATTCAACAACGCGTCACGGACGTGCTTAATCTCCGCCGCCTGGCGCGACGTCCCGCGACACCCAAATTCCTCTCGAAATAACGAGGTAATCATGAACCGAAACACGCGTCAGTTCTGCACGTTTTACGTGGACGACCTCTTCCTGGGCATCGATGTCCAGCAGATTCAGGAGGTGATCCGCTACCAGGGGATGACACGCGTCCCCCTGGCTGCGGCGGCGATCAGTGGGTTGATCAACCTACGCGGCCAAATCGTGACCGCGATCGACTTGCGTTGCCGCCTGGGGTTGCCGCTCCGCAAGCCGGGCGAAACACCGATGAACGTGGTCGTGCGCGACGGCGAAAACGCCGTCAGCCTGCTCGTGGATCGCATCGGCGACGTGTTGGAAGTCGACGACGAATTGTTTGAATCTCCCCCTTCGACCGTGCGCGCCAACGTCCGAGGATTAATCGTCGGCGCCTACAAACTACCTGAGCGGCTCTTACTCGTGCTGGATACAGAACGAGCGTTGGCCGAAAGCGACTCACGTACAGCGGCCGAGTCGCGTCTGGCCGGTTAAATACGCGCCGCGAATGTTTCAGCGATTTTTCTTGGTAACAATCAATAATTTGGAGTTCCGTTCCATGCCTACGACCCTACGCAAGCCCAAGCCTTCCACCACCTCT
>CAYLYE010000085.1:0-23673 GCA_964387325.1 uncultured Planctomycetaceae bacterium
GACTGGAGACTGGAGACTGGAGACTGGAGACTGGAGTGAGAAAGTGTTTTTTCATCCTTCATCCTTCATCCTTCATCCCTTTCTTTCATCCGTTGTTCCCTTCTCCCCGCCTATCGTATCTTTGCCGGTGGTCGTTGCCCTTTGGGAATGAGCGTCGTGTATTTGCGGTCTTTCATCTTGGCGTCAAAGTCTGCCTTCGCGGTGGCTAGCACGGCGGGCTCTTCGAGCAGGTCGACCATCGTGACGGCGAGCACTTGTGTGGCGTAGATCACCCCTTTCTCGCCGATCGACGAGCCGATGGCGGCGACATTTTGCCAACTGTGGCCTGGCGAGTCGGCCGCGAAACAGGCCGTCTTTAGGCCACCGGTCGGCACGCGCCACGAGATGTCTCCCACGTCGGTCGAGCCTTGCGGCTTGTGTGACCGTACGACACGATGGATCTCTTCGTCGAGTGCCTTAGGAAAGACCGTCCCGAACTGAGCGCTGAGCGGCGCTTGCAATCGTCGGGCAAACTCGATCTCGTCGGTCGTGAACTTTGGCGCGCCGAGGCGTTGCAGGTTGTCGACGAGCAGTGTGTTGAGTGGATCATTGACAATCACCTCGTGACAGTCGGTATCGACCTGCACGGTCACTTTGGTGCGGCTCATCAGCGCCGCCCCTTGGGCAATGTCCTTGAGCCAGGCAAAGTTGGCTTCGACGTCGCGGTGATCGTCGCTACGCACGTAGTACCAAACGGTCGCCTTGGCCGGCACGACATTGGGGGCTCCGCCACCGTCGGTGATCACGTAATGCACCCGAGCGTCCTCCTTGATGTGTTCGCGCATAAAATTCGCCCCGGCGTTCATTAACTCAACGGCATCCAGCGCACTGCGGCCGCTCTCGGGACTACCCGAGGCGTGAGCCGTCACACCATGAAAGGTGAACTTGGCCGACAGCGCGGCCTTGGTCTTGCCGCTCCAGGCCTCGTTGCGATCGGCCGGGTGCCAATGTAAACACACGTCGAGGTCGTCGAATACGCCGTCGAGCGTCATGTAGACCTTGCCGATGAGTGTCTCCTCGGCCGGGGTACCATAAAGCCGCAAGGTTCCTTTCAGGCCGTGTTTGACCATCGCCTCTTTGGCCGCGATCACCGCGCCGACCGCTGCCGTACCGAGTCCGCAATGCCCGCAACCGTGTCCTGGCGCGTCATCGACGACCGCTTCACGCTGGGGTGACATTTTCTGTGAGAGCCCTGGCAGCGCATCGTACTCGGCCAACATGCCGATCACGGGCTGGCCGCTGCCGAACGAGGCTACGAACGCGGTGGGCATGCCCGACACGCCGGTCTTGACCTCGAAACCGGCTTTCCGCAGCCGCTCGATGAGTAGTGTCGACGATTGTTTCTCTTCGAGTCCGACTTCGGCGAACTTCCAGAGTGCCTGGTTCATCTGCTTGAGTTCATCACGGCACGCCTCGACATGCTCAACGGCCGTGCGTTCGCTTGGTCGCCAGTTGGGTTCAACGGCGTCGACAGAACTTGCAATCAGGATCGTGAGCAAGCCAGCGGTAAATCGATAGCCCAGCATCGTAATGTCTCGCGGAGAAGGAGGTGCGTTTTCGCCGATTGTCGGCCACCGCCATGCCGGACGCAAATAAAATTCACGCTCGGCATAAGGTCCTTCTCCGGTCGCGAGCAGGTAAGGCGTGCGGTTTGCGCACGCCGCTGGACGTTATGTCCCTGCCGGTGTTGTTCGTTCTGCGCGAAACCAGAGTGCGCGAACCGACACGGTCATCCCCGTCACAATCGCCAACAGGCCGAAGATTGGCAGCGCCATCAGCAGCAAGCTCAACAAGCCACCGCCGAGCAACAAACCGGCACACCACGGCGAGCGCGACCAGGCTTGCAGCCGGGCAACGGTTAAACTCTTCGCCACCCAACGTAGTGCGACCACCGTCAGCACGACCAACGCGAGTCGTCCGAGAGCTTCGAGCAACGCCCACGAGACTCCTCGGGCCTGTAGATGCAGATCACCTCCGGAGGTCGTGAAGCGATAGACACGTCCTTGTGCGATCCAATCGACATCGAGGCTGGAGGTCCCCGACGGGCGGTATCCGATGTCATCGCTGAGGTAATAGGGCGAGGCGATGCCCGCGGCCAGTTGCGAACTCCGTTCCACTTCTTTTCGAGCGAGCTGTCGTTCGGCTTGTTCTTGTTTGCCACCCCCCGCTTGATCGACGACCCCATCGCGCTCGTTCTTCGTTTGGGCTTGGAGCTTCTGTTGATAGCGTTGTGTAATGTTCTGTCCTGGCGGTTGAGCGGGGGCTCCGTTTTGCATTTGTGCGTCGGGCTTGGCTGGCGCAGTGGTCGCAGGGGGCGCTTGCGGGGTTGGAACTGCCGTGGGCAATGACTTCGTGCGATCCTGTTCGGTCGTAGATTTTGTCCCGGCTTTCCCCTTTTCGTCTTTCAAGCTCTTCTTGGCTTCGCTCGGCTTATCCCCCGCGACGAGCGAATCGCTGCGCAACTCACTCAGCGCGTTGCCGACGAGCCAGCGGCGGTCAAAAAACTCCGTGCGCGGAGTGAGCTGCTCAAGAACTTTGCCGCCTCGGAGGGCAAAGTGTTTGTCCTGGGACACGCTGTCGAGTTGTCGTCCTAAGTCGTTCTGTTGGGACCGATAACGCTGCTCGATGGATCGGCGGACGTCGGTCTCGGCAGCCTGTTGCACCGCGGGCTGATTCATCATGGCTTGCGATTGCTGGGCTTGATCCAATGCCGCCCGATTCGCGTTGAGTTCGTTCACAATCGACTGATTCGAGACATTCACATCCCGCTGATAGTCGTTCAACTTGGTGTTCAGCGACGAATAGCTGTTTAACGCTCGGACTTTGGCAAACCGATCGTCGCTGCTCAGCAACTGCGATAGGCGTTGCGTCAGCCGGTTGTAATGCGACAGCTCGGCATTCGCGTACTCGTTGGCATCGGCGACGGTCCCCAGTGTGCCATCGAACGAGTACCAATGCAGATCTTCGGGCAAATAGACCTCGACGCGGCTTTGTTCGACGTTGATGTTGACCGTGCGCAAAAATGGAAACGTAACGTGCGACGACCAGCCGAGCCGTTCGAGTCGGCCGCCATACTTGACGATCACCCGATAGTCCAAATCCCCCTCGGCCGTTTTGACCAGCGGTAATTGCAGTCCGCGTGCTCCGGTGGGGCCGGGCTGTTCGACAGGCTTGATCGGCTCGCCTGCCACCCAGGCCGACCATACCTCGGCGCCGCGCGGCAGTTCGAGCGTTAAATACGGCTCCGTCTTGTTGTCCAACCGATAGGTTTGTGTCGCCCGATAGTTGCCTTCGCGATCGACCATGATGAACGTCTCGGCCAACCCGATCCGCGCTTGGGCGGTGGTCACCTTGGCTCGTTCACGCAGCGAATATACGAGCTGCGGTTGCTTGGCGCCGGTCGCCACTCGAAATGCCAGCGTCGGAGCGATCCGCAGCATCTCGACGAGTTGGCGATACTGGTCTTGCTGTCGGGCGAGCGGTTCGAGTTCAGTTTGCCGATCCAAGGCCACCTCCAAATCGCCGTCGCTCTCTAATAGCACAAACTGTTCGGCGACCCGTGCGTTCTCGACCACGGCGATCGACACTTGTTGTGGCTCGTTGCTGCGCACCCGGTCGTGTTCGACGAGCACGCGCAGCTCGCCGAGCAATTCGTCCTGGAGGGTCAATTTCGCACGGAGCCAGCCTGGACGCCCCTCGACCGGCTCGTACGTCAGCTCACGCATCAGAGGGGCTCGCACCCGCGCGTCGCGCAGTGACTCGTGGATCAGGAATTGAACTTCACGCACCCCGGCATCTTGCACCTGGTAGTCGAGCAGAATGCTCTCTTCAAACGCCCGAGAGGTGATTCGCGTGCTGTTGATGGTCGTACACGTTACGCGAGGTGTTCGGCGTGTGAGTCGCACGACGGCCTCGTAGTCGGCCGAGTTGAATTTGACTGCCAACTGCGCGGTCGCGGTCGGAGCAGCACGTCGGCCCGAGGTTGCGTCAAGCAGAAGCGTGGTCGTGCAGTTGACCAATCGTTCGGCATCGACACGGTAGGCCGCCGGGGATTGTACCTGAATCGTCCCGAGTTGCTGCTGGGCGTCGAGCACGCGCAGCTGTGGTAGCGGTCGTGGGGCGGTGTCGTTCGCAGGAAGATTCGCCTGACCAGTCAATTGAAGCGAGAAGTCGCCAACGCGCCCTTCGCTCATGCGCACCTCAACGACGCGGCGATTGTCGATCATGAGCAACGACCAATCGTTGCTGCCTGCGCCCGAGAGGTGCTCTATCGTCCAGGGCAAGGGGAGCTCGAACCGTAACGCGAATCGCGGTCGGCCCGTGACCTGACACGCCACGTTTGCCTCGAATCGCGACTCGCTCGGGCCCAGCGTAACGGTTGCGCGGGTGTCGGTTCGTAAGCTGCTCTCTTGTAGCTGAGCGGCAACACGGAGCTTGATCGGTAAGGTCGAAAAACGATATGCCTCGAGCGGCTCGCGTCCCAACGGGCTCTCGGCCGACGCGTTCGCCTCGACGACCACCGGGGGTAAGTCCATCCGGCTCGCACCCAGGGTCTCGACGGTGCGCACGTTCACGGCTCGGCTCCGTTCGATGACCAGCGAACCTTGCTGCAAGGCCGCGTCACGCACGGTGATGTTGGGCGCGGTTAGCTCGATCACTTCGGTCGACAGGGGCTGTCGCTGAGACAGGATGATCGTCAGTTGCTCACTCGCCGTGGCCGCTTTGAGCAGCGACACCTCAAGCAGTCGTTGCCCGTTGAGTTCTGAGAGTTCCCAGCCGCGGACATTCTCACCTTGCACGCGGTCGACCCCGGCACTCGTGTCGAGCTTTAGAGTGAATCGGTCGCGCGAGCCGCCCCGAAACTGCAATTGCACCTGAGCGGTGAGTCGCCAGCCGTCTTCTTGGATGAGCCAGTGTGACTGGCTGACGGCTTGCAGTCCGGCATCGACTTGCCCCTGAGCGGCCTTGAGTCGCCACGCCCAGCGAAACGCTTCGGCGGCACTTAGGGCCGTGTCGATTGTCTCGTTCGGCTGTAATGACTCGTGCCGCGCGCGATCATGCACGCCAATGAGTTCCATTTCCATGTTGGGCTGCGGCAGCGTGAGTCGCAGCGGAGTGGCGGCCGCCGTGGGTAACTGTCCCGCGACACGTCGCCAACCCCCTTCACGCTCGATGTTCATGCCGACGCGCAGCTGGAGTCGATGGCGGCCTGCCCCTTGTACCACGAGCACCGGCAGTGGCTTGACAGGCAGGGGCTGACCATTTTGTCCCTTCTGTGCTGGAACCACCTCGGGCACGAGCAGCTTGAGTGTCGTCGGCCGATCATCGAGCGTTGAGTGCATGATGACGCCGCCGGTGATGGCCAACGGCACGTCGATCGGTTCATGGTCGAAGGCCTGCAACTCAAGCTCGCCATCGACGTGCAGCGTGGCTTCGTCGCCGAGCGTCGCCCGGTATCGGGCTTCGATCAACGCAAATCGGGCTGGCAGCTTTTTGGTCGCGGCCTGCTCAGGATACGCCTGGGCCCAGAGTTGCTCGTAGCGAGCCAATGGCACGAGCACCTGCTTGGCCTGCGGCACCTTGAGCCCCGAGCTTTGATCGTAGAGCCAAATCGTGGCGTCGTCCGGAATATGAATCGGTGTCTTCGCTACAGATGCTTCGACATCGTTGGGCTCCTGCGCCGTGGCAGTCGAGCCGTAGGCTGTGATGAGCGTGAGCAGTAACAGGCCGACCGAGGCCGGTGTTGCGGTACGTCGCTTGAGCACGCAGCAACCACAACTTCGCACGGCATGGATCAGCCCCACGAACCCATACACGACGAGCAAGCCACACGCGGCATAAAAGGCGGGGTTAAGGAGCACAGCCAGTTCGAGCCAGCCGCTGACGAGCGGAACGAGTGTCGTGAGTACGCCGACCGTCACGACGTAGCGCAGCCGGCGGCGAGGGGCGAGCCACAACAGGTACAGCCCATACAAGGCCACGAGCCACGCGATGGCGCTCGATAGCGACGATAGCCGTTGACGATCGACGACGATCAAATCGAGTCGCGCGTCGCCGCTGAGGTTGGTGAACGTGATCGCCTTGCCTGACTCTTGCAGATCGATCGGCAGCGCGCGGACTCCGGTGAGCAAAAATCCCTTGCGATTCTCGATTCGGGCGTTCTTATCGAGCGCTTCCCCCTTGCCTTCGCCGCGACCTCGTCCCCCTTCCACGGCGAGTGCTGCTGGGGGCGTTGCAGGCCCGGCGGGCTTGGCTTCGCTCTTGGGCATTACGCCATCGGACAGTTTTTTATTTCGTTCTTTGAGTGCTTGCTCGTAGTTGTCGGCAATCGCTTTCGCTTCACCAAGCGTGCCCGCAGGTAATTCTTGAGACAATTGCGCGCCGTTCGACTTGAACACGTTCACTTCGCCGATATCAATTTTGACCGAGGTTGGCTTGCCAGTCATTTCTTTGTCGGCGATTACTCCCAGTAGCGCATCCTCACTCTCTTGTATGAAGAAGACCGGAGTCGAAGATCGTCGCAGCGGACCGCCGAACACTCCGCCGCCCGCAAGCCACAGCCCCTCGGCGACTTCAAACGCGGCCAGTCTCGGCGCCGCGACGATCGTCGGATGCACGCTGCCACGCGAGCGGCCCAGCATATAGTCGGGCGGCAACTGCACGTCCCAGCGCGTCACCGCCACCGGAACCTCGACACTCGCGCGCCCCTCGCGGCCGGGTAGATACACTCGCGCCGCGGGCATCGTTAGGTGCCCCAGGGCGCTGATCGGCGCGATCGCCGTCTCGTACACGATTTGCAGTTGCTGCGCGTTGGCTTGCGAGAGCGACGGTAGATTGATCAGCAACCGGTCCTGCAACCGTTGCGGTTTCAGCGGCATGTTGTTGAGCTGCGCCGACCATAAGATCGACGGCTGGCCGTTGAACCCCACGGGCAAGGCCAATTCGAGGTAGGTCACCTTCGAGCGAATGTCCAGATCGATCCAATTGACGCTCCGGCCTCCGGTGCCAACGATCGTGTGCAGCGTTTGCGATTGCACGATCGCCGTGGGAAGCGCCGCAGTCGAAGGACGCGAGCGCTTGATCTGCAATACGCTCGGTTGGCCCACAAAGCGGTACACGCCCAGCAGGTGCCGGCCAGGAGAGTACTCGGCCTCGGCCCATTGACCCACGTCGACACTCGCGGGCGGATCGAGCAACTGCACGTCCAGGTCGGCGACCGATTCGACCGCCAGCAGGCCCGACTGATACGCGACCCCATCGGCCCAAACGCTCGGCAGCACGACCGTTTCGTCCTTGGGCACGCCGACGCTCTGCGCGAACTGGACCGCGAGTCGAATGGGTCCCCGGCGCCGCTCGTTCAGTTCAACGGTCCAGAGTTGACCAGCCTCGATCTGCGTGGAGGATGTCTGTTTGACATCCACGCCATCGAGCCCTCGCACGATCACCTCGGCAGACGGTTTGTGCGGCAACAAAAAAGTCAGCCGATCTACATGGGCCTGCTGCACGTCATAGATCAACTCGGCATGCGTGTGGACAACGTCTTCATCCACGACCGATGCGACCAGCGTGCGGGCCGTGAGTCGAGGTTCAATCCGCTCGACGCGTGTCGAGAGCCGAATCGGGTCGGTCGTAAATCGATAAGCCAACGACTGCTCGACCTCGATCGAATGGTCGGCCTTGATCGGCTCGACTCCTTCGACCGTAGCTGGTCGCAAACGCAGGTCGTCGATGCTGACGAGCGTTATCGACCCGCGCGTGACTGTCGCATCGCGCAGTGTCATACGCGGCACGTTCCAGTCACGTTGCTTCCAGTTCGACAGCCAACCGTCGGGCGTGTGACGGGCCGACACGTGTAGCATCAAGGGGGAATTCGGCACGAGCGGCTTGAGGAGCGTCAGATGGTAGCGAGCCTGAGTGGCATCGAGCGGATAGCGTTCCCAGGCCAACGGTTGATCGCCCAGTTGGATCGTCTCGATGGACCAGTTGGCGGGGGCGATCAGATCGAGCATGTGTCGCGGTTGCGACTGGGCGAGCAGTTGAAACGAGCCTTGCCAATCGATCGAACGGTCTCCGAGCGTGAACCGGTCCGCACTGACCACATTCAAGCGGGGCTCAGGTCGACGCACTTGAGCGACAAGCTGCGCCTGGTCACTTGTGGCATAGTAGGCCGCCACGATGCGCTGGCTACTCGAATCGTTGGAACTCGTGTCGCGCAGCGCGGCCACGTCGACCCCCAGCAAGCCTTGCGGCTGCGGGTTCTCGTACTGCCAGTGCTCGTCGAGTCGCACGCCGATGAGTCCTGTGTGCTGCTCGACATCGCGCGGACGAACCACGCTCAGCGACCACGTTGGCTTCAACGCTCCGGTACGTTCGGCAACCAGACGCAGGATCACTCGCTCCTTGGTGGCCTCGCGCAACTGCACATTCAACACGCGAGATTTCTCCCCGGCCGTAATGGTCCATCGCGCCAAATGGGGCGACTGCAGGTCGACGATTTGGAACCCCTCGGGCAGATCGAATTGATACGCGTCCACCGGACGCTGTAAGGCTTCCAGCGCGAAGCTGGCTTCGAGTCGTTCGAGTTCATCGCTGAGCGAGACGATCGTCAAACTGCGGGCATGCACGACGCGCTGGGTTCGCTGTTGACGATTATTGAGCGTCCATTGCAAGTCGGTCGGACCGGGGGACACGAGCAACTTGAAGCGGGTGACGTTGAGCTGTTCGTCGACCGCGCGCGAGACGACCGACCCTCCCTGCTTTATTTCCACGTTGCCGGCAACGGTCAGCTCCCAGCGGTTACTCGGCGAATGGGGGAGTCGCATTTTGAGCGATTGTCGCGTCGTGAGGGTTTCGACCGGGGCGAGCATTTCTAGTTCCAATTGCTTGCGGCCACGTCCCTCGACGAACCAGTGCACCGCGCCACTCGGCGAACGTCCGACAGACGCCGTGCGACCATCGACCGTGGCACGCACGAGTCCGACGCCGTTGAGTTCGATCGGCACCATGAGCAGGCCCTCGACGAGCACATCGACGTCGAGCGTGCCGTGAATGACCGCTCGGCCCGACTCGACGCGGATCTGGTAGTGTGCCGCCGTCATCATGAACCCTTGCGGCGGCTGGTGTGTCTGGGGGGTCTTGACCGCGGCACGCTCGACTAGTTCGCGATACTCGTCGGTCGAAAGCAGCACACGTTGCGGGGCGCTTTCGAGCAGCACCGGGAGTTGATCGCTGCCGAGATACAAGTCCCGGACCAACGTCGGTTCTGCCGCGGAGACGGTCGTCGCCATAGCAACCATCGCCAGCACTCTCAAGGCGTAGCAATTCATGAAACTACGCATGATTGTCCTCCGCCGGTGCGTCGTCGGCAGCCGCTGTTGCAAGTTCCGAGGGCGACGCGAGCGGGGGCGAAGCGGTAGCTCGTGGTCGTCGCCAGACAAAGTACTCGACCGTCCACAGTATGGCGACCAAGCCAATCGCCGCGAACAGGCCATCGTTGACCAATTCATACCACAGATAGGGGCGAAGCACGCCCAGAGCGATGAACAGCGCAAACGCTCCCCCTGCGGCCAGTATCCGTTGTTCGCACGACGCGCGGATCAGCAGCGCGCCGCCGATCAGCAGCAGAGCGCAGACGAGCGCCTGCAACGAACCGCCGTTGACAATCGAGAGCCGCAAGGTGGCGTCGCGCGTCGGATCGATGGCCGCGAAGAGAAATGTGCGACCTTCGTTGGCCAGCGAGTCGCGTGGAGTCGGTGGCTGAGGCGTCCCTTGGGTCACCCAGCCGATCAACTCGGCCTCGTGGCGATAACTTCGCGGCACATACCCCCAGCGGCGCAGAGTGCGTCCCGGCTGTGGCTGCCAGAGCCAACGCATCTCGGGCGACCACGGCCCGTCGACCGCGATCACGCTTTGATGTTCGGGCAAGTTCACGGACAGAAACACCTTTTGAATCGCCGGAGCATCGTCAAACGCTGGCAGCACAAAACTCTGAGCGCGACCGGCGAGCGTGTAGCGTAATTCCAGCACGTGAACGGTCTCTCCCTTCGATGTACCCAGCGGAATGAAAAACTCGTGCTCGCGTCCTTTTTCGAGCGTGACGTTGCGGCCATCGACCCGCACCGGATCGATGTCGAACTCGGCTCCCTCGGCGAGCGTGAGTTGCAATCGCTGCTGCGCGCTGCGAAAGCGATACAGTGCTTCGACCCGCTGCTGTCCGCTGCGCGAGACGACGCTCCGCACCAGGGCACGTTCAATGCTGGTGCGCTTGACTTCTTCCAGCTCGTAACGCGTGGCCGACAGGCTGAGCTGCCAGTCGTCATGGAACTCGAAGGCGCGAGCCGCGTCGCTCACGGTGGGCGCGCCGGTCATTAAATCTTGCTGCGGGTCGATTGGCCGTAGGCCTTTCGGCTCGCCTTTCTCGACGACGTCGATGCTCTCGGCTTTGGCGATCACGATCTGTCCCCAGGCGCGATCGACGAGTCGCGGCCGCAAATGCGCCAGCGGCACATCGAGTGTCTTGCCCACATCAAATTTTTCGAGCGGCATATCCCAGCTCAGACGCAGCACGACCGCCCCCTGCATCTCGCGATCTCCTTCGATCTGCCAGGCGACGTAATCTTCGTCAAGATCGTTGGGTGCCGGCGTGATGGTCGATTCACGGAACCCTGGAGTATCGTTGTGCAGCTTGCCGATGAGCGATTCAGGTACATCGAGCCGCAATTGCTTTATGCCGCTGTAAAGCACGTCGTAGGTCAGGGTCGACTGATACTTGACTACGCCCGACTCGATCCGCGCGGTGAGAAACTGACGCACCGAGATTTGCGGCTTGCGCCGCTGTGCTAGAACGGTCAGCTCGGGAGTCGCCTCGGAGTAACGGTACGCCTGGACGACACCTAGCGAAGCTCGGTTGGTCGCTTCGGCGTTGATGCCCGCGAGCGCCTCGTTGAGTGTGACGCCTCGCAAACCGGTGACCGTCTCGGGATTCACCCGGAGGCTTTCGGGTGCGTACAGCACGAGTCGCCCCTGAGACCGTTCGGCCTGCGGGGTGACGAACCGCGGGACGGGAATCGGCACCGAGGCGAATTGATTCTGCGGTGTGTTGAGCTCCGGATGATTGAGTGTCCGGCTCAACTGAATGGAAAGGCCAACGCGACCGAGCGCCTGGCGTGCGAGGTTGACGACCAACCGTTTCTGCCCCTCCCCTTCGAGCCGATGTGATTCGATGGCCGCTGCCGTCGCGCCTTGCTGGGCCATGCCCGTGACCTGCCGTACGGTGAAATTCGCAGGCACCTCGTATTCCAAGCGGAACACGCCGGCCCGCTCGATCGTTAGCAGACTTTGCAAATGGAGCGTGAGCCGATCGCTTTGCAGCTCAACCTCGACGAGTTCGTCGGCCAAAATACGTGGCTGGACTTTTTCGACGCTCAAGGTCAACTCGTAAACCGAACTGGCGTAGCGAAACGCGAACGCCCAGGCCGTTTTAGCCAGCTCGGCGCTCAGGTCAGCGCGGTCGATCTGCAATAGCCCGGCGCGCTTGGCGATGTCGGCGCGCAACAATGGATGCACGCGAACCACGATCACGCCTTGCTGCCGTTCGACGCCGCCGATCACGATCTGCGGCACGCTGAGTGTCTGTTTGGCATCTTCGCCGCTGAGTCGTTCGAGTTCGACGACCAGATTTTGCCGCGATCGGGCAGGCTCAAACAGCTCGACGTTCACGGTCTGTCGGCCATCGGCCGCGGGGGTGACGTTCCAGTGCTTCACGTTCGGATCAAACACGTTGACCACGCGCTGCTCGGCGCTCGTCGAAAGGCTGAGCTTGGGCAGCTCGGCGCGGTTGATCGTGTATTGGCAATCGAGTCGGGTGCGCATCACCCCTTCGTCGAGAAAGACTTGCTGCTGTACGGTGGCGCTGGCCAGGGCGGTGAGCCCTTGGGCCCCTTCACTGCGCGGCACCCATTCGACCTGCACGGTCTCGGCTGCCCCGACAAAGGCCTGAAGCTGTGAATGCTTGGCGTTCGGTTCAGAGGGAACATCGCTGGCGGCAATGAGTGGTTGAATCTCGATTTTTACGCCGGGCTCGTCGATCCGTACTTGCCAACGGCTCACCGGCGCGAGCGGTGGTTGAAATGACACGCGATTGCGGCCCGGCGATTTCTCGAACCCCTTGGCATATTCGAGCGTCAACTCGGCTGCGGTGGGGTCGTCTTTCTTACGCTCGATGAGTAGCTCGTAGCCGTGTCCCGGTTCGTGAACGACGCGAGCGCTCTGCTTGCCGAGCTTGGCCGAGATGAGTGCCGCGTCGGCGAGCCGCAGCGGGATGCGATGCCAGCCTTCGCCGATCGCTTCGATCTTGAGTTGGGCCGTGACCTGCATCACGTCGCGTTTCACGGCCGCCTCGTGGGTCGCCTCGGTGATGAGTGAGCGAAACAGCGGCTTGGGTCGCTCGGTGGTCGGTTGATTCTCGCGGGCCGCCTTCCACAGCTCACGAAACTTGTCGTAGGGTAAAAAGACCCCGCGTCCTTCTTTCTCGAACACCTCGCGCAGCTTGGTGTAGGGGATGTAAATGGTTTGTTCTTTGAACTCGTCCCCCGACACCGTCGCGGTGGGCGTCGTTGCCGGCGGCGTGGGTTTGGGCGGCTCTTGAGCCCACGAGCACGAGCAGAGAATGGCCCAACTCAAGAGTAGCTGGGCGCTGGCGCGTAATGCGATCATGGTGAGATATCCATGAAGATAGAAAAGACGTGTCCTGGCCACCACGCGTTCGCGGTGGAGTATTCGACGCTGCGCGTCATAGTACTCTGACGCAGCAAGCTTGGCGAAAGTTCCCAGCGATTTTCGCCAAGTATATGGACCCGCAGGACTTCATAGCCGGTCTATCTCGGACCGGTCGGGCGACGTTCGTGCGGTTAGGCACGCCAGCGAATCTCGTGTTTAGTACGCCGAGGCGGGCTTGGTGCTCGCCGGTGGTCGACGCTTCTCGAACAGCCCACTCACGTTGCCCGATGACTTCGCGCCGATCGTGTTGGGGTTGTTCGGCGGGAACTGATCGGCGTTGCCACCCGGCCCGAACACGAGCGACTTCGACGGGGCCTTGTAGCCCACCTTGTCCAAGAACTTTTCGACGTTGATGGCCTCGACGCCGAGCGCCTTGGCGTCAGCGATCCATTGGTCGTACTTGGGTTTACACTTGGGGGTGTAGTCGCCTACGACCAGATAGCGGGCCTGCGCCGTGAGCGCCCCGGTCTGGGTGCCGTCGTCGAGCAACTCACCGTCGATCACGCCACCGGAGATCGCGATCAGGCTGCGAAGTTGGACGAGGCCGTCGATCTCAGGATCGCTGACCCGGATGCGACCGGCGATGACAAAGTGCTCCGGCTTGCCGGGGTCCCACAGCGGCGTGTAGATCTTGTCTCCCGGCACGAGCGGGTTGACCAGCGAGTCGTCGAGGATGCGAGCCTCGGCCAAGTGGTCGTCGAGCACACGCGTCACTTCGAGTTTCCCCTTGGCTGTCTTCGAGTCGGGGCTATGCACGGTGAACGAAATTTGTGGCTTCAGGTAGTCGGCTCGTCCCAGGTTGATCCACACGGTGCGGGTGCGTTGGTTGACGAGGCGAATCTCGCCGTCGTCCGAGACGACCGATTCCAACCCCTGGTAGCCGTCAATCTTGGTGATCAGGCCAGCAATTTCCTGGTCCTTCTTGGCCAGCATCTTGACGAGGTCTTCTTTCTCCTTGTTGGCCGTCTCTTCGATTTGGGCTTTTTCTTTCTGCACCGTGTCGATCTTGGCGACCAAATCCTTCATCTCATCGTCTTTCTTACGCAGTCCGTCGGTGAACTTGGCCTGTTGATCGGCGAGGTCGGCCTCGGCCTTCTTTTGGGCCTCTTCCGAGGCTTTCACTTTGGCTTGTGACGCGGCTTCGGCCTTCTCGATGCGGGTCGACTGATCGGCGAGCTGCTTCTGCAAGGTCTCACGCCCCTCGTCGGTTTCGAGCTTCGCTTTTAGCAGCGCTTCGATCGCGTGGTGATAACTCTTTTGACCCGTTGCGCCGGGGAGCGCGTCGAGATATTTTTTCATATCCGAGTCATGCGCCTCTCCGAGCTTATTGACTCGTTCCGTGTCGGTCGGACCGGGGTCTTCGATGCCGATCCACTCGACGACCTTGCCGAGGTTTTCCAAGTCGAGACGCGACGACGCCTCGGATGTTTTGACTTGCTCCTGAGCTGTTTTCAGCAACGCCGTCAGGTCTTCGCGCTGGGTGAAGAACGTGAACGTGGCGAGGCTCAACAACACAACAAGACAGAACAGCAGGATCAGCGAGATTTGCAGTCCTTGATTCTCACCGCTGGCCATGGCAGAACCTCTCTAGCGAAGGTCAAAACGACGGCGAAACAAATAATCTGGAGATGAACACCAACACGCAACTTCATCGAGACGACGGGTCGCGTGATGGCCCTGATAAGCGGTCGTGGCGACCGATGTAGCTTTTCCAGTCTAATTAAGCTCTCGTCAAGACGTCAAAGGAAATCGCCTCAACTGGGGCCGCTTTTGCTCGCGGCGGTCGCTTCCCAAGTGCTCTGGTGCTTGACAGTTGTGCGCATGCACCCCTAGGATTGGCCGCCACGATCGTCACGGTCCCTACCAGCAGAATCGTAGCCGCGGGCCCACTTATTCCCAGCCGTCGAGACCCCCATGCGTGGCCCCATGCGTCAGTCTATGCTCCCCGGCCTTGAGCCGCTCGATGAATCGCCTGAAGTTGTTTCAGAAGAACCGGTTGCGTCGCAAGGTGCAGTCGAGCCCGCTGCTCCAGTCGACACCGGTCCAGGCATTCCCGACCTGTCTGGCCAGACCGTCTGGGTCATCGACGCCAACAGCCTGATCTTCCAGGTGTTCCACGCCATTGCCGAAATGACGAGCCCCAAGGGTGAGCCGGTCAACGCCACCTTTGGTTTCACCCGGGACATGCTCCAGCTGATCGAGAAAAAGAAGCCGAACTATTTGTTTTGTGCCTTCGATCGCTCGGAGCCGACCTTTCGACACGAGCTGTTTCCGGAATACAAGGGGCATCGGTCCGAGTGTCCGCCGGACCTCATCCCGCAGTTCGGGCAAATCCAACGCATGCTCGAGGCGCTGCACATCCCGGTTCTGTCGCTGGCTGGCTACGAAGCGGACGACATTCTGGCGACGCTCGCTGCTCAGACGCAGGCCGCTGGCGGCATGTGCTATGTCGTCACCAGCGACAAAGATTGCCGCCAGCTCATCACACCGCAGGTCAAGGTGTACAACATCCGCAAGGATCAACTGCTCGACGACGCGGCCGTGCTCGCCGACTGGGGCGTGCGACCCGACCAGGTGGTCGATTTTCAGGCCCTCGTCGGCGACCCGGTCGACAACGTGCGTGGTGTGCCGGGCATCGGCCCCAAGGGGGCCCGCGAGCTGCTCGAGAAGTACGACACGCTTGAGAACCTACTCGCGCACGTCGACGAGATCAGCGGCGCGAAAAAGAAGCAGAGCCTGATCGACAGCCGCGACGTGCTCAAGCTTAGCCGGCAGCTCGTGAAGCTCGATGCGAATGTGCCTGTCGAGGTCGACTGGAATCGAGGGCGCGTCGGCGGGATCGATGTCACGGCGGCGCTCGCCTTGTGTCAGGAACTGGGCTTTCATCGCCTCGGCGAGCAGATGCGGTCATTGCAGGTCGCGGCCGCACCGGCCTCGTGGGAGGCTACCTACACGGCGGTCGACACGAGCGAGAAATTCGCCGCGCTGCTCGATGAACTGCGGCAGGTTAAGTGCCTGTCGTTCGATACCGAGACGACGAGCATCGCGCCGACGATTGCCGAGCCGGTCGGCTACGCGCTCTGCGCGCGGCCGGGCGTGGCGTACTACGTGCCTGTCCGCGGACCGGCTGGCGCGGCGCTGCTCGATAATCCAGCCGTGCTCGCCGAATTGAAGCCGATCCTTGAGGATCCGCAGATCGAAAAGATCGGGCAGAACCTCAAGTACGACATGATCGTCATGCGCAATCAGGGAGTCGAGCTGCGCGGTGTCGTCTTTGATTCGATGGTGGCCAGCTACTTGCTCGACGCCGGCGAACGGGTCCACAATCTCGACGAACTGTCGGCCCGCTACTTGAATCATACGACGATCAAGATCGACAGCCTGATCGGCACGGGCAAGCAGCAGAAGTGCATGGACGAGGTGCCGATCGACAAGATCGCCGACTACGCGGCCGAGGACGCTGACGTGCCGATGCGGTTGCGACCCATCCTCGACGCGAAACTGTGTGCGTCGGAGCTCGACACCCTGTTCCGTGACGTTGAGATTCCGCTGATCGACGTGCTCGCCGAACTCGAATACAACGGCATCCGCGTCGACGTGGAGCGGCTGCGCGCGCTCAGCGAAGAATATGGTCGGCGGATGGCGGTCATTGAGCAGGAGATTTACACGCTGGCCGGTCATGCGTTCAATATCGCCTCGCCGAAGCAGATGCAGCAGGTGCTCTTCGAGGAGTTGAAGCTGCCGATCATCAGCAAGACCAAGACCGGGGCGAGCACCGACGCCGATGTGCTCGAAGAACTGTCTCGCCAGCACCCGTTGCCCTCCAAAGTGCTTGAGTATCGGCAGTACGCGAAGCTCAAGGGGACCTACCTCGACGCCCTGCCTGAACTCGTTAACCCGCGCACGCTCCGTGTTCACGCCTCGTTCCATCAGGCGGTCGCAGCCACCGGTCGGCTCAGCTCAAGCGATCCCAACTTGCAAAACATTCCGATCCGGACTGAGGTGGGGCGCGAAATTCGTTCGGCGTTTTTACCCGGTGCGGACAACGAGCTGCTGCTGGCCGCGGATTACTCGCAGATCGAGTTGCGCGTGCTCGCGCACTACAGCCAGGACGAAACGCTGTGCGCGGCATTCGAGCACGACGAGGATATTCACGCGCTGGTCGCCAGTCAGGTGTACAACGTGCCCTTAGGCGAGGTGAGCAAGGAGCAGCGTCGCGCGGCCAAGGCGGTGAACTTCGGCGTCGTGTATGGCCAGAGCGCCTTCGGGCTCGCCAAGGGACTCGACATCGATCAGGGCGAGGCGCAGCAGTTCATCGATGCCTACTTTGCTCGTTACCCGGGCGTGGCCAAGTTCATTCAAGAGGTGCTAGCGTCGTGCGCTCAGCAAGGCTACGTGACCACCATCCTCGGGCGACGTCGAGCGATTCAAGGCATTCGTCCCGGCGCAACATCGCAGCGCACCCTCGCCGAGCGGACGGCGGTCAACACGGTGATCCAGGGCTCGGCGGCCGACATCATTAAGCTCGCGATGATCAACATTCATCGCAGCCTCAAGACCAGTCAGCTCAACGCCCGGATGCTGCTGCAAATCCATGACGAGCTCATCTTTGAGGTCGCCGAGCAAGATCGTGCGGCGCTCGAGTCGCTGGTCGTCGAAGAGATGGGCCAGGTCATGTCGCTGCGCGTGCCGCTCAAGGTGGATGTCAAGTGCGGCCGCAACTGGGCTCAAGCGGAGTAAGCGATCATGCTAGTGGTCGGCTTGTTGGGTGGCATCGCCTGCGGCAAGAGTTTGGTGGCGCGGCAGTTCGCCGAGCGGGGGGCGGTCATTCTCGACGCCGATCGCTCGGGGCACGAGGTCCTGTGTCTACCGGAGGTCGAAGCGGCCGCCCGAGCACGTTGGGGAGACGCGATCTTCGGTCCCGACGGACATATCGAGCGGGCCAAGCTCGCGTCGATCGTGTTCGCCCCGGGCGCGCGTGGCCTCGCGGAGCTCGCGTATCTTGAATCGCTCACCCATCCGCGCATTGGCGAACGGCTCCAGCAACAAGTGGCTGCGGGTGAGCAAGCCGGTCGACAGGTGGCGATCCTCGACGCTCCCGTGATGCTCAAGGCGGGCTGGCAACGGTACTGCCAGCGACTCGTGTTCATCGACGCTCCTTGGGAGCAGCGCGTGCTTCGCGCTCAACAGCGCGGTTGGAGCGAAGCGGAACTCAAGGCCCGCGAAGCACGTCAGCCGTCGCTCGACGTGAAACGGTCCGTGTGCGACACGGTAATCGACAACAGCGGGACGATCGAGGCGACCGGCGCGCAAGTCGAACGGCTCTGGCATGAGTTGCTGCGCGGTTGAGTATTGGCCACATCGTTGACGATTCGCCACGCATGTTGCGGCGGGGCAACATGACCTCGGACAGGCCATTCTCATGTAAGGCATGATCTACTGAGGAGATACGCTCGGTAGCGACCATTTCTCGACGGGTACGGCATTCGGCTTGCCCTGCCTTGAGTCAGCACCTTTTTACTGACTCAGGCGAGAAACACCCCGTGGCGCTCAGCGGACGATTGACGATTGCAACGTGCGGACGACTCGCTTGTGCGGCGTGTCTGATCCTCTTTGGGGCATGCGATCTCGCTGCGGCCGATGAGTCCGCACCGGTCGTCGTCGAGGTGACCGTTAGCTCGGGCCGGAGCTTCTCAGGGGCGGTCGACGTTCGCTCCGACAGCCAATATCTCTGGCTGCGAACCACGAAGTCGGGGACCACATTCGTCCGCCGCCTTGAATGGTCGAGCGTCAAAAAAACTCTGGGTCCGGAAGGTGATCTATCGATCGAGCAGATCCGAGATAACTTGCCTCGCTGGCGCAGCACCGTGCCGCGTGTGCCTCGTAACTTGCCCCCCTCCCCTGCCCCGACGACGACGGTCGCGCCGGCGCCGATCGTGCGAACCGTGGCGGTCGACGCCCGAACGGCCAACTGGGATGCCGACGTCGAGAGCGATGGTTTGCTTGTCGAGGTTCGTCCGCTCGATGGTCAAGGGCAGCTGGTTGCGTGCAGCGGGCATGTTGAGTTTGAGCTGATCGGCGTGGGGCCCGGGACCACCGATCGGCTCGTGACTTTCCCGTTGATCGGACGTTGGGTACGGCCGCTGACAGTCGAACAACTTGGGCCCAACGGTCTGGTCGCGAAACTCGATTTTCAGGCCGACCATCCGGAATTCAACTTGCAACTCTCGAATTGGGGTACGCTGCACACGAAGCTTGTGGTGCCCGGTCACGGCACGTTCGAGGTCTCGCAAGACCTGTCCGATCTGCGCAGGGCCAGTCCGGTGCGAGATTATTTGCAGCAGCAAATCCAGGGCCGATTTTTGCCGCAGGAGACCACCGGTCGCGGCAAGATCATGTCACTGCCGGCGAATGCACGGTAGCCTTGCGCTTCGCAAGTTGATACTTGGTCACAGTTTTGTTTTCAATACGCGTTCGCATCTCACGAAGCTTGGGAGGTGCTTGCGCAGTTCATTAGGATCTAGTCTTTCCAGTATCTCGAAGGAGCGTTTACCCTTCGCGTAGGAGTTCGTGCAGGCCCGTGTCGCATGTTCAAGTGCGTCCTGTACTGCATGTCGAGGGCGGGTTTCCATTCCGTGTAGATCGGGCAGCGCGCTCTCCTGCAGGTTCGCGCCATAGTACTGCCGCAGTGCCTCGCGGTCCGAGGCGATCCAGGTTTCCATGCATGTCGTCATCATCAGCACTTGGTCATCGGTCGCTCCGGCAGGTTTATCCCAATTATCGCGAGCTTTCAGATGGGCCCATGTGTGTTCGATGTTGGCGACGGTATCTTCGCTATCAACAAGGAGCCCCACATAGCGAGATCCCGAATTCGCGTGCGCGATCGAGAAGTCGCGGTACGCCGTAGCGCGACCGCCACAGGCGGCGATTTGCGGAAGACGCCCGATGAATCCGCATTGTTCCAGTAGTTTTCGAAAGCCTTCGCGGCATCGCGATTGCAATAGTTTCGAGTTCGCCCCCCGTGCTGCACCTTCGACAAAAAGTCTTGCACTCATGAACGCGTCCCTCCGATCAATCCACGAATCCACATTTCCCCTAGACGGTATTCATTCAGATAGGCCTTCATCTCGGCATCATTTTGCAGCCGTTTGACTCGCGTCTTACCGTCATGCTTTTCCATCACGACCACCGACTCGGGTTGTTCAGTCATGGCGTCAACGAGCATGTCCGAGTGAGTTGTCACTATGAGTTGCGTACGTTCCGAGGCGGTAATCAATAAATCGGCGATCTTGGGCATCATGTCGGGGTGCAGGCCCAGTTCTGGTTCTTCGATGCATATAAGCGGCGGCGGGTCGGGGTCACACAGAATGGCCAACAGGCACAGGTATCGCAAGGTGCCGTCCGATAGTCGGCTGGCAGGGATGATGAAATCCCCTTCTGTCAAGAACACCTCGACCGTGCCTCCTTTGACCCGCACGTCGAAATCGTCCAAGCCCTCGTATAGATCGCGTAACCGTTCGATGATCGCCTTTTTCGTTTTGGGGTTGCCACGCAGATGGTTGAGGAACAGCCCGAGATTGGAGAAATCTTCTTCGAGACGATCACTTGGCAAATCGGCCGATTGCGGACTTCGAAAGACCGACGAGCGACCGAATGACCATTCGCGATATAACCGTACTTTGCTGTACAAATCAGCCAGGCGGGCCAACTCGGGAAATTGGTCGGGGTCTTTTCGTTGGGACAAAATTGATTCGTCTGGTGTGATACCCTCTCGCTGAAGTTGTCGTTTCCAATCCAGTGTTGGGTCCTTCACGGATATTACAGGATTGCCGTTCTGAAAACGGTAGAAGAAAAACACATCGTTCTCTCCCTCGTCGGGCTCGCGATTCTCGATGACTTCGTCAAGTAATTCGAACCGCGAAGCATATTCTGCGAACTCGATCCGGTGCCTAAGCAAATGTTTGGAACGGGGGGTGTCGATGATGCCTTCGACTTGAGCGTGTCGGTTCTTGACGCCCTTCCAGACCCATTCTTTAACGCCGCTTCCGCCTGCTCCTCGCATCGGCGCGGTTAGTTTCGTCGGCGTAGAACGAAGAAGTCCGATCGTTTCCAGAAGGTTCGACTTGCCCGAGCCGTTCGGACCAATCAACACATTAAGAGGTTGCATGGCCAGCGGCGGCGTGTCGGGACCAAATGACAGTACACCACGGAGCGTGAGTTCGTGTATCAGCATAGAATGATCTCCGTGAGGGAGGTTGTTGGTTTGACGCTATTCTTATTCTCACCAGCAACAGTCACCTTGACCAGTTCCACTTCGTCGTCCGGAGAAAAATCCTTGGCGTCTAGCATCAGCGCTGCTCATCGAACTGGTACGAGACGACTACCGGCGTCCTGTTTCTAGCCCAGCATGGCCACGATTTAGGCCAGAATGAGAATGTCGCCGTAGCACTATCGCTATTAGCAACTTTGAAGTGAGCCGCACCTGCTCTGTGATCTTGAGAGGCTACTTCGATACCGTCTTCCCGTTGGCTTGCGAACATGTTTTCGCAAATGTGTGCATGTCACCCACTGGGGCTCGTCACCCGGCCGGTTTGTTCATGGCGAGGCTGTGCAGCACGAGCACGGCGCCGATCGACATCAGCGCAAAGCCCAACCAGTTCGGCGGCTTGACCGACTTGCGCGGCGACGGTCCCACGGCCGGCATAATGCCGAACGGAGTCTCACCCGACGGTGAGCTGCCAAGGTTCTCTTTGACAAACTTCGTCGCCTGCTCGGTGAGCACGAACGTTTCGACATAGCGCAGCTGAATGCCAATGAACAGCAGCACAATGCCAAAGATCAGATAATGATTACGGGTGAACTCCACGGCCGATCCACTCCTGTCGACGCCGCGGGCGCAAAAACGATTGCTGCTTTAGCCCGGGGCATCTACCGATAACTATCGAGCCGATCGAGGGGCTAGCTTCAAGAGTCTCGGCTGATCGCCCGATTATGTGGCCTGTGTCGATCGAAAGGCGATGAGTACGGTTCGCGTCGAGTTCGGGTTAGGCAAGCTGGGGCAGCGATGTGGTCGACTCACGAACATGCTCACGAGAGCGTGAGTATGGCACCCGCGCGATTAGGGTGCCTGCCGCAGGCGTGTCCATTCACGCAAGAAGTCGCTCACGCCTTGCGTGACGGTCTGATGGGCGTTTTGCGTGAATATCTGTTCCTTGTGTGCGGCGACGATCGCGGCCGCCAAATCGCGATGACGATTCCAATCCGAAATGCCGAATTCACGCACATCGAGATACATGTCGCTGAAGGATGGTTGCAGCCGGGGCACGGTCGTGAAGCCGTCCTTGGTGTGGAGCACATGATGGGTCACCGCGCCGTAGACCAATAGTCCGCCGGCTGCCATGCCTGACAAGAAGGATCCCAACTGCATATCGCCAGACTCCCGAGAGGCGCCATCGCGCTGCATATCAGCGTTTGAAGCGCAGCACTGTACGTTGCCAGGGCTCGTGGAATCAAGACGAGAGTCGAGCTTAGCCGGGCAATCGCGTTGACCCTGCTAGCGAGTCTCGATAGAGTACGCGACCAGAAGCTCCCAGTTTGACCGAGACCCCGCGGGTGTTTGCCGATGGCAGAATCGAGCGTCGCCAATGAGCAGCCGCAGAGACGCCCCACGCTGCTGTGGGTGCTGGCGCTAGCGGTAATTCCGTTCGCACTGCGGTTCATTTCGTACTACGGACTGGGGGCCAACTATGCGGCTCAATCGCTCTATAAATTGGGGCAGCTATTTGTGCCCGTGCTGTGGCGTCGACACGTCGAAAATCGTCGCGGTTGGGCCTGTTGGTGGTTTGTCGAGGAACCGCTGCCGACGAAACGTGTAGGGTCGATCGCGGTCACATTGGCTGCCGTGATGGTGGCGATCCCGGCGCTGACCATTCCCATGCTGGCTCATTGGTTCCATATTGATCCGCTTGCGGTGCGCGCTCATCTATCGGCCAAGTTCTCGCTGACGCCGGCGCTCGCATTGCCCACGGTCGCGTTTTTGTCAACGCTCAATGCGGGCCTTGAAGAGTTTCACTTTCGGGGCTGGCTCGACCGGCAGTTGAGTATCCGCTGCGGCGCGATCGCGGGCTCACTGGGGAGCGCATCGGCGTTCGCGCTCATGCATCTGTTCATCTTCGCCGGAGTGCCGGGCGCCAAGCCGACGGCGCAATTGGGAGTGTTCGTGGTCTTGTTCGGCGCGGGGCTCATGTGGAGTTGGCTCGCTCGCCAGCCCGGCGGAATTCATGCCGCCTGGCTCTCACATGGCCTGACCGACGCCGGGCTCCTCACCTGGGGACTGTTTTGGATCGAGTTGCTTCCTTAGTTTCGCTGTGAGTTCGCACTTTACTTATGTCGACGGATACAAACACCCACGAACCGCGCGGCACGCTGCTGAGCGCGAGTTTTATCGGCCTGCTAGTAGCCCAGTTTCTGGGCGCGGCGAACGACAATGTGTTTCGCTGGCTGGTCGTCGGGATTGGCAAGGAATTGGTCAGCCCCCAGTATGAGTCGGCCGTATTGGCCGGAGGTCTGGCGTGTCTCGTGTTGCCATTCTTGCTCTTTGCGGGGCCGGCCGGTTGGTTGGCCGATCGCTACAGCAAACGGACCGTGATCGTCGGCTGCAAAGTGCTCGAGATCGCCGCGATGCTGTTGGGGGGCGCGGCCGTGCTCGTCGGCAATGTGTATGTCCTGTTTGGTGTGTTGTTCATCATGGGGGTACAAAGCGCGCTGTTCGGACCAGCCAAGTACGGCTCGATTCCAGAACTGGTCGATGTGAGCAAAATCTCTCAGGCCAACGCAGCCATTGGCCTGTCGACCGTC
>CAYLYE010000086.1:0-23476 GCA_964387325.1 uncultured Planctomycetaceae bacterium
TTCTCTCCGTCTTTGACCTGTGGCGCGACCAGCAGACGCACATTCCCCGGGTACTCCGACCGGGCCGTCGAGTGGGGCTGAAACCGTTCCTGCCATCGCTGAATAACCTGCCCAAAGCCACTGGTCGCCGGATTGCCACGCAAGCTGCCGAAGATTTGATTGACCGTGTCCATCACGACCGGACTGCTGCGATAGCTCTTATCGAGCGGCTCGACGGTAATGCCTGTAAGTTCTGCACTGAGCGCCTCGAAGATCTCGGCTTCGCCGCCACGCCAACCGTAGATGGCTTGCTTCACGTCGCCGACACAGAAAAACGATTCGTGTCGTTCGCTCGCGGTAATCTGCTCGGCGATAGGCCGCAGAATGCGCCACTGCTGACGCGAAGTGTCCTGAAACTCGTCGAGCAGCAGATGCTCGATCTGGGCGTCGCTACGGAAGGCGGTCGCCGGGAGTCGCTGCTGCGACAATGCTTCGGAGAGGGCGTGTGTCACGTCATCGAACCGCAGCGCGCGATGCTCGTGTTTCAGCCGGCGTACTTCTCGATCGTAACGCTCAAGCAATCGGTAGGTGGCCTCCTTTTGCGTCACGAGTCGATTGATGATTGACGCTTTCGCTTCGGCAATGAGTGGTTCGTAGACTTCGACAATGTGAGGCTCGATGGGCTTACCGTAAAATAGTCCCTGACCTATCGTCAAGGCTTTACCCAAGCCAGCGTTGATGAATTCGTCCCAATCGCGCGCCAGGGCAGCCGTCAGATCGTGCTGATGGGCCTGACTTAATCGTTTGCTGTCGCGGAAATCGAGTTGCGTTAGTCGATCGATGGCCGCGAGCAACTCGCCGCCTTCCAGTTGCGAGCGTCGCGTGAGCCGCGTCCAGGCTTGTTCATCACTATGACGAAACAACTCATAAAGTTCGACGACCAACTGTCGGAGTTGCTCGCTGATCTTGCGTTGGGCTTCTCCTTTGTTGAGCATGTGCATGAGCGCTACGGCGTCGCTGGCGGACTCGTTGGCCAAGAGCGCGTCGATGGCCCGATCACGTAAGTTGGTCGCTTCTTGCTCATCGGTGATGCGCCACATGGGCGGCAGGCCGAGTTCAAAGCTGAAGTGTCCGGCGAGTTGAACAAATAGGCTATCGAGTGTACCGACACGGAGCCGATGCAGAAGCCCGACGAGCGTGCGCAGCCACTTCTGGCAATCTTGTTGTCGCAACTGGGCAAGCTGTAGCTGGTTGGCCAAGTCCTGTCGTACTTCGTCGCGTTCGACCGCCTCGGCCAAGCGCAAGAGGATGCGGTCGAGAATCTCGCCTGCCGCTTTGCGAGCGAACGTGACCGCCAAGATGTGGTCGGCACGCTCGCCGGCGGCGATGAGCCCCAGGTAACGATGAGCAAGCCGGAACGTCTTGCCGGTCCCGGCCGAGGCGCGGATCACGAGATGCGAGAAGCCCGCCCGTGGCGACATCAGTCGGCCTCCGCTTCATCGTCGCTGGCCACTTGCAGCATGGCGCTGGCAAATTGATCGTCGAGACAAATGCCCGCGAATGGTTCGCTAAACGGCGGCGGCTCGTGGTTCGGGGGCCAAAATATCTCCTGTCGAATGCAACGCACGATGCGCCGGGCTTCCTCAAAAGCCTCGGACAAGGCGGCCTGATTCCATTGGGCCAGCTTAGATTGAACCTCATCAAGCTTTTCAGGGATCAGAATATAGCCCAACTGAATCTGACCGCTTAGGTTCAACTCGCCAGCCAAGTGCAAATACAACGGGAGCTGCAAGTCGACCCAGCCTTGGTTCTTCACATAGTGCGCGTCCTCGGGAGAGGTGGCGGAGCGTCCGGTCTTGTAGTCGAGCAACTCCCAGCGGCCGGTTGCGTTGCAATAGTCGATACGATCGATCCGTCCGCGCAAATGGATCGGTCGGCCATCGACCTCGAACGACGACTGATTCGCTTCGTGCTCAACATAGCAAATACGAAAACCGTTTCGGCTACGCTCGACTTGCCAGCGGGCAAATGCCTGCAAACGACGACGCGCCTGTTCGATCTGTACCTCGACGGCGCTCATTGCATGCCCACCGAAACGCTCCGCCGTGAGGTTGTCGAGCGTGCCGCTCAAAAAATCCTCCAGTGTGCCTTGTTGCTGCGTGTCACGCAGATCGCTCTCGCCAAACGCCTTGAGCACGTCGTGAATCAGCGAACCAAACTGAGCGTCGTTCAGCTCATGAGCCGCGTCGTCGAAGGGCTTCAGTTTGAGGATGTGCCGTAGATAATATCGATAGGGACACGCGATGTAGTCACGAAACTCGGTCACGCGCATCGAGTCGATCGGCGCTGTAAGCGGTCGCGGCTGAGGGACCGTGAAGAGCGGTTGTTGAGCGCCAGGGGCAATCGAACGCGGCAGCACCAACGGCCTGTGGGACGTGTGCGGTGCAAAGAAACGCATGGTACGGCCGGCCAGTTGACTGTCGCGAGAAGCCAGCAGCAATCGACTGGGGATCAACGGCTGACGCTCACTGTCGCGTCGGCCCGCGATCACCCGTAACTCGGTTCTCGTGGCTGCCAGCACGCCTAGTGCATAGGCGTCACGCGCATAGCGTTGATCGTTATCCTCGACCTGCAATCGCCGCCGCAATTCATTCGGCAAAAACGTGTCACCGTTGCACGACTGAGGCACCATCCCCTCGTTGCACCCAACAACGACGAGTGCTGGCGCGTCGTCCAATGGCAGTTCGAGCCAGCCGAGCAGCTCGATCGAGCCTGGCGCGATCCGTTCTGGAATCAACTCACCGGACAATGACTCGAGCAGTAATTTCAACGCCTCGCTGCCTGTTACGAGAGGAGCGAGGGTTCCGGGCACATCGCCCCAGAGTCGACAATAGTACTGGATTGCGTCGCAAGCAGCGAGGGTTTGCCGATCGGTCTCGTCATGGGTGTGCAATTCACCTTGGCCAAAAATGGCAATCAGCACGCCGACGACACTCTCGGCCCAGTCGCCAAGCGGACGTGCTTCACCTTGCAACGGAGCGGTCCATTGCTCGATCGTCGACACGAGGTTGCGCAACCACGGGGGTGTCCCCTTCGCTTTGAGCAGCCGCTCGTCGATTCGCGAGGGTAGGTGCTCGCTTACGTAGGTATCGCACTGGCTGAGTAAGGCTTCGTCGGCTCCGGCGGCTCGCAGCGCTCGTTCGAGGTGCGGATGACGCACGAGCGCGGTCAGTGCCGTCGTCGGTCGACCATCGAGCCATGCCGTCAACTCGCTGAGAAGCTGACACACACCGGAGCGGACGAGCGATTTACCCGCCCCGAACCGGCCTGCCAAGCCACACTCGTCGAGCCGCTGTTGAATCCAAGGCACGAGCCGCTCGTCGGCTAAGCCGACCGTGATCTGGTCTGCCGAAAATCGCCCCTGATATCGGGCCAGTTCGCGCACGACGGCATCGGCCTGGTCGCTCGGCCCGTCGACAACTTCAATTCGCTCGTCGTCGATCTCGATTACCTCGTGGATCCAGCGCTCGGGCACAAGACAACCGTGCGCATCGAAACGATCGGCCCAGTCTGTTGGGGCCGAAATCAGGGCCGTCACGTGGTTGATAACTTCGGGGGCATCAAGCATGCCACGCAGGGTTTGTGTCATGTCGACCGTTGCGAGCAACAGAATGTCGCGATCGGTCTCACACTCGCCGCGGCGAATCGCCTCGATGCGTGCCGTTTGAATGTCCCACAACTCGAGCTCGTCGATCCGACGCAAGTAATCTAGCTGCAAGCGCTCGAGCACATGCCAGCGCGATTGTTCGGTGAAGGAGGGAATCCCCTTGCCGCATTTCAACACATCCGCAAATGTATGCCGCGCAGCGGCCAATTCTTTGTGCAGCGACGCGAGCAGCTTAGCGATTGCCATGTAGCCGAGACGGTCATGCTCGGGAGGAGGAAAGGGCAACAAAGGGCTCAGGTCCGTAGGATCCAGGGCGCGCAATGCCTTGACCCAGGCAAACTGCTGAGTCAGGTCGTCGGCAAATGGCCGCTTGGGGGTGTAGAGCTTTTCTGGCAATTGCCCAAGCGTCACGATCTCCGGTGGAATGACGGTACGCTGAGCGCTCTCGGCCGCCAGGACAAGTCGTTCGAGCAATCGTCGGCCGGCCTCGGCGCCGGTCGTGGCGATAATGACTCGTGAGAAGTCGAGCGTCGAGCCGCGAACATAACGATCAACCAGATACGCCACGGCGGCGCTGATGGGTGGCTGAGGCCAGGGTAAGAATTCGCGTCGAATTGGCATCGTGCTCCGTCACTCCCACTGCATTGTAGGGGACAGCGAGCGATCGGGAAACGCCCCACGCGGATTAGAAGAGCGTCGTTAAAGGCTCGCCCTCGGCCAGCAAATTGAAGGTACGACCGTCGCGGTCTCGCGCTTCGAGATTGTCGACGCCCATTGCATGATAGACGGTTTTGGCCACGTGGGCGGGTGTGATTGGGTGATCGGCCGGATACTCACCGCGCCGATCGCTTGTACCATAGGCCTGACCACCACGAATACCGCCCCCGGCGAGTAGCACACTCATACAATGGGTCCAGTGATCGCGTCCCGCGCCGGTTACACCGCCCGACCGACGATCACCGATCTTGGGCTGGCGTCCCATCTCGCTCGTAACCATGAGCAGCGTCTCGTCGAGCAATCCGCGGTCATGTAAGTCGGCGACCAATGCCGAGAAACCGCGATCAAATTCCGGGAGCAGATGCTCCCGCAGGCAATTAAAGTTGTTGCCATGAGTATCCCAGCCGCCAGCGCTCTTGCACTTATTGGCAATCTTCTCGTTTTCCATCCAAAACACGGTAATGAATGGCACACCTGCCTCGACGAGCCGCCGTGCCATGATCAGGCTCGTACCGTTAATCGTCGAACCATAGCGTTCGCGCAGCGCAACCGATTCGTCGGCCACATTAAATGCCGCCGTGGTCTGCGATGAACTAAGCAACTTCATTGCTCGAGCCTGATGCTGTGACCAGCGGTGATGTTCGGCAAATTGATCGCTCGACCGCCGCGCATCGTCAAGTGTGCGCAATAGTTGCTTCCGGTCGTGTAGCCGCGCGACATCAATGTCCCCTTGCAATGTGAGCGAAGGGGCTTGAAACTCCAGCGGCTTGTCGACGCTGCCGTGTACGTACAGCGGGTCGTGCTCTACTCCCAACTTCGCGGCAAACTGACCGGGACGAGTGTAAGGCGCGCGGCTTGGCATGTGCGGCAAGGTCACGGCGTTGGGCAGATCGCGACTCGCCGGACGCTTCGAGCCCACGACACAGCCCAGGTAGGGCCAGTCATCGGCAAACGGAGTCCGGTTATTCCCGAGACTCAAAAAGCTGGGATCGGGCACATGCCCCGTCAGATTGTAATAGTAGCCCGCGTGATGATCGTTCGTCGATACGCTGGCCCGAATGGATCGAACCACGGCCAAGTGATGGGCCTGCTGGGCGAGCATCGGCAAGTGTTCGCTCAACTGAATGCCGGGGGCCGATGTGGCGATTGGATTGAAGGGCCCGCGATACTCGTTCGGCGCGTCGGGCTTCATATCCCAGGTGTCGACATGCGACGCGCCACCACACAAAAAGAACAGGATCGTCGACCGGGCCGGGCCTTTACGTCGCGGCGCGGTCGTCATGTCCGCTGCAAGTGCGGGCTGGCCGAACTGAAGTCCGGCAAACCCCATGCTCGACGCGACCATAAAAGTCCGGCGATTCCATGAGCGCAACGTCGTCGAGGAGAAGGGCATATTAATATGGTCTAAGGCGTGATGACCAACGGGCGGGCACGTTTGGACTCCCCCTATGGTAGCCTGATCGATCAACCGACGTCAATTTGGCTTGCTTTCATATTCTCATCGACTGATTGCCGCCGCTGGATAAGATTTGCTGAACTTGAAGCACCGCTGGTATCATAATCGACAGTGTTAAGCCCTCCTTGTTTTGGCTGTGTCCCCATGCGGCTACCGCTCCTCATGAATCGCTTGCTGGCCACTCTCGTTTGTTTGTGGGGGCTACCATGCCAAGCGGATGAGTTTTTCGCTACGAAGATCGAACCGCTCCTGAAAGCGCGCTGCTTCGAGTGCCATTCGCACGCTCAGAAAATTGAGGGGGGATTGGCACTCGACTCGAAATCAGGCTGGCAGCACGGGGGTGACAGCGGGCCGGCAATTGTCCCCGGTAAGCCCGAGGCCAGCTTGCTCATCACGGCCGTGAGCCATGCGGAAAAAGATCTCAAGATGCCGCCGCAGAAAATGCTCCCCGCAGTCGAGATTGCGCTGCTCGCGGAGTGGGTCCGACGAGGCGCACCCGATCCACGTGTTCAAGCGCGCCCGGCCGGCGCTGACCTGACTGTGTCTGACGCGTGGGACACAGAGTTCCACAAGCGACTCGATTGGTGGAGCCTCAAGCCATTGCGGCACGTAGAACTACCGCAAGTGAACGACTCGCAGTGGGGACGTGAGCCGGTGGATCGTTTTGTGCGCGCAGCGCTTGACGAGGCAAAACTGCCCCCCGCCTCCCCCGCAGATCGAACGGTGTTGCTGCGGCGATTGTCTTTCGTGCTCACGGGCCTGCCGCCGACCCGTGAATGGGTCGAGCGATTTGCCACATCGACCGACGACTCGGCCTATGAAAGTCTCGTTGATGAATTGATGAGCAGTCCGCACTTTGGTGAGCGGTTTGCGCGACACTGGATGGACGTGGTTCGGTACACCGACACCTATGGCTACGAGTGGGACAACCCGGCCAAGGGGGCATACGAGTACCGCGACTACTTGATCCGGGCGTTCAACGATGACATTGGCTTCGATCAGCTCATCCGCGAGCAAATTGCCGGCGACTTGCTCGCGCCGCGCATTCATCCGACGGCACAGACCCAAGAGAATGTGATTGCCCCGATGTTCTATCATCTGGGCGAGCACCGTCACGGCAGCAGCTTGATGTTCAACGGTATTCACCAGGATATGGTGAACAACAAGATCGACGCGTTCTCAAAAGCGTTCTTGGCCACAACCGTCGCTTGTGCTCGATGCCATGATCATAAACTCGAAGCGGTCTCACAGCGCGATTATTATGCCCTCGCCGCGGTCTTCACAACCCCGCGCTGGACCTCGCGAGTGATCGACATGCCCGGCACGAACGACACGGCATTGGTGCAACTCAAAAAGCTGCGATCGGCGATTCATGCTGAATTGGCTTTGCAGTGGCGAACGGTCACCATCACTCCCGCCGCATTGCAACAGGCGCTGGGAGACGTGTCAAAACTGAAGCCTCAGTTGCATGAGATCGAGTACCCGATCGTGCGGTTGATGGCTGCGGATGTTGACACGAAGCCCGCCTGGGAGGCATTACGCAAAGAGTGGCAAGAGACGCGAGATAAGCGACAACAGGCGAATAAGTCTTTTACATGGCTGGCCGACTTTCGCTCACCGACCATTCCTGCCGGTTGGGTGATCGAGGGGGACGGCCTGAGCGAGGGCTATGTTAATGACGCCACGCCCCTCGTGGCTCTGGAGGGGGACACGGTCGTCGCTCGCTTGCTGCCCCGAGGATATCACACGCACGCCCTGTCGTCGAAACTGCCTGGCGCGTTGCGGATGCCTCCGGAGCATTTCGTGCCCGGCAAGCTGGTCAGTGTCAACTTGGCTGGTGGAGAATACGGCGGTTACTTGGTGCTCGAAGAGCATGCGTTTCAGAACGAGACCGTGGCGTTTCTGACGAACGTCGAACCGCAGTGGAAATCGTTCGCCGATGCCGAGTTGAAGAACGGAGTTCAGCAAGTTACGGTCGAGTTTAACACCGCGCCGCTCAACCCTAACTTCCCACCCCGCACTGGGCTAGCCAAAGGACTGCCGCATGCAGACTTCGGCTATGATAAACGCAGTTGGCTGAGCATTACCGGGATCGTCACGCACGACGCGGCAGGCACGCCGCAAGACGAACTCGACCTCTTTGTGTCACTGTATAGCGGCGAGGCACCGCTGTCGCGCGAGGCCGCTTGGCAACGGCTCTGTATTTGGTTGAGCGCCGCCGTGCAGCGTTGGTGCGATGGAAAAGCAGAGGCCGGAGATCGACCACTGCTCGACTGGCTGCTTGTGAAAAAGCTGTTGCCGAATGCAGCCGCGCCGGGCGGTAAATTAGCAACGCTGCTCGCCGAGTACCGCCGGGTCGAGCAAGGGATCGCCTTCCCGCGTTCCGCCAACAGCATGGACGAGCGCGAGACGGCTAAAGTTACGTACCCGCTCAATGTGCGTGGCAACGTCGACGTGTCGGGACCAGCCGTATCCGGGGACTTTTTGAAGATGTTCGCCGGCCGCAATCAAGTGGCTCAAAGCTCCGGAAGCGGCAGGCTCGAATTGGCCGACTCGCTCGTCAACATCGAGCATCCCTTGACCGCGCGGGTTTATGTGAATCGCGTTTGGCAGTGGGTTTTTGGGACAGGTCTCGTCGCCACGAGTGATGACTTTGGCCGACTTGGCGATCGTCCTTCGCATCCCGAGTTGCTCGACTGGCTGGCAAGAGAGTTTATGCGCGAGGGTTGGTCGACGAAAATACTCGTGAGACGTTTGGTGAATAGCCAAACGTTTCGTCAGTCGGGATTGGTGAGCGCGGCCGCGCGAGAACGGGACCCCGGCAATCGTTTACTGCACCATTATGCGACTCGCAGGCTCGAAGCTGAAGCCATTCGCGATGCATTGTTGGCTGTGTCGGGACGACTCAATCCGGCACTGTACGGACGACCGGTGTTGCCACCGCGGGCGGTCGAGGACAGTCCCAAGCGATTGTTTAGTGGTCCCCTCGATGGTCAGGGGCGGCGGTCGATCTATCTGCAAATGTCGATCATGGATCCGCCCAAGTTCCTGATGAGTTTTAATTTGCCGGACCTCAAATTGCCGACCGGACGACGCGATGTGACCAATGTTCCGACCCAGGCGCTCGTGCTGCTCAACGATCCGTTTGTCAGCGCGATGGCACAGCACTGGGCTCGGCAGCTCGTTGCGGACGGGAATGATCAACCCGAGGCACGTGTGCGGAGTATGTTTATTCGAGCATTGGGTCGGCAACCCCGAGATCGAGAATTGACCCGCTGGCTTGCGGCGCTCGACGAATTTGCGAGCGGACCGGGAGTTGATGTCATGCGCGACGAGCTGGCCTGGCAACGGCTCTCACACGCCCTGTTCAATACCAAGGAGTTCATCTACTACCGATGACCCCGACAAACACGCATTCGACGCACGGCACGGGTTGCTGCATTGGCTCGCTGCCTTGGCAGCCCTCGCGGCGTGGCTTTTTACAGCAAGCTGCGACCGGTTTTGGTTGGCTCGCTTGGCAAGCGCTGTCGAGCGAACTGGTTGCGCAAGCCCATCATCGTCCGCGCGCTAAGAATATCATTTTTTGCTTCATGGATGGCGGACCGAGTCATGTCGACACATTCGACCCCAAGCCTCTTCTCAAACAGCACGAAGGAGAAAAGATCGGTGACCGCGCGGTGAGCAAGCGTTCGCAGTCGAATGCCAATCGAGTTTGGCTCGGCTGCCCTTGGGAGTTTCATCAGCACGGCGACAGCGGATTGTGGATCAGTGATTTGTTTCCACGACTGGCCAACGTGGCCGATCATCTGTGTGTCGTGCGCTCGATGGTCGGCGAGTTGCCACTGCACGGACAACAAAATCTGCTGCTGCATACCGGTCGCATCCTGGGACAGGCGCCGAGCATGGGCGCCTGGGTTTCCTACGGTCTCGGAAGCGAGAACAAGAACCTGCCCGGCTATGTTGTGCTGAACAACGATTGGGTCCCCAACGGTGGCCTGGAGAATTTTGGCAGCTCGTTTCTCCCGGCCAGTCATCAGGCCACGATGGTGAGGGCTAAAGGGACTCCCGTGGACAACATCGTGCCGCTTGACGGTGCGAGCATCCAGCGACGCAAGCTGGCGTTGCTCGCCGATCAGGACACTGAATTCGCGGCGCAAGCCTCGGACGCTCGTGCGATTGAAGGCGCGATCGCCAATTACGAAACCGCGTTCCGCATGCAAATCGCTGTTCCGGATATTACGGATGTGAGCCGAGAGCCAGCGCACATCCACAAGCTCTACGGCCTCGACTCGACCGATGAACATCAACGCTTGTATGCCACGCAGGCGCTGCGCGCTCGACGGATGATCGAGGCGGGGGTGCGATTTGTCGAGATCACGTGCCCTAGCTTCGATGGCAATAACTCCCCCTGGGATCAGCACGGCCAACTCAAGCAAAACCATGAAAAGAACGCGCGGATCACTGAGCAATCGGTCGCCGCATTGATTCAGGATCTCGCGCAGCGAGGCCTGCTCGATGAAACGATCGTGTTGTGGGCTGGCGAAATGGGACGTACGCCTCACACGCCTAAGGTGACCCCCACGGGCGGGCGCGACCACCACGTGAACGGTTATTCGCTTTTTATGGCCGGCGGCGGTTTTAGGGGGGGAATGACCTTCGGAGCGACGGATGAGTTTGGCAACTCGGTGGTCGAAGATCCGCTGAGCATTCACGACATCCACGCCACGCTCTTGCATCAACTGGGAGTCGATCACGAGCGACTCACGTTCCGTTACGGCGGACGCGATTTCCGACTAACCGACGTGCATGGGCATGTCGTGCGACCACTGCTGGCATGACATAAGCGAGGTTAGTTATTTGACCAGAATCAGGCGACCGTTATTGGTCACGCACAGGCGATAGATTTTATTGCGATGCACAATGCGCAACTCGCTCTGGCCTTGGAGCAACTCGGCGCTCGTAACAGACCGAATTGATTCAGCAGTAGTCAGATCGGAGGTTGGGGTGGCGTCTGTCGCTGACACGACTGGGTGCGAGTGCTCACTCATGCGGTGATCCTGGTGTGATGCGGATGTGCCGCCACAATCAGCAAACGCCATGCCAATCTCCGTAACCCACCGGCAACGTAATTCACTCGCGACAATGACCAAGCGGGCCATGAGTCTTCGCGTTGCGTTTCAGGGTTGTGTTGCGCCGGCAGTGCAGACGGCGTGGCATACCGATCGACACCAATGACGACCGGATCGACAGCTCATACCCCGGCAAAAGCTACATGCCCCGAATGAATTCCGGTCGAGTGGCGACCCGAAGGCTCGGCATGGGCGATCTGCAGCGAAGGATGATCAAGCCACGCAGGATGATTACGATTGGGTCGTCGCCCGTTTCGGCTTCTTCGACTTGCTCTTGTGGTCCTCGTGTGCGAGGAACTTGCCACGTGGCTTGTCGAATTTCTTGCCGACAGGACGACGACTCGGGGCCGACTCGCCCGGCCGCGAAATGTTTAAGCGTTGCCCTAGAACCACGACCTGCTTGAGCGAGTGAAACAATTCGGGCGGCATTCCGACGAGCATGTCGACCAATGAGTGATCGTCATTGATCTCGATCCGACCAATGTTGGCACTGCTCAAGCCGGTCTCGTTGGCGATCGCGCCGACCAGATTGCCCGGTCGGACGCCATGTTCGCGGCCGACTTCCACGCGGAAAGTCTCCATCGGCCCAGCCGAGCGACGACCACCGCGCTCCTCGCGATCGCCACGGGCACCGTCCCTTGCGTCGCCACGGTCCTCGCGACCATCCTGAAAACTGACTGGAGCAATGTCCTCGGTCATGAAGAAGGGTGCTTCGCCGACGGCGATCGACGCCAGGGCTGCCGCGACTTGCGCCAGTTGGGTTTCCGGATTCTTGGACAAGTATTGTTCGACAACCGACTGAAAGTTCACCAAATCAGGCCGCGCGAGCGCGGTGGCGATCCGTTCGTGAAAACGTGTCACTCGCCGCTGATTGATGGCCCGCTTCGAGGGCATATCCATCGGCTGGATCGTTTGCCCGGTGGCGCGTTCAATCCGCCGGAGTTGCTGCCGTTCGCGCGGGTGAAGGAAAATAATTGCATCACCCTGGCGGCCAGCTCGACCCGTGCGGCCGATGCGGTGCACGTAGCTCTCGCTGTCGAAGGGCAAGTCGTAGTTGATCACATGACTGATTCGTTGCACATCGAGACCGCGTGCAGCGACGTCAGTGGCGACAATCACGTCGATAACACCGGTACGGAGATTCTCGACGATCCGTTCACGGTTTTTTTGCGCCACGTCGCTGCTGAGCGCGGCAACGCGCTGGCCGGAGTGCGCGAGAAACTCGGCGAGTTGTTCGGTGGTGCTCTTGGTCTTCACGAACACGATTACGCCATCGGTCGCTTCGGCTTCAAGCACGCGTTGCAACGCAAGTTGTTTTTGGCGCGGTGGTACGACGAGAAAGTGCTGCCGCACCGTCTCCGCGGCCGAAGCGCCTTCTTGAATCGTGATCTCGACCGGATCGTTTAGGTGTTGTTGGGCAATCCGTCGAATGGCATCGGGCATGGTCGCCGAGAAGAGGGCAATTTGCCTCTCGGGGGGCGTTTGGGTCAACACCCACTCGACGTCTTCGGCAAACCCCATCCGCAGCATCTCGTCGGCCTCGTCCAGCACCAGCCCACGCAGGGAGCTTAGATCGAGTGATCCGCGGCGCATGTGATCCATGACTCGGCCGGGAGTGCCCACGACGACATGCACGCCACGGTCAAGATCGCGGAATTGAATTTGATAATCTTGTCCGCCGTAGATCGCGCTCACGCGCAAGCCGGCGAGGTTAGCCGCATAACGTTCGAACGCTTCGGCCACTTGAATCGCGAGTTCGCGCGTGGGGCAAAGCACCAATACCTGCGGGGCTTTTTGAGCTAGATCGATTCGTTCGAGCATCGGCAAAGCGAATGCCGCGGTCTTGCCTGTGCCGGTCTGCGCTTGACCGAGTACATCGTGGCCAGCGAGCAGAGGCGGAATCGCCCGGGCTTGGATCGGCGTGGCGGTCGTGTATCCCGACTGCTCAACGGCCGCGAGCAATGACTCGCTGAGGTTCAAATCGGCAAATGTCACGGCGACAATTTCAGTGATCAACTCAGTCGACAAATCAACAGACATGCGAAAACACCTGAATGAATAAAGAGAAGCGTACCTGTGGGGGGTACCGTGCAAACAATGATCGAGATCGTCACGGTGGACGACAGCCGAGTCAAAATGCTGTTAGCAACGTTGCTCTTTCGAGAGGACGTTGCAATTGGCCCAAGCACGGTGTTGATCGAACGCGTCAGGTACTGTTCAGAGACGCTCTCCGCAGGGAAGAGCCATCAACACGCAACCCAAAAATCGTGGGGGCAATCTGAAACCGGCCCAAGCAGCATTCATCGGTTAAGCCGTTGAGTATACTTATCGACATGGAAAAGAAACAGGCCTGTGCCCCCGCCGGAGTGAGGGGAATTTCGCGGTTTTTTCGAGAAGATGCAACGATTTTGCCTCCACTCACACCGCAACACGATTTCGGCCATAATCGTCGATCCTATTTTCATCTCCGTGCTTGATCGCTAAGAGCCGCTATGCCCCTGGTGACGATCCAAAATCTCCGTATCGGTTTTCAAGGCCCGCCGTTGCTCGATGATGTGTCGTGCATCATCGAGTCCAAGCAGCGTATTGGCCTGTTGGGACGCAACGGATCGGGCAAGACGACGCTGCTGCGCATGCTCTGCGGCGACGTCGAACCCGACGGCGGCAAGATCGTCATCGCGCCGGGAACAAAAATCGCCTGGCTGCCGCAGGATGTGCCGCAGGATCTGTTCGGCGAAGTGCAGTCGATCGTGGCGCAAGGCTTGAGTGTCGACGAGCATGACAGCGGAGCCGCCTGGAAAGTCGAACAACAGGTCAAGCAAATCCTGTCACGTATGGAGTTGCCCGCGCTCATCGAGTTTTCGACCCTGTCGTCGGGTATGAAGCGGCGCGTGCTGCTCGCCCGAGCGCTGGTTGCGTCCCCCGACTTGTTGTTGCTCGACGAACCCACGAATCATCTCGATGTCGATTCGATCGCGTGGCTTGAGAATTTTCTTGCCCGTTGCGAGACGACGCTTGTCTTTGTGACGCACGATCGCATGTTCCTGCGTAAACTGGCCGATCGCATCTTGGAAATCGATCGCGGACGATTATTCGACTGGACGTGCGATTATGACACCTTCCTGAGGCGCAAAGAGGAAGCCCTGGCTGCGGAAGAGAAACAAAATGCGCTCTTCGACAAGCGACTGGCCGAAGAGGAAGTCTGGATCCGTCAGGGGGTCAAAGCGCGACGGACTCGCAACGAAGGTCGCGTGAGGGCCTTGGAGGCAATGCGCCGCGAACGGGCCAATCGCCGCTCTGCGAGTTCCGCTGTGACACTGGTCGTTCAAAATGCACAACGTAGCGGCGTCTTGGTGGCTGACATCGAAGACGCCTCGTTCGCCTATGCCGAGAGGCCAATCCTGCGGACCTTTTCAACCACCATCCTCCGCGGCGACAAGATCGGCATCATCGGCCCTAACGGTGTGGGCAAGACCACGCTGCTGCGCGTGTTGCTCGGGCAACTGGCTCCACAGTCGGGCTCGGTCAAGCTGGGCTCTAATTTGCAAATTGCCTATTTCGATCAACTACGTCAGCAACTGGACGAAGAACTTTCCGTGCAAGAGAACGTTGGCGAAGGTTCCGACACCGTAATGATTAACGGCCGCGCGCGGCATGTGATCGGATACCTGCAAGATTTTCTCTTCAGCGCCGAGCGGACGCGGACCCCGGTGCGGTTTCTCTCTGGTGGCGAACGGAATCGTATCTTGCTGGCGAAACTGTTCTCTAAGCCAGCCAACGTGATCGTGCTCGACGAGCCGACGAACGATCTCGATGCCGAAACGCTCGAGTTGCTCGAAGATCGGCTCGTGCAGTTCGACGGTACCGTGCTGCTCGTCAGCCACGATCGGGCATTTCTGAATAATGTCGTCACAAGTACGCTGGTCTTTGAGCCCGGCGGGGTCAAAGAGTATGTCGGCGGTTACGACGATTGGCTACGTCAGCGCCCCGAGCCACAAGCCGAGACCACCGCATCTACGCCCACGACCGAGACGCGCCGTGCGAAAGAGACGGATGCCAAAAAACGTCGCCTGACATTCAAGGAAAATCGCGAACTGGAGACGGTGACGGCGAACATCGAACGGCTGGAGCAGGAAATTGAAGCCTTGCACACGGAGATGGCTCAGCCCGAGTTTTATCAACGGCCTGGAGATGAGATTGCCGAGGCCCATGCGCGGCTCAAGCAGTTCGAAGAGCAGTTGGCGGTCGACTTTGCCCGCTGGGAAGAACTGGCCCCCTGGGCTGAGTAGCTCGGCAGTACGTTGCTGAGAGCGCTACAGTTTCGTAGTGGTCACCGAGAGTTTGGCCTTGGTGAGTGCCGTCGGGCGATCGATGTTCAACGATTGCTTGACGGCCGCGTGCCACTGCCGATTACCGGCATCGTTGGTGTAGGCATACAGGCCTTCGTCCATCGCAGCCCAATCGCGGTGAGCTAGCAACATGGTTTCTCGACGTTCGCCCAGTTCATAGGCGCGTTGTAGCCGGCGCATTTTTTCTGCCGGGGCGTCACGCGTGGTTTCCTTCAGCGTGCTGAAAAAGTCGAGCTTCACTCCCAACTCAGCCAAATTACGGTAGTTGTCGATCAGCTCGAGCATGAGTGCGGTGTAATCTTGACCGAATCGATGCATGGCAATCCGCTGGGCATATTCACCGCTCGGGACGATTTTCTCTGCCTGCTTTAAATGCGCTTCGGCTTCGGCAATAACCGTCGGCGTGTAAAGCAAATGCCACGACGATATCAAGTTGGCGTATGCGATAATGTTCGTGTCGACCAGTCGCCGGCGCTGCGACCAGTGCTCGTCGAGCGCGCGCTGATAGGTTTCAAAAAAAGCACGCATGTCGCTCGCCGCAGGACCGTATGCGGAACGATAGAACTCATCCATCACGCTCACATCGCCCCGCTCAGGCGACCACATCGCGCGGGTCAGCGCCCAGTAGTTTGGTGCCTGCGTAGCGAACGACTTGCTCCCCTCGCCATAGGCGGCAATGAACCCTTTGCGGACCGCCTCTTGCATGTTCGAGATAATGAGCTGGTCTTGAGGAAAGGGCATGTCGAGATAATAGTGGTTCCCCCAGCCCTCTCGAATGACGAGCTTGGCTCCCAGCTTTTTCCAACCGTCGACCGACTGCCGCCAGTCGGCCAGCGCAGCCGGATCGCGGAGTCCGGCCGACTGATAAACAAACGACAGGTACAAATTCGGCTCCAAAGCTGCGATCTTTGCAGGCGGACGGTTGTAGAACGTATAAGCAAACATGCCGACGCCCCGTTCACTGTTCTGCTCACGTACCCGGCGGGCCACCTCGTTGGCATACGTAAAAATGCGATCGCTCAGTTGGGGTGACTTGTTGTCGTAAGCGAGCAAGCCGGGCACGTCGAGCGCTCGGCATCGCTCACAGGTGCAGAATCCGCCTCCATCGCTGGGCGATATGTTCATGATGTCTTGCTTGCCTTGCAGGACATGCTCGACCATCCGCTCCAGGACCGCAGGATGAGTCGTGCACATCTGCGGAGGCCTCCGCTTGCCGTCAACCAATGCAAACCAGTCCGGGTGCGCGCGAAAGCTCTCGTCGGTGCGCAGTTGAAAGGCGTCGAACCAGGAATGTCCGAACACGGCCGAGCGGGTCCAGGCCAAGCGATTACGCCGCGACCAACGCCGCGCGGACTCTTTGAACTCGGGGGTGTGATACGTTGAATACCCAGTTCGATCGAACGGATCAGTAATCGCGGGGTGGCCCGAATGTTCAACACGGGCACGGTCGCGTCGCCGCCCTGAGGGACATGCTCACCGAATGGGCCAGGCCAGAACCAATGGACTCCCAAGTGGTCGTCCAGCAACGTGTAGGTAGCAAGCAACGAGCCCGCACGCGTCCGAGCGGTCCAAGGGTTCCCTTTGGGATCATCATCGCCAGCCAGCACCAAGCCTTGCGGCACGCTGCGCAGCAAGTACTCCTCGTGTTGCCATGGAGCGGGGTCTGCGTCGAGGGCGAGTCGCGCGGCATCGCCCACGAAAAAACTTAGCCCGTCGGCCTTTGCGTTCCACTCTGAGGCACCGATCACGGCCAGCGGTTTACCCGTCATGCGGCCGACATATTCGGCTAATTCCGCCGCCGCAGTTTGCTGCACTGGGCAGGGTGCAGCCACGGTGACAATACGCTGAAAGTCGACGAGTTTATGCTGCGCGCTCAGTGGGACCGCAAACCATGCCAACACCCACAACGAGAGTAAAATTCGTACCGTCATGAACTCTCGCGTCTCGGCTCGGGCCGACTACTCAGGGAACAACTTGGTTGACAAATAACGCTCGCCAATGTCGGGCAATACGACGACGATCAACTTACCGGCATTTTCGGGCTTATTGGCGACTTGAATCGCTGCCCAGGCAGCCGCACCGCAACTGATACCGCACATCAAGCCTTCCAACTTGGCAAGCTGACGAGCCGTTTCCATCGCATCATCATCGGCAACCCGAACCACGTCGTCAATCACATCCACGTTGAGCACGTCGGGAATAAAACCGGCACCGATCCCTTGAATCGTATGGCGACCGGGCTGCAGCGGCTGTCCAGCCTTCTTCTGAGTAATGACGGGACTGTTGGCCGGTTCGACCGCCAGGATTTGCACGCCGGGCTTGCGCTTCTTCAGTACCTCGCCCACGCCAGTAATGGTCCCGCCGGTACCGACACCCGCCACAAATATATCGATCTTGCCATCCGTGTCGCGCCAGATTTCTTCGGCCGTCGTGCGACGATGAATCTCGGGATTTGCCGGATTTTTGAACTGCTGGGGAATGAAGTAATTCTTGTTCTGAGCAGCCAACTCCTCGGCCTTGCGCACCGCGCCAGGCATCCCTTCGGCCGCCGGGGTGAGCACCAACTCGGCGCCGAGTGCCTTGAGCATACGTCGTCGCTCGACGCTCATGCTCTCGGGCATGGTGACCATCAGCTTGTAGCCCCGCGCGGCACAGACATACGCCAAGCCAATGCCCGTGTTGCCGCTGGTCGGTTCGATAATGATCGTGTCGCTCTTGAGTTTACCGTCGCGCTCGGCGGCGTCGATCATCGCGCGACCGATACGGTCCTTCACGCTCCAAAGCGGATTCATGTTTTCGATTTTGCCGTAGACGGTCGCACCGGCGCCTTGAGTGACACGGCGAAGCTTGACCAGCGGCGTGTTGCCGATGCACTGCGTGATGTCGTCGTACAGGCGGGGCGTGGTGGACATGACTTGGTTCCTTGGAATAGCTCGTGAGCGCAGAGGCAATCAATCGGTTTCGATAGGCAAAAATCTATCGTGAGTTGACGATTATGAAAAGACGAAATCGCCGCTAGCCGCCACTGACAGGCGGAATGCAGGCGACGTCGACTGCATCTCCCAGCAAGTCGCCATCTTGCGCGTAGTCGGCGTTTACGGCCAAGCGGAGGGCTCCGCCCAGCTTTTTTAGCGCCGGATGTTTGTCGAGCAACGCGCGACGCAAATCACCCACGGTTGCGCTGAGCGGTAACGACACGGTAACCGTGCCGCTACCGGCCAGATCGCGAGCCACGGCGAACATTTGCACCGTGATAGGCCGATCGCTCATGTGATTGATCGCTCCTTGCTACGCTCCGAGAGCATGGCAGCCACCTCGGGCATGAGCCCATACGCGAGGGCCAATATTTTTAGCGGATGAACCGTCGGCTTCGTCGTGCTCTGCTCCATCTGAATGCGGCAGCTACTGCACTCGGTCGTTCCGGCATGATGTTGTCCGTCACGTAATTGCGAGATCAGTGGCCAACCCGCCCGCAGGCTGTTGCGGTAGTTCTGGCGTTTGAGTCCATACAAGCCGGCCATGCCTGAGCAGCCACGTTCGATATGCTGCACGATCAACCCGGGAATGAGCCGCAACAGATTTACACCGGGCAACTCGGCTCCGAGCGCGATCATATGACACGGGGCGTGATAAGCGAGCGTGTGCCGCAACGGTTTCAGGTCGAGTTGGAGTTGCCCTTCCTGATGCATGTTCCACAAATAAGTACATGCCTCGACGGTGTTGTCGGCTACGAGTCGCGCGTCGTCGTCGTCAAGCATCGCCGGATATTCCTGCTTCAGACACACGGCGGCCGATGGTTCCGTGGTGACGATCGTGAACCCTTGTCGGACCGACTCGGCGAGCAGGTTGACGTTATAGCGCGCGACGCGCTTGGCCCGTTCGATCGCGCCGATCGAAACCATCGCCATACCCGATTGAGTTTGCCCTGGAGGGACATAGACCGGAACTCCATTGTGCTCCAAGATGCGAACCAAGGCCTCAGCCAAGGCGGGGTCGTGGTAGTTGGCGAACGTGTCAACGAAGCAAAGAACTTTGCGGCCGCTGCGCCGCGGCGGTCGAGTGAGCCGGCGGCGATGAGCCCAGCGAATGAAGCTCCGCGGAGCAAATCGTGGCAACTTGCGACCCTGGGCTAGGCCTAAGGTCTTTTCAAGGAACCAACGCATTTGGCGATTCGAGATCGCCCAGTTTGCGATCGGACTAAAGTAATTGCCGAGGCTGCTGAACAAGTCGAGCCGCGTGAGAACCCAATCGCCGAACCGCAAGCCATCGTGGGCAACGTAGGCCGCCTTGGCCTCGATCATCATTTTGGGGATATCAACACCGGCAGGGCACTCGAGCCGACACATCTTGCAATTCACGCACAGATCGGCGACCTCTTTGAACGCCTGCGATTGAATCGCGTCCGGCGAGATCTGTCCGCTCAACACGCTGCGCATGAGATTGGCCTTGGCGCGGGGCGAAGCTTCCTCGGCGGGCAAAAAACGAAAGATGGGACACATCCGCACCTCGCTGCTTTGCGAGCGACATGCGCCACAGCCGTTACAAGCCCGCGCGGCTTGTTCAAGTTCGTTTTCGTGCCAGTTAAGTTGCAACGGCACAACCTGCGGCTTGGCGACCGCGGGAGGTTCATCACTCGTCACCGCCGAAGGGGTTGCGGTAAGTTCGGTCCCCCAGCGCGGGCGCAAATTCAGTGTCAGTAAATCACTCTGGTCGGTGATGACCTTGCCAGGGTTGAAAATATTGTGTGGGTCGAAGATCCGTTTCACATCGCGAAACGTACGGTAAAGCTCGCCGTACTGTCGAGCTACGAATGACGACCGACTCAAGCCATCGGCATGCTCACCGCTGATCGTACCGCCGACGCTCCACACGGCCGTGTAGATATCCTCGGCCAAGGCCTCCATTGTTTTGATGTGACCGGGGTCGCTGAGGTCAAGGAACGGCCGCAGGTGTAATTGTCCGTGCCCCGCGTGGGCGAACAGCGTCGCGGTGACCTGATGCCGCTTGAGAATGTTCTGCAATTCGACGAGCGTCTTGCCCAGAGCGTCGGGCGGAATCGCAAAGTCCTCGACAAATGGCAAAGCACGCGTCGAGCCTTTGAGACGCAAAAGCGTGGGGGTCGTCTTGCGCGCCAACAACCAAAAGAAGCGTATCTCTTCGTCGCCGGTCGCAATGCGCGAGTCGAACGCCAAGCGGCGGCGATGCCGCACGCGCTCGACGAGTTGCCGCATCCGATCGCGGACCTCCGAAACGTCGTTCCCCTCGACCTCGACAAACAACAGCGCCTCGGCCGTTTCGGGCAGCACACCATCGTAGCGAGGCTCTTTTTCACGCGCCAAGCTCAAGTGTCGTCGATCCATCAAGTCGCAAGCGCTAGGGCGAAACGCCTGGATCTCGGTGACGGCCCGAGCCGCCTTGTCAAGACTCTCGAAGAACATCAGCGCGACCGATGCGTGCCGCGCTAGCGGTTGCGTGGCGAGCGTGATCTCGGTGAACAACGCCAAGGTCCCTTCCGAACCGGTCATTAACCGCGGCAGGTCGAGACAGGTTGGCCCCAGCACGTCGAGCAAATGATAGCCCGAACGATTGACCAGACTTTTAGGCTGATGCTTGCGAATCAAGTCAGCGTCGCGACGCAGGACATCGACGAGTTGATTGATCAACTCGCGTTTGCGATCGTGCGGGTCGCGGCTGACTCCGTCGACGAGCGGTTCGCGCCCGACGTCGAGCACCGTCCCGTCGGCGAGCACGACGCTCAATCGTTGCACATGCTTACGGGTCGAGCCATGCACAAGAAATCGGCTGCCGGAGCCATCGACCGCCACGACGCTGCCCATGGTGGTCACATGGCTCGTGGCTGGATCGGGTCCAAACTGGCGGCCACTCTTGCGTAGAAACGCGTTCAGCCGTTCGTGTACAAGACCCGGTTGCACGGTGATCTGATCGTAATCGGTTCGCAGCACGCGTCGCATGTGGCAGGCGAAGTCGATGACGATGCCCGAGCCGAGAGATTCGCCGGCGAGACCGGTCCCCGCGCCGCGCGCATGGATACTGATCCGGTGCTCGGCAGCATATTTGACCACGACAGCCACGTCGTCGATCGACACGGGGCGCACGACGCACAGCGGGACAATCTGATAGTTGCTCGCATCGCTGGCGTACATCTGCACATGCACGTCGTCGGCGAACACGTCACCGCGCACCAGTCCACTGAGGTCTTCAGCGATATGTTGACGATCGGGGTCCGCCACGCGGCGTGTTCCTCTTTCAACTGGAGTGTGATGTGCTCTGAGACGGTGTCAGCCGCGCGTTGAGCTGTCGGTAGCGTTCGTGCGTGGCTAAGTCAAAGACCTTATGCGACGAGAGGTCGGTGCCCCGATAGACGGCGTGACAGCGATAACAGTTCAGGCACTCTCCCATCGTCAGATACAGCACAATGTCGATGAACGCCGTGACGAACAGCACCCCATACGACACGTAAATGTAGTAGTTGAACCACGCCCAGGTGCTGATCGCGAACCCCGTGAGAACGATCGTCACGCCCAGTCGCTGCGAAAAATCTTTACGGGTGAACAGTTCTTCGCTGGGACAAATCAGGCAATGTTGAACATGCGCCCCTTGCAAGTCCCCATCTTTGACAGGCAAATCAACTCCACAGGCAGGACACTGAATCGCGGTCGCACTGGGCTCAAAATCGATCCGCACACTTTGCGAGCACTGAGGACAGCAGAAGGTGACGTTCATGGTGAGTGTGTTTTCAAAGGAGCGCTAACCACCGAGGCACCGCGGACACAGAGAACGGTGGAGGAGTCGAGGTGCTGAGGAGTGGGGAGAGTAACTTGTTATCAAAATAAGGGCTACCAGTCATCTTAGGGAAGTTCAGGCAATCGAACCGCCTCCACTCCCGTGCTCCTCGACTCTTCTGCTTTTCAACTCCTCTGTTTTTCAACTCTGTGTCCTCGGCGTCTCTGTGGTTAGCTCATTTGTAATCAATCCACAACGACGAGTCGCTCACAGACACTCTATCATACTGGACAGGACAATTCGGCTGACAGTAGCGCGGCGGTCATTTCTCCGAGGAAAGTGCCGATCACGCCGACGTAGAGAATGCCGGTGGCGCTTTGCGTATTCGGAATTTCCAGCGTTTTCAGGCTGAAGATCGCGGCGGTCGCGGCCCCCACCAAGCCTGCGAGCCAGCGTAGGGCGAGCAGCGAAAGTTGTGTCGACGTCGGCGATCCCGCATCGGCCCAGTGCAAGCCCAGTCCCACGGCGCTGAGCACCGCCCGAACAACAATCGCTACGATCATGAGTCGGACGAGCGTTTGCAGCGGTGCAATTTTCATTCCCGGCGAGTTGAGGTACCAGTGCCCAAGGAGCATCGCGGCCATGGTCGTTCCGAGCACCAATCCCGATGACGCTGACTCAAGCAGCGAGAGGATCTTCCCACCGGAGAAATCTCCCCAGCAGCCGATGAGCGCGGCCAGTGCCGTGAGTACGAGCGCGATCACTCCCTGTCGGGGCATTTCATAAAGCCAGCACACGGCTGCCGCGTAGCTGAGTATCGCCACGGCGAGAGCGGGCCAGAATTGCAGCGTGCCATAGGTCATCAGCGACGCCAGCACACTGAGCCCCAGCACGACATATGAGTTGTTGCGGTAGTAACCGCTCGTGACGAGTCGTGGCGGCGTGACGGCCATTGCGGCGCACATGCCAAACGAGAGCCGCAACAGAAACTGCACGAGCAATTGCATGGTGGTCGACGCTCGATCTGACGCAGGGCGTTAAGTCCGGTTACCGTAGATCAGCGTCATCACCTCAGCCCGACTGGAGACATGCGAGCGGAAGATGCCGCGCATAGCCGAGGTGAGACACAAGCTCCCCGGCTTGCGCACGCCGCGGATCGTCATGCACGTGTGGGTCGCCTCGATCACGACGGCCACCCCCTTGGCGTCGAGTTCCGAGACCAGTAGGTCGGCGATCGTTTCGGTCATCCGTTCTTGGACTTGAGGCCGACGCGCAACGCTCTCGACCACTCGGGCCAGCTTGCTCAGTCCAATCACGCGACCGTTCGGCAGGTAACCGATATGCGCGTGTCCCATGAACGGCAGTAGATGATGTTCGCAGACGCTGTTGAAGCTGATATCGCGGACCAGCACGACCTCGTCGTATTTCTCGGTGA
>CAYLYE010000087.1:0-23302 GCA_964387325.1 uncultured Planctomycetaceae bacterium
GCCGCGCTTGATGGCTCTGCTCGGCAGCACGTCGACCTATTGGCTCAAGGACGATCATGACGTGCTGACGAACGACTCTTGGCCGGGCATGAAAGTCGGCGAGCTTACTTTTGCCGCCGGACAAGAGATCTTCCGGCAGCAAGCGCCTCTGGGGGCGGGAAGTGCCTATCGGACCTACCGCTGGGGGCGCGACTTGCAAGTCTGGCTCGCCGAGGGTCGAGACTTTCGCTCGCAGAACACGTTGCTCGACGGACCTGAAAAAACCATTTGGGGCGCCGAGCAAAAGGCTTGGTTCAAGCAATCGGTCCAGCAGAGCGACGCAACCTGGAAGGTGCTCATCAGTCCCACGCCGCTCGTGGGTCCCGACCGACCTAAGGGCAAAAACGACAACCATTCCAACGAGGGATTTGCCCACGAGGGGAATGAATTGCGCGCGTGGATCCAGTCACACGTGAGCGAGAATTTCTTCGTCATCAACGGCGATCGACACTGGCAGTATTACTCGGTTCATCCGGAGACCGGCTTGCGCGAGTTTAGTGTCGGCCCGGCCAGTGACTCGCATGCCAGCGGTAGCCCCGGCTATGACGCGAAGTTCCATCGCTTCCATCGCGTACAGGGAGGCTTTCTCTGTGTCGACGTGCGTCCCGCCGGCCAGCAGAGCGAAATTGTCTTTCAGCTCCGCGACGTAAACGGCAACGTTGCCTACGAGACCAGCTTCCGACGAACGATTGCCTAATTCAACTTCTGACTGCGGAGACACGATGCCGAGCGAATGGGAGAAGATGTTGGCCGGCGAACTGTACGACCCGCACGACACGCAGTTGGTGCAGGCCCGTGTCCGGGCACGCGATTTGTGTCAAGAGCTGAACGCCTCGCACGAGTCCGATCAGGAGATGCGGCGCCGCATCCTCACGCAGCTCATGGGGCACGGGGGAGACAGCGTCTGGATGCAGCCGCCGTTCTACTGTGACTACGGTACGAACATCTCTCTGGGAGAGCGCGTGTATTTCAACTTCAACTGCATCGTGCTGGACGTGTGCCGGGTGACGGTCGGCAGCTACACCTTGTTCGGGCCGGCCGTGCAAATCTACACGGCCATGCATCCCCTCGACGCCGCGCTACGCCGCGAACAGGAGTATGGCAAACCGGTCGAGATCGGCGCCGATGTTTGGGTCGGCGGCGGAGCGATTATTTGTCCGGGCGTAACGATCGGCGCGAAGACCGTGATCGGCGCCGGCAGCGTCGTCACGCGCGACATTCCCTCGGGCGTCTTTGCCGCCGGCAATCCCTGTCGCGTGATCCGCGAGATAGACGACTCTACTTCGCTTCCTTTGCGTAGGCCGTAAAGGCGTCTTCGATCTTGGCCTGTTTGTCGTCCCCCTTGTGCAGCACGACACGGTAGCGGAACTTGAGTTTCTCCCCCGCCGGGAGTGTGTAGCTGCCGTCGGCCGACGTGTTCGGCGCGAAATCGTGCAGCCCGAAGCAATTGGCCGCGAACAGCCCGTAGGTCCGCACGTGCCACGGTGTCGGGTACCGGAAGCTCGACGGGTGATTCAAGATGGCCAAGCCGAGGGTTTCGCCCTGAACGGGTCCAAAATAGTCGCACCACTTGGCTGCCTTGCCCCAGGCGTCTTTGTCGACTTGACCCTCGCTGTTGACGATCTTGCCACCCAACTTGCTTTCGACGTCCATGCTCGTGGGCACGCGAACGCCGAAGACACCGTCCTTGTTGTCGCCAAACTTGACCGGTCCATTCGTCGCGGTCAGATCGATATCAAAGTCGATCACGCGACTGTCGGCCGTGGCAAAGAAGGCCAACCGCCGCTCGTCTTCCAGCACCTTCGAGCCATTCGGGGCGAGCCAATCGTTGAGCGTCGTGATGAGCGCCCGGCCACCGTCGACCTTGGCCAGCTTGAACTCCCGGTGCTTGGTCAGCCCGAGCTTTTGAGTCGCTTCGCTCGACTTCTTGCCGTAGCTTGCCGCCTCGGCCCAAAAATTCCAATCGTTGACTTCCATGTGCGAGAACCACAACGAGCGGTGATGCGGATGGTCCTTCCGATCGCCATCGACGTCTTGCATCGGGTACGCGCGGGTCATCGACTTGCCGGTGGGGCCAATGATCGGCCACACGATGGGCTTGTTGCCCGAGAGAATGACGTATTCAGCAAACAACTTGCCGTCGATTTTCACGGCGTAGCCCTGCTCGGTCTTGTCGAGCGAGACCTCGGCCGCTGAGGCAGACACGGTGAACAATGTGACGAGCGTGAGAACCAAGACGGCGAACAGGCGAGCAAGCATGGCGTGGGTATCCCCGGTCGATGGAACAGGAGGGAGCGAACAACAACTGGGCAAGAGCCCACAGTCTAAACGAGCGACCAGCGGTCGTCCAACGATTATTGAGCGGATCCTATTGCAGCCTTGCGGCCGACAAAAATCCGACGCTCAAGCTGGTCTGGCCGTCGAGGGCCAGCTCGACCAGGGCTTGGCCCAGGGCAGGGGCAAATTTGAAGCCGTGCCCCGATAGCCCCGCGCAAAAGACAATCTGTGGATGCTCTGGCAGCCGATCGACCACAAAGTTCTGGTCGGGGCTCATCGTGTACATGCAGGTCGCGTGCTCGTTGCAAACGTGACTCAGGCCCGTCATGTACTCGGCCGCGAACGCCTCGACCCGAGCTTGATCGGCGCGGTCGAGCGTACGGTCGACCTGCAAGGGATCGTCAACCACGCGGCCGCCCGTGTGTTCAGCGATCTTCATGCCGCGCGCATCGATTTGCGGAAAGCCGTAGAAGATGCCCTGCGGTGCCTCATAGAGAAACGCGGGACAGCCGTTCTCGCGGCGAAAATGATCGGCCGTCGTTTGGTACCAGTACAGTGGTTTGCGGCGCACCTCGAGTGACCCGCGCAGCGTACTGAGCAATTGGCCGGCCCAAGCTCCGGCGGTCACAATCGCGCGTCGAGCCGAGTATCGGCCGCGATGGGTTTCGATGATGACGTTTTGTCCGTCGACGTGCCAGCGTTCGACCGCCTCGTCGCACCGAAAATGAGCGCCGAGCCGTTGCGCTTCTTCGATGTGCCCCACGACACACGCCTCGACGCGCAGGTAGCCCGCACGACGCTCGAAGACCGCGGCCAAGTCATCGCTCATGCGGAAGCCGGGGAACCGCCGCCGCACGTCAGCCGCGCTCAGTGAGTCGACTTCAAGCTGATGCTGTTGTGCGCTGGCCAACACGCCCGGCACCACCACGCCATCGCGCGGACCGATCTCGAGCAAGCCGGTCTCGAAATACAGTTGCTCGCCGCGTCGCTGTTCCAACTCGGCCCATTGCCGGTAGGCTTGGAGCACGAGCGGCACATAATCGGGATGCTCGAAATAGGCCTGCCGGATCATGCGGGTCTGGCCATGCGAGCTGCCTCGATCGTGGCCGGGCGGAAAGCGATCCATGCCCAACACGCGCACGCCACGCCGCGCGGCCTCGTAGAGCGCGGCGCTGCCGATGCCTCCGGCGCCAATGACCAGCAAATCGAATGTTTCCATGCGGCACTACTTGGGCTGCTGCTTCACGTGCATGTCGATCGAGCCCTGGCCGACCTTGTTGCCCAGCGTATCCTCGACCGTCACCTGCAACGTGTACTTGCCATCGTACAGTCGCTGAGGCACGGTCAGGAAGTAGCGCACGAAATAATCGCGCCGCGGATTCTGACAGTGCTCCTCGGTCACGGGAAACTCGTGTTCGTCGGCCTTGGTCCCCTTGGCATCGAGAATCTGATACCGGGCCTTAAGCGCGGTATGGTAGCCCTGTGGCGTCTCGCGGCTGGTGAAGTTCTCAACCTCGGCGTAGAGCAGCAACTGCTGGCCAGGCTTGACCTCGCCCTTGGACATTGGCGTATAAACGCCATAGCTGCTCACGGCCGAGCAGAACGTGAGATTGCGCACCGTCAGGCCCGCGCTCTCGTGTAGTCGTCGCGCGGCTTGATCCAAGTGTCGGCTCGCCTCGGCGCTGCGCCGCATCGGGTCGGTCAATCGTTCGTCGTCAAGATACGTCGACAAGGCGTACAGCTGGTGGGTCCAAAACTCCTGCTCGGTTTCGTTCAATCCTTCGATGGGTCGCAGCGCGTCCTCGCGTCGCCCAGCCGTGAGGTAAAGCATCCGCAACAAGGCCTGTGAACGCAACACGCTCTTGTCGCTTGTCGCGCTGCCGCTGTTCTTCTCGAGCGCCGTGATCGACCGTGCCAACGACTGAGTAAAATCGAGCGGCGTCGGTTCGACGGGCTGAGTCGTTTGAGCCGCCTCGGTCGGAGCCGTCACCGTCTTTTGCACGGGCTCGGCTTGAGCTTTCGCCGGCTCTGCGATCGACTCCGCGACCGGTTTCTCCGCAGCAACCAACTTGGGTTGGTGCGTCGACGCACTTTTGCTCGCCGGCTTGTCGGTGGTTGACGCGGTCGGTTGGCTCACGGTTTCCGTGCTCGTCGCCTGCGTCGCGGCCGCAGCAGCCGCGCGGGGAGCAGGCTCAGCCGAAGCGGTGTGCTTGCTCAGATCGTTGAGCGTCGCACGGTACATCCAGGTTAAGTGCTTGACCATCGATGGTTCAAGTTCGTTCACACTTTTGAGCATCTCGGCAAGCGCTGTGTCGTCGATGGCTCCTTGAGCTTTGAGTTGCCCGAGCACATCACGCAGGGCTTGCTTGTTCTCGTCGATGGATTGTCGCGCGTCGCTCGACTTGCTCTCGATCGACTTGGCATCGGCCGGATCGCTCGAGCGTCCGTATTGGCTCTCGACCCGCGTGAGTTCGTCGCGCGATTTACCATAGGGGCTCGTGGTAGCGTTGGCCGGAGGTGTCTCCTTAGCCGCAGCTTCAAAGTCCCGCGGGCTGACGGCCGCGCTCCTCCACCAAGGCACAGCGCAGCCGCCGAGGGCGCACATGACGACGCTTAGCGCCGTGAGCCGGAGATGAAGTGGCACGAGTGCCATAGGCGAGATCCAAGAGCGCAGAAGAGACGATCGGGCGAGAGAGAATAGGCAAAACGCTCGCAGCCGACAAGGGACGTTTGTCGGCGTGAGGGAGACGGACTGCCCCTAAATTCGCCGGTGCTAGCACGCCACTCCGCATTGTTCCGCGAGCCCCGTCGGACTACAATCCGCGAGCCGCTGTTAGCGGGCCCGTGTGCTCATGCACGCCAGCACGCTCTGCGCTCCGGCTCAAGGATGATGCCATGAACAACTCGGCTGCCTCGCGGCTCGTGCCGCTCACCCCTTTGGAACAGCTCCGCCACGCGCGCGAGATTGTGCAGCTCGAGAGCGACGCCCTGGCCAAGTTGGCGCAGCGGCTCGACGGTTCGTTCTGTGACGCCGTGCGGTTGATCGTCGAGTGCTCGGGCCAGGTGATCGTCAGCGGCATGGGCAAGGCGGGCTTGATTGGCCAAAAGATCTCGGCCACGTTTGCCTCGACTGGCACCGCGAGCCTGTTTCTCCACCCCGGCGAGGCGGTCCACGGCGACCTGGGGCGCGTGCGCGGCGACGACTGCGTGTTGCTCCTGTCGCATAGCGGCGAAACCGAGGAGATCGTGCGACTGTTACCGTCGCTGCACAAGTTACGCTTGCCGATCATCGCGGTCACGTCGCACAGCCGCAACGCGCTGGCGCGCGCGGCGACGGTGACCATCGAGTTGGGCCCGCTTCAGGAGGCTTGCCCACTCGGGTTGGCTCCCAGCACAAGCACGACCGCGATGCTCGCCATCGGTGACGCACTGGCTCTGGTTGTGAGTCGCGAGCGGCAATTTGGTCGAGCCGATTTTGCTCGCGTGCATCCGGCGGGTCAACTAGGCCGGCAGCTCAGTTCGGTCGACGATCACATGCGGCCGATCGATGAGTGCCGCGTGGCCCGCGCCTCGCAAACGATCCGCGACGTGTTCGCCGATCTTGCTCGACCGGGCCGGCGAACCGGCGCGATCATGCTCGTCGACGAGTCGGGGGGGCTCTGCGGACTATTCACCGACAGCGATTTGGCTCGGGTGTTTGAAGGCCGCGCCGATCACGCGCTCGATCGGCCGGTGGGAGAGCGAATGACTCAGCGTCCGATCACGGTCGCGAGCGGCTCGCGGCTCGTCGACGCACTGACGATCCTCGCCGAGCGGAAGTTCAGCGAGTTGCCAGTGGTCGACCGTCAGGGCCGACCCCACGGCTTGCTCGATATCACCGATTTAATCGGCCTATTGCCTGACGAAGGAACCTGAAACGGTACAATGAACCGAGTGACCGATCCGACGATGAGTTTTCGAGCGAGCGTATCATGTCGTTAACCAAGTTCTGCCAACCGATCGAGGTGATCCTCTCGGACGTCGACGGCGTACTCACCGACGGCGGTGTGATCTATGACAACGAAGGGATCGAGAGCAAGCGGTTCCACATTCGCGACGGGCAGGGGATCAAGCTCTGGAAGCGTGCCGGCGGCCGATTTGGCATCATCACCGGGCGCAACTCGCACATTGTCAACATGCGGGCGGCCGAGTTGGGCATCGACATCGTGCGCCAAGGGACCGAGCGCAAATTGCTGGCCGTGAAGGAAGTGCTGGCCACGCTAGGCCTCAAACCGGAACAGGCCTGCTATTTGGGTGATGATCTGCCCGACCTCGCGGCGATCAAGTATGTAGGGCTGGGGGTGGCCGTCGCCGACGCATGTAGCGAGGTGCGGTTGGCAGCGCGATACGTGACGAATCTAGGGGGCGGTCACGGCGCGGTGCGCGAGACAGTCGAGTTGATTTTGAAAAACCAACGCCGCTGGGACGACCTGCTCCCAGCCTTCGAGTCGTAACGTAACGACCCGCTGTTCGCGGCAAGGATGCCCCGATCGAGTCATGGCCACCAGTTTGTTTCGCAGCACCGTCGCACTAGTCGTCCTGCTCGGGGCTTACTGGGTCTACGCGCATACGGTCGTGCCATTCATCGAGCCGCCGCCGATCGCCATTGTCCCCGACGATCCGGTCGACGACGAACTCAAAAAATCTCCGCCGGTCGACTCGCGTCTCTTGCGTTGGTTTAAGCCCGGCGATTGGGAACTCACCAGCAACGTGATGCTCGAGAATGCCACAACCTTGCTGTTCGTCAACGAGTATCAGATTCTTGAAGATCGCACGCGCGTCAGACTTTGGCCCTGCACGATTGTGCTGCTCGGCGAAGAGGAGCCGGGCGCGACCGAAGAGCAAAAAGCCGAACGCGACCGCCGCGCGATCATCGTTCGCTCGTCACCCGAGCGCGACTCGGCCGTGTTGCACTTCGACACACCGTTTGATTTGGCGAAAGGGACCATCGGCAAACTCGTCGGCGGTCAACTCGTTGGCAACGTGACGATCTACAGCGATCAAAAATCCCCCGGCAAGGAAGACGATCTGCTCGTGCATGCAACGAACGTGGAACTGCGGCCCGAACAGATCTGGTCGGCGCAGCCGGTCTATTTCAGTTGGGGGCCCAATCGTGGCGAGGGACAGCGTCTCAAGATCGACCTCGCCTCGAAGCGGCGAGACGAAGGCTACCACGGTCTGCTGGCCCTTGAACTTACGAGCAACGTCAAGTTGCATCTCGAATCGTTCAAAGGGGACCTGTTCGCCGGCAGCACCCCTGCGAAACCATCCGCCGCCCATCAACCCAACCCGCCGGTCGAAGTGCGCTGTCAGGGACCGTTTCGTTTCGAGTTCGTCGATCACGTTGCCACATTCCAAAACAATGTCGTCGTCACGCGGCTCAACCCCATGGGCCCCGTCGATCAACTCGACTGCGAGCTGCTCACGATTTACTTCTCGAAAGAGCCGAAGGTCGTCGACGCATCGTTGCAAGCCCCCAAGAATGCCATGCCATCGGGCATGGAGAAGATGCAGCCCATTCGCATGACCTGTTTTGGTCAGCCGGTCGTCATTCAGGTCCCTTCGAATCAGGTCGACGTGCGAGCCGCGCAGGTCGATTACGATATCGTGAGCGGCGCGGCGACGTTGCGAGACAATCGCGAGGTGATTTTAAAGCAAGGCACGCGCGAGTTGCACGGGCCAGACGTGTTCTTTCAGCCCGACGAGTCGCGGCAACTTGGCCGCGTGTTGGTTAAAGGGGCCGGCTGGGTGCGCGGCTCGACCCCCAACGATCCGGCGCAGACGTTCGAGGCCCGTTGGTCACGCCAATTGCATTTTCGACCCCACGAGCGGCAGCATGTGATGTCGCTCGAAGGGGACGCCCATGTGCATGTCGACGGGCGCGGCACGATCGACGCCGACGAACTGCATGTCTGGATGTGGGAATCTCGCACCTCGGGAGCCGATCCCGGCGCGGCCCAAAAGCTCGAACTGCTCCCTGATCGGATACTCTCGATTGGCAAGGTGCGGATCGACTCACCGCAAATCGTCGCCGCGGTGAGCCAGCTTCAAGCCTGGTTCGAGTATGGCAAGCCGGCGCTGGGCGCCCTGGTGCCGAACCACATTCTGGCCCAAATCGCACCGATCGAGCAGGGCCCCCTCACCCCCGTCCCCTCTCCCACCAGGGGCGAGGGGGGCCAGGGACGTATCTTTGTCGAAGGCGAGTTACTGCGGCTGCGCGCCCGACCGCTGCAAGGCAAGCAACTCGAACTGTCGGAAGTGTTCGTCGAACATGATGTACGGGTCCGCGAGATGAACGCGGCGGAAGATGGTCAAGCCTCGCTGCAAATCACCGGCGATCACCTCACGATGACCCAACAACGCACAAACGAACAGGTCGTCACGATTCGCGGCCGACCGGCTCATGTCGTGGGACGTGGTCTGACGCTCAACAGCGCCGCGCTGCACTTCAATCGACTGACCAACGCCATCTGGACCGACGGGGCCGGCGACATGAGCCTGCAAGTCGATCGCGATCCGAATGGTCAGCCCCTCGCGCAACCCCAGCCGTTGGAAGTCACCTGGCAAGGTCGACTCCAATTCAACGGTCGAGTCGCTCGTTTCGAGCGTCATGTGCAAGCCCGGCAGGCACAGCAGCGGCTCGACACGGAAGTGCTCGAAGTCACTCTCTCGCAAGCGATCCAGCTCGGCGGCGCGAATCAACCGAGTGGCCCAAACAACCCGCCGCAGGGGCGCCCCGACGTGGCGTTCATCGCCTGCAAGGAAGGAGCACTGCTCGAGAGCCCCACGTTCGAGAACAATGTGCTCGTGAGTGTTGATCGTCTACAAGTCGCCGAGCTCACGATGCAACGCGCCACCGGGCAGGTCACGGCCGTCGGGCCCGGTTGGGTCAAAAGTGTCCGTCTCGAAGGGAGCAGTAATCCGCTCGGCGCTCCCTTGGGCGGTCCGGCTCAAAACCCTCCGCCACAACAGCAGAGTGATCCGAACAAAAAGGAAAAAGGGCTCGTCTACGTCGGGGTCGAGTTCCAAGGGGGCTTGAGCGGCAACCTCAATCAGCGGCAACTGACCTTCGAGCACACCGTGCGAACTGTCTACGGGCCGGTCCTCGATTGGCGACAGGAAATCGATCCCGATCGAGTCGACCCCACCGGCCGCACGTTGTTGCTGACGAGCGACAAGCTCTCGCTGGCCCAGTTGACAGGGAGCGTCGCCACCGAGAAGTTCGTCGAGATGCTTGCCGAAGGGAACGCCGTGGTCGAGGGAAACACGTTCACGGCCCGCGCCGCGAAACTCAAGTACACGCAGTCCAAAGGGCTGCTTGTGCTCGAGGGGAACGGCCGCAGCGAGGCGCAGCTGAATTATCGCGCCCAGCCCAACTCGCCCGACTCGAAAATGAGCGCCGGCGAGATTCGTTTCTGGCCCTCGAGCAATCGGGTCGAAGTGAACAATGCCAAGAGCATCGACCTTGTGACGCCGCCAAGACGTCCGTAAATATGCGTTTCGTGTGACGGTCACCGTGGAGGAGCGGTGGGGCTGAGGAGTGGAGGGGTAAGAGCAGCATTCAATTCACTTCCCCTCGACTCCTCCGCTCCTCCACCCCGCTGCTTATGAACTCGGTGTCTCTGTGGTTAGCTCTTCCGTCGATCATACTTCTGCGACGGACATGGTGACCGGCGCTCTTAGGCTTTCCAACGTTTGAGCTCGTCGAGCACACGCAACACGTCGTCTCGTTTCTTCTCGAACACGGCAAACACGGCGATGATCGCGATGCCGGTGACGATACCCGAGGCGGCCCACAACCAGGTCTGCTGCAAGTCGACCGCCGCGTACCAGATAATCGTCAGCAGCGAGAGCACCAGGAACGACGCGCCCAGGAACAGGAACGCGCGCACGCGCAGCACAATGCCCGCGAGTACGCCGACGATCGCCAAGCCGCCGAGCACGAGGGGCAAATAGGGCGCTTCGCTCACTCCCTTGAGGAAGATGTCGGCCGTCGACGAGGCATAGATCGTCGTGCTGGTCAGGTAGCGGAGCATCGTCATTTGTTCGTCGCTGAGCCGCGAGCGGTTCAGGTACGCGGCCACGAGCACGCACAGGGCCGGCGGAATGAGCCATAGCTGCGGATGCTCGGCGAGCCCGTACCCCGCGCTATTTTGCAGCAGGTACCACAGTCCGCCGTTGGCCGCGAGCGCCGCGAGAATACTGAACCCAAAGCTCTTGCGCATCATGGCCAGCACGCCATACAACGCGCCGACGACGAGCAGCACCCCCGAATAATTCACCCGGTAGCCGACGACCCAAAAGCCGAGCACAGGGAGCAGCGGCATGAGTGCGCCGGTTCGTTCGAGCGGCTCGGCCAAGACGCGCCGCCCCTGTCGCCGGAACACTTCGCCGAGCCCGACGCCGACAAACGCGATCGCCATCACGATCAGCGGCCAGAATTGGCTGAAGAAGCCGTGGAACAGCCAGGGCATACTGAGCCGAATGTGGGTCAAGAGCAGCACGAGCAAGCCCTCGGCCGCGTACACATAGGCCGTGCGACCTCGTTCGCTGAGTTGGAATGGATCGCGTCCCGGTACGAGTGCCGCCACGAGCGACGCGCCGACGAGCAAGGCCAATGCCGCCGCCACCGCGCCAATCGCCGCCGGGCGCATGACCACCCTCATGTCGTGCGACACCCAATAGATTTCGATCCCCAGCACGATGGCGATCGACACCAGGCAGAGCGCGAACAACTCGGGAACCAGCGCCTGAGCCGCGCGGGTCCAATCGCTATCGTTCTTCAGCAGCTTGGCGAGACCGAGTCCGTAGACGATCATCGCCACGACCAGCACGGCGAGCACGATGACCGTTCGATGAATCCATGGCGCTTCGATGTGTGGGTCGGGCCAGGCCCAACCCCAGGCCACCGCGCCGAGCACGCCAACACACAGTGTCAGCCGTTGCAACAGCGAACGGCGAGCGCCTCGCGCCAGCAGGGCGATGGTCACCACTTGCAACACGGCCGCCTTGCCCGACATGATCCGCAGTGCCTGCTCATCCAATCGCAAGTCGAGCGCGAAGGCGCTCACGATCACCCCCAGGGCCATGAGCACGTTCAGCGGCAGCAGCCACGACATGCCCAGCAGCGGGTCGTCGCTGGAGGGTTCGATGCCCAATCGCTGGGCAAACGCGAGCAGTTCGGCGCGTCGGCTCCACAAGTAACTCGTGAGGATCGCATAAGTGGCCAGCAGGCTGGTGAGCAGCCATTGGGTCATTTCCGGCCGCAGGTCGAGTTGTCCGATCGCCAAGCCGATCGCCGCCACGCCCGTGAGGTACAGCGCGAACATGCCCCCGCGCGCTCGTGGATCCCATAGCTGCAACACGAGCCCGGCGAACACGCTGCTCCAAGCACTCCAGGCGAACGCGCTCGACCACTCGTGCCGCTCCCAAGGCCGATCCGAGACGACATGCCCCAGGGCTATGAACAACAACAGGGCGAGCCCAGCCCAGGAAGCGAGCCGATGAAACGCGACTCCGCCACGAGCGGGTGTCGCCGTGCGCGTCGGTCGCCAGCGGACCTCGAGCCACCACGAGAACACGACCGGCACGAGCCCCACGCCTAAGAGCCAGACCACGAGGTTCGACGCTCCGACGCGCGCGGGGAATTGCAGCAGCGAGTCGAGTACAAACTCGTGAAACAGGAATGCCAGATAATAGAACAAGCCGGCCGCCAAATACACGAAGCGTCGCCTGAGTGACCAGCAGGCGAGTGTCGACATCAGCAACCAACACCCGGCCGCGGCGATCATCGCCCAATCGTTGACGTTCGGATCGCGGTTAAAGACCGCGACGAAGGAGACGAGCCACAGCAGGGCGATGACCCACAGCGTGTTGAGCGTCACGGCCGTGCGATGCGGCGTGTTCGTGCGCCAAGCGAGGGTCAACACCGCCGCGCCGCTCAGCGCCAGGCCGATGATCCACGCGAGGTAGCCCCACGACACCCAGGCGGTGAGTTGCGCTGCGATCAGGGTACTAGCACATAGCAGGCTCAACGTCGTCGCGGTCAACGAGCGGGCGTAAGTCGTCACTCCCCACGGTCTTTTCAACGCTACCCAAGCGATCAAACAGCCCACGAGGCCACGCACGCCGACAGTCGGGGCGAGAACCGTCGAGATCGGCGTCACGCTATCGAGGAACTTCAAACCGGTGACGAGGCTGTAGAGCAGCAGGAAGGACGCAGTCATGACCAGCTGCACACTCAACCACGGGTTCAGTGGCTCGACCGGTGTATCGTCTTGGCGGTGTCGCCATTGCAGCCACAAGTACCAAGCGATCGCGTAGCTGGCGGCCGTAAAGGTGTTGAACTGCCCGAACTCGATCCACTGCGACCACGCGCTCTGCGTCGAGCCGATCTGCCCTAGCATATAAGCCAGCGAGGTGGTGAGCACGACCGTCAAACCGCCGCCAAGGGCATATGCTCCGTGCCGCTCGCGGATCGCGTAACCGACGAGGACCACGATGATGGCGCAGAGCGGCGACAGGTACGAAGCCTCGCGGCCGATGTGAGCGAAGAAGCTGTCATTCGCCACGTCGTGGACATTCACACGGTTGATCGCCAAGCCGGTACGCAGCAGCGTGAGGCCGATGATCGTGGCGATGGGGAGCGTCAGCAGCACGGCACGACGCGCTCCGCGCGAGATGGCGTGATCGAACGCGCCCCCTTCCCAGCCGCAGAGTTGGAACCACGCGGCGAGCCGGTGTCGGTTCCAACTCAACATCGCGCCCAGGAGCAAGAACACGGCAGCCGACCAGCGCAAGGTCGACGCCCCGCAGGTCGGCTGACTCGCGGCGAGCCACAAGCAGCCGGTGAACATCACCCCGACGGTCGTCGCGGCATGATGGATCGCGGGGCGTTCCCGGCTCAAGGCGACGAGGGCCGCTAAGCAACTGGCGAACGCCAGCCAGGCGGGCCAAGCGACCGAATCGGGAGTCCAACTCGACCAGGCCAACGAATCGAGGTCGCTCACCACCGCGCGGCTGGATAGCTCGAACGCCACGACCGGCGCGGCGACGGTGAGTGCCATGCATGACTGAGCCACGACGACGAGATCGGTTGTCAAGCGATCGACCGTGGGCCAGGGCGGTAACAACACGCCGCGCCAAGCAGACGACTCTGCGAGTCGTTCTCGAGCCACGCGTCGCAGTACCGCCGCCAGCACACCGAGCAAGGCGAGCGAGATGATCAGCGTTTGGTCGACGATCGGATGCCACCATAAGTTGCGTCCGACGAGTGTCGAGTCGCTCCAGGCAAACACCTGTACGACACTTAACACGGTCGCGACGGTGACGCCCGCATGGGCAGACGTGAACAGCCGTGCGTCATGCTGGATTAGACTGGCGAGCAGCGCGATGGCGCTCCACGCCCAGACTGCTAAGTAGGAGCAGCCCGTGTTCAGCGCAGCGACATCGTAGGCGATAAGCACCACACCCATTGTGAGGCTGACGAACGCCGATTGCTCGCTCGCTCGAATCACGCCGAGCAACGAAGGGTCGAGCCGCCAACGGGCAAGTGCTCCGCCAAGAGTCATGAGGGCCGCATGGGCAAGTGCCGCGACCAGGGCGGCGCTCGCCAAATGCCAGTGTTCTGGTCGATAGGCAAAGAGCGTCGCTTGAGCGAGTGCCGCGGCGAGCAAGGCACTGCCGAGCCAAGCGAGCTCGCAGCGGTTAATGAACCGCGCCGCCGCGAGAGCCCCCAGGGCATAGAGCGTGTAGACCCAGGTGGCGCCGCCGTCGTCGATGCGTCCGAAGCCGTAGAACGAGACGAGCACGATGCTCGCGAGCGCGGTGACGGCCGCGATTAGGCCATAGGCCTTCGACTCCTCAATACGCTGAACGCGAGCCCAAAGCCCCGCCGCCGCGCCGAGCAGCACGACCAGCGGTGTCAGCAGCGTCCCGGTGAGGGCCGAGCAAAATGAGTTGATGAGCGCGACCGGATCGTGCGATCGCCACGTGACGTGCTCGCGAAACACGGCCAGCGTGACGATGTAGGCGGCAACGATCGACGCGGCGGCGAAGACATGCGCGGCAGGCATGGCAAACCGCCACGCCACGAGCGTCAGGATCGCAAAGTCGACGATCGCGACGAGGTCGAGCACGAGCGGCTCGGGCCACGCCAGCACGATCGCGCCTAGCATGACCCCGCCGCCGGCGACAGCCAGCGACGTGCCGACGACCCGCGTGGAGGTGTCGATCTGCTGGGTCAAGCGTTGCCAGACGATGCACCCCACGGCCAGCGAGGGGGTCGCCAGCAACGACACGAGCGGGGCCAACTCGCGCAACTCAAACAGTGAGCGTTCGCTCTTCGAGACGAGCAAGGCGAAGGCCGTGAGCGCCGCGAAGGTCACGACGCCGAGCAGTCTGAACAGCGCGTGGACGACGGCCGCGTCGAACGGTTCGCTCCGGACGGCGCGTCGCGCGCCGACGTACATCACCGGCAGATAGATGCCCAGCGGCAGCAACGCGGCCAGCAGCAGCATGTTCGTCGGGCCATCGACCTCGACCAAGCGACGAATGAGCAATTGGCTCACCGAGCAGCCGACGACACCGACCACCCAGGGATAGGTTGCCACGGGATTCATGATCTTGCCGGTGAGCCAGACCAGGAACGAGAAGATACCGATCGAGGCTACCTCGCCCACGAGCGATAGGGTGTCGAGCGAACGTTCGTTGCTGGTAAACGCGGCCAGAGCCAGAAAGTTCAAAGGGACCAGGAGCGTGGCAATGAGTATGAGCCCCGCGCTGGTCGTGGCGAGTTTCCAATGTCGGTGGATGTAATAGCCGAGCGCGAACAGTGCGGCTGTGACGCCGTTGAAGACGAAGAACTTGAGGAACGGCCGCTCGGCGATCTGGCTCCAGAAACTAATCACCAGCGCGATCGACGAGCCGACGATGAGCAATCCGCCGACGATCTCGCCCCAGCGGATGTTCTTGTCTTCCATGAACGACGCGAACAGTTCGGACCAGGGTTTGCTGGGCTTGGAAAGCAAGGGAGGGGACGTGACCACGGCGGCCGCGCGACGCTGCTGAGCGTATTGCTCGGTCCGCTCGCGTACGTCGCGCTGCACATTCGTCGCCGACTCGATGGCGCGCGGCGGTTCGACGCTCGGTTCCTCCTCGACGAGCACCGCCTCGATGATCTCGGCCTCGGCAACGCTCGCTGGCGGAGTCGGTGGCTCGGCGGGTCGCAGTCGCAGTTGCTCGGCTCGCAGCGCCTCGTCGAGCCTAGCGAAGGTGGCGGCATCGATCAGGCCAACGTTATGCAGATGGAGCAGTTTTTGCTGGAGTGACTGCACTCCGGCAGCGGCTTGTCGTTGGCTGCCAGGCGACTGGGGCCAGCCACAGTCGCCGCACGAAGAAGCCGAGCCCGGTAGGGGCGCGTCGCACAGCGGACAACGGTTCGCCGCGGTCCTCGTCGTTGGCTGGGGTGGTTGACCGCCGCCGAAGATGGTCGCCAGTAGGACCCAAATACCGTGACCGACGAGCGTGATGACGCCGATGGCAAAGATTAGAGCGCAGAGGATTTCCATCTCGGGAGGTCCAACCCCTAACTGGTACGCAAAGCTCCACTGATAAACAGTATAGCTTGCATAAACAGCCTACGTGGTACTGATGAGGCCACGGAGAGCAGCGTGGCTTAGGGGGTCGGCGGTCCGCCCTGCTGCTGCTTCATCATGCTTTGCACACGGGTCCGAAAGGCGGACCATTCGCTCGACGAGATTGCGCCGTCGCTGTTGCTGTCGATGCGATCGAAACTGCCGGTAAGTCGCTCGTTGTCGGCAACTTCGTCACGAGTGATCTTTTGGTCGGCATTTTTGTCGAGGTCGCTGAAGTTGGGCATGGCTCCTTTGCTGGCAGCCTTGGGGCTGGTTTTTCCCTGATCGCTGCTCGACGAGTTGGCCGGGGCCGCCTCGCCAAATTTATGCTTGGCGTCGACCTGTTGTTCGACGTCGTGCTGTTCCTGATGGCGTGCTTCGCTGATGACCGCCCGGGGGTTCAGAACCACATCGTCACCATCGGTCAGACCATCTTTAATGACGATCCGCTCGTTGTTGGTGGCCCCGGTGATGACCAGCCGGCGTTCAACCTTTGGTCCGAGCTTGACCCAGCAGAAGCGCCGTGTGCCTTGTTCGACGACAGCCTGCACGGGGACACTGAGCACGTCGTGCAGATGGTCGACGAGCACTTCGATCTCGGCGGTCATGCCGGGCCGCAGGTCTTGTACCTCGCCCAGGATCAGGACCTGCGCGGCATATTCTTTTACGTTGGCCGAGAAGAAGCTGCCTGGCTCGGGCTGGTTGGCGACGAACTTGACTCGGCCCTTATATTCACGGTCCTGAAACTTGATGTGCGTGGGGAGGCCCACGCGCAGGAACTCGATTTTGGACTCGTGGACCAGGGTCTTCACTTGCATCTGGCTCAGATCCGGGAGCCGGATGAGAGTTTGTCGCTCGCGCACGCCGGCGCCCTCTTCGACCTTAACGCTCGATGACGAGCCACGGCTGCTCGACGAGTCGTTGGCGTAGATCACCATGCCGTCTTGGGGAGCAAAGATGATGCATTTATCTTTCTGCAGCTTGAGCCGTTCGAGCCGCTGTCGTTCGAGTTCGACGGCAGCGGTCTCACTGCGCACCCGGGCCTCGCTGCTGTCGCGTTTACTCTTCAAGTCTTCGAGCATCTTGGGTTTGGTGAAGGTTTCGAGCACATATTTGACTTGCTCGGCGGCGCTGCGGTCGAGTTTCGAGCGCTCGACGGCAAAGCGTTGCGACTCGAGTTGCAGCGGCGTCACGTAACCTTTGCGGGCCAGCCGCTCGGTGTGCAGGAGCGTGTTCTCGGCGCTGCGTTGGTTTTCGAGTGCAATTTTGATCTGCGCTTCGGAGCCAGCTAGGTCTTTGAGATACGTGCCCTCGATGTATTCCTTGACGCTAATCTCGGCGGCCGAGAATTCTTTCTCGACTTGGATGAGCGTGGCCCGAGCGCGCTCGACAACGATCGTTTGTTGATTGATCTGTTCGTCGATCGGTGATGAGTCGAGTTCGACGATCTTGTCCCCTTTTTTCACAAAGGTGCCGTCCGGGACAATCCACAGGATCACGCTGCCGCCGGTGACTTCGCATTTCAGATCGACATTGGCGGCACTCTCGACGTTGCCGTCCTCGGTCACGGTGATGAGCAGATCGCCGCGTGTGACGCGCTGGGTGAGCACGCGCGTGTCTTGGGTCGCGCTGAACCAGCCCTGTGCGTGCGTCGATGCGTACCACAAGCTCAGCGAGCCGATGACAAATAACGTGAGCAGGATCGCGAAGCGGCGAATCCAAACATTGCGGCGCGGTGGGGACGCGCCTCGAGCGCCGTCCGGAGTCCGAACCGATTCAACAAGCGGCGCAGGGTCGACAGACGTAGCCATAGGAACCCGAAGCGGTGACGGTAGTAAGCGGAACGAAGCGGCCCCCATCTATCATAACCAGCCAGGACGTGAAAAGTATCGGTCGTTTGCGAGTAAATTCACCGTAAGTGGTCACGAGGTCAGTGATTGCTGAGCGAGAATCGCCGGAGAGTCACCCCCAGCGAGGTGTTGGTTCTTGGCTCGCAGAGGACGCCCGACAATTTGTTGCTTCGCCTGACAACTTGTTATGCTGAAGGACCCGGCGAGGGCGTCTCTTGCTGGGGTTGCCCGAGCGAGTTTCGGTGGAGCTAAGGTCATGCGTCTGGATCGAGTCTTGTTCGTCGGTTGGGTTCTCTGTCTGTCGAGTTGGGCCAGCGCGGCCGACAAGCTTGATGTGTTGGAGCGGATGCGGGGCATCGATCGCGAGTCGAGCCTGTTGATGCAGCAGGCGAACAGCGTGGCGCGACGACAGTCAGTCGAGAAGGTGCGTCAGGCCGCTTTGCAGAAGCTGTTCGACGAGGCCGAGGCGCAGAACAACACCCAGCACACCCACCTAGCGGCGATCTGCGTGCAGATCGGCCGCTATGACGACGCCGTGCGACACGCCGAGGCGGCGCTGGTGGTGGACCCTCGCGACGAGAATGCCCGCTTCAGTCGTATTCAGGCGAAGATTCTTGCCAATCGTGTCAAGGTGGCCGAGCAGGACTTTGCCGCAGCGCTGCAAGAGTTTCCTAACCAAGCCAACTTGCGGCAATTGCACTTCGACTTCTTCAAGGCTTACGAGCGGCTCAAGCAACCCCAGCCAGCGCTGGAGCACATGGGCGAATATCTCAACATTCAGTGGGCGCGCATGTTGACCGATCTCAAGCACCGCCCGGCCTACATGCAAGCCTTGGAACAAATGTTGCGCGCGGCGCGCGAGGGGGAGCAACTTGAGACCGCGATGCGATTTGTCGACAAGTATTTGAACCAAGCGGCCATCGCCGTGCGCACCGGTCGCAATGAGCATATGACGACCCTTGAGTCGCTGCTCGACCGCAAGTTGCGATTGATGGTCGACATGGGCAAAAAGGCCGAGGCGTTCGAGATCGTCAAGACCGAGATTGAACGGACCGAGAATGCGATTGTCGACGCGCCGCAACAACTTGATTTGTTGTTGCGTAAGGCCGGTTTTTTGAGAACCAAGGCCGATCTGGCCAGTCTGGTCGGCGACGAGCCGCGAGCGCTCGGCGCCCTGCGCGAGCTCGACACCTTCATCGGCACCTTGCGCGAGCGGTTCCCGAATCAACCGAGCATTCTGGAACTGAGCGGCAGCGCCAAGCAAGGCGTGGTCGGCGCTCTGATTCGTGCGCAGGATTTCGACGCGGCGCAAACCGCGATCAATCTATGGAGCGAGCTGATCGCCAAGCTGCCGACAGATGACGATCGGATGAAGCCCATCATCGAACGGGGGAAAAGTTCGGTGAAGTATTTCGCCAAGCAGCTCACGGACGAGCGGGCCCGCGCGGCGCTCGTGGGCAAGCCAGCTTTGCCGCTCGACGGTGCGGTGTGGGTCAACGGTTCGCCGCTCGATACGGCCGCGATCAAGGGGAAGGTCGTGCTACTCGACTTCTGGGCGATGTGGTGCGGTCCCTGTATCGCCACGTTCCCCCACCTGCGCGAGTGGCAAGAGAAATACGGTCCCCAAGGCTTGCAGATCGTCGGCGTCACGCAGTGGTATCAGATGAAGTTCGACGCCGAACAGCAGCGAGCTGTTCGCGAGGCGGACGTGACTCCGCAGCAAGAGCGCGAGGCTTTGGTGCAATTCGCCAAGTTTCATCACCTGATGCATCCGTTTGCCGTGATGGAGAAACCGGACTTTGCGCGGCATTATCTCGTCTCGGGCATTCCGCAAGCGGTGCTCATCGATCGTCGTGGGCTCGTGCGATTGATTCGCGTCGGTAGCGGCCAGGCAAACGCTCGGCAGATCGAGCAAGCGATTGAAAAGTGCCTGAGTGAGACGGGAGACCGTAAACCAGAGACCGGTGTGGGCGAGGGGCGTTAGTGGCCGTTTTGCTGGCGTGACCCTGTCACGGATTCAAAAACCGCGCAGTCATTCATCAGCGAAACGCGATCGCGTCAGCAGATCTTCATTTTATCCTGCTTTCTTCAGCACTTGCCTCCGCTTCAATCGTTGTAAAACGTCGTGCGGCGGAGGGCTCTCAAGTCACTGGAAAATCTCGGCCGATAGGGTCGAACACGAACGTATCAATCGATGTGAGTTGCGGACGCGGATCGAACGTGGTGCGCGGTTTATTCTGCTTATACCGGAAGTGCCTTATGAAGCTCTTTGCTGGACGCGTGTCGAGTCGACGGTTGTGCCTGCTGGCCCTGATTCTGGCCGTGCCGTTCGTGGCTCCGCTCGGTCGACTATCGGCCGAGCCGGATGCAGCCCCCAGCGGAGCCGATATCAGCGGCTGTTGGACCTGTGGGTCGTGGCTGAGTTGCTGCAACGGCCATCACGGCAAGCTCCGCGCCAAGATCGTGCCGTGCGGCTGCCACTATCAATGCCAGTTCTCGGGAACGTTTTTCAAGATCATCGGGTTCCGCTACTCGGTGAACCTCGAACCGTACCAGATCGATGACGGCATTGTGTACTTCCGCGCGTCGAAAAACATTCCCGTGTTCGGCGGCACCTTCAGCTGTTGTGGCTACGCAACGAATTGCAAGTTCCACGCCACCTATCAGTCGAAGAAAGATCACGGCACGTTCGATATGTCGCGCTAGGCGACGAGTCGAGTGCTGGGCCGAAGACGGGCAGCTACCGGTTGGCCCAAGAGAAAAAGAGAGAGCGGGTGATGGGAATCGGACCCACATCGTCGGCTTGGGAAGCGACACCCAAATTCGCGACAGATGTACGACAGCGAATACCAAGACACGACAAAAGCCCGTAGCAAACGGCACCCCAAAACGACACACCCCGACAAGCTCAGACCAGCCCCGACACTCGCACCTAGTCCAAGCCCCCACCTCGGTGGCCTTATTGATGCACACCGGCGGATTTTCATCGAGGGGCTAGACCACTTCGGTTCGCCGCACCGACGCAGCTTGACTTTTTCACCGCAGTCAGCGTTTTGCCCATCTACAGGTGGGGCGTGCTATGCAGCAGAACGTCAAAACGTGCGTGCTATATAGCGCGCTGTATAGCATGCGCCGATTGTTCGTGAGTGAATCCTAAAGTTAAGTCCTGCATTGGTTTTTGGTTGCCAACTCGAATGAGGGGGTGATACTATACTGCAAATCGAATCTAATCATACGTTCGATCCTAGAGAATGTGAGCCCCTATGGCGAAGCCGCGACCGTCAATGTTCATCGGGTCTTCTACGGAAGGGCTTGATGTTGCCGAGGCGATTCAGGTTAATCTCGACTACGAATGCGAAACCACCATCTGGTCGCAGGGCGTGTTCGGACTTGGCAAAGGCACACTTGAGTCTCTAGTCGAGAGATTGTCGGACTTTGACTTCGCTGCTCTCGTGTTGACGCCGGATGATTTGACGTTTAGCCGTGATCTTATTGAACCTTCAGCTCGGGACAATGTGCTCCTTGAACTCGGAATGTTCATCGGCGCAATTGGTCGTGAACGCACATTTGCTGTTTACGATCGAGGTGCGAGACTGAAGCTCCCATCTGATTTGGCCGGCGTTACGCCCGCGACTTACCAGCAACACACTGATGGCAACCTTCAATCTTCTTTGGGCGCTGCCTCAACGTTAATCAAAGGGACGATACAACGACTTGGAAAGCGATCCGAGAAGATTACCGCGAACGTCGACATGAATACGCAGTTCCAGATTATTCACGACCTTCTGGATCATGCCCCCGAACAGTTTCTGATTTGGATGCACGAGAACAATTCAAAAATGAAACGCGAGGTATCGTACTTTGGTCACGGTGTAAAATACGAGTACTCATTCAAGAATCACGCCGGTGGGCAGGGGGGCTTCTCTATGGATCAATTGTGCAACAAACTGCCCGACGCGGGCCTGTTGCACGTTGACCTGAGAAGTAATGTGACGCTCACGGACCGAGGCAAGGCATTCGCACAATGGTTAATTGACAACGGCCATAAGGCAGACTATTTCCGTTCAGATGTCGGCAACTGGGGCGACCAACCCCAAGGCGGCGGTTTTCCTTGGCCTCATGAACACGCACCTAGCTGGCCAGACGTGAAGATTCAAGATCCACCAACTAACGCGTAGAAAAACGGATCGAACAAAAAGATGCAGCCGAGTTGCCGATGGGCTGCGCACACATTGGAGCATCAGTCGCGGCAACCGGCTGATCTTGGTCGTTCGGCGTAATCGGGTTTCAAATGGCGGAGTACCCGAAAACGAACACACGACTGCGTTTCGGCGACTTCTGCTTTGTACCCCGCGAAGATACGAGATTCGCCATCTTCGTGTACTTGCAGCCAGTACCTAAATCGCGGATGGCGTTCTACGGCGCATTTGCACAATGCGTTCTTGATAGCGCCGACATTTCGGGGCTGCCTACAAACGTTTCGCTGGGCACGCCTGCGATGAATAGGGTCGAGTGCTACCGCGAAAACGGTCTCTCTCTTGTCGGCAACATTGCCGATAGGATAGCCGAATTAGACAAAGCAGCTGCTGAAACGGTGATTTCGAGTAGCGGTGTCGGTGCCGTAAGCATCGTGTGGGGCTATCTGACGTTACCCCGACATGCGAACGAGGTTCTCGCCTAACAATTAGCTGCAGTTGACCCTGCGGGCCCACGCGCGTTTGGCTCGTTCGCTTCGTTCACGCTACAATCCGCTCCACACCCGCTCGACGTGAGCAGGGTAACTGAGCTTTACCGTTATGTGCCACGATGTCACACAGCAAGAAGCGAGCCAACGGCCAGTCCTACTATTTCGACTCCGTGAACGCGGCAGCCGCAGCGAAGTACGTACGTGCGTGCAGCGCCTGCCAACATCGCGGTTTTGATCCCGCAGCCCTTGATGATGAGCCCAATCGGCATCTCGTGGCGGAGCTTCAGCACCTGTATCGACCGATGGCCCTCAACGCCGCTGGGTTGTGCGATGTTTGCGCGGGCAAGCAAGACGACGGCACATAACCAACGGATCCTTATCGTTCGGTCAACTTGCTTCGGTTGGTTCGACCGATGATACTCGGATACGCCACGACCCCGACAAGGCAGGCCTAATCGGGGTCGAGCTGAGTTTCCCTTTTCGGGTGCCTAGTTCCGTTTGTATCGTCCAAGATGCGTTTCGAGCTGGTCGAACTGACGAAAACCCCGTGAAACGCGAGAGCGGGTGATGGGAATCGGACCCACATCGTCGGCTTGGGAAGCCGATGCTTTACCACTAAGCTACACCCGCCTGAATGAACAGCCCATTCTAACCGCCCGATCCGCGCCGACAAGCGGCCTAAAACGCGGTGCCTATCGATACTTGGGGCATGCACTCAACAGGCCGAGCAACGCGAGGCCGGTATTTCCGGACTCCCGATGGTCGTCCTGTTAACT
>CAYLYE010000088.1:0-23203 GCA_964387325.1 uncultured Planctomycetaceae bacterium
GTCTGGAATATCGAGCGTGAGGCCGACCCGCGGCGGGGCCGGATAAACGAACAGGTCATCTTCGGATAGTATTCCTTGCTCCCATTTTGCACGCAACGCGTAGTCCTTGACCATGTGGCAATGGATACAATTACGACGATCGACCGCGACGCCTTGACGATCGGTGAGACCAGGCGTCTGCTCCGGCCGCTTCCAGACCACTGGCTTGCCGATTTTTCCCGCCAGCGAAGCTTTATTCGCTGCATAGTTTTTATGCAACACGAGGACACGCTCCGCCGCCTTCTGAAATGCGGCGGGAGAAAGGTTGGCGTCCGAGCCAACTCCGGTGGAATATCTCGTGCCGTATCGACCGTAGACGGCCATGTCGGCCGCATTCAAAAACATCGCGCTCCACGACATATCGTAGTCATATTGAAATAGATCGAGATCGAGGCCGTTTGTCTTAATCACCCGGACGCAAACGAACTGCTTTTCGATCTCGGTCAATTCGGGACTCGGCGTGGCAACCGCCTGGTCGAGTGCCTTGCCCGGCGGACAGGGGACGCAGCGCAGTACCACCAGCAGCGGCTTACCGCTTTGCTTCGCTTCGCCAATCGCCCGCGGCAGATCGTCGTAAATCCAATGATCGGCAACTTCGATATCCTTCAAAGCCTGACCGAGCGACGGCTGCGCCTGAGATTGAGACAGAATGCTGGAGAGAATGATGAACGTCCAACCGAGCGTCGCCCTGATCCGCATGAGATATCTCCTTGTGATGGATTGCGTGCTGACTGTCTACGGAGTCTTATTGACGACTGCGCGGTTTATGAACCAGGGCGACCATCGAAAGCCCAGTATTTTCTGGCTTCGCGTTGCGCGCCTAGGCTCTTTTGCTGCGCGTACTTCAATAAAGGTTGCGCCGAGTCGATTACTTCTCGTTCAGAATTTTCGGCAAGGCCGCAATGATTTCATCGATCGCGGCGTCCGATATTTCCCCTTTGCGAAACGCGAAGTTCACCGTCACTCGATGACGAACGTACAACAGCACGGTGATTTCCGCGTTGGCCGCCGTCTTGTATTCAGGAATTTGCTTCTCCGCTTCCGCGGCAAAGACACAGTTTTTCAACTTCTCCTTTTCGGCGAAACTGCGCAGCATATCCAGAAGCGGCTCCGAGGGATCGAGAAAGACGACAAAGCTTCCCAGCTCCTGTCGGGCATGTTTCGTGCAGGCGGCATCGAGCTTCTTCGAAAGTCGCAGCAGCGAATCGCTTGCGTCGCGTGCAAGAATCATCACGACCGGTGAGAGTCCGTTTTCGCAGACCAAGCAATGTGGCTCGTTCGCGTGCGGCCCGTTCAGATTGAGTGGTTCAAAGACGGTCGTGATATGTTCGCCGGCTTGTAGGCTCGACTTCAATGGTTCCGCTGCCGAGACAAAACTGAACGGCTGCAGCAGCACGAACAGCGCCGCTGCAACACCGACGGACGTTGTCATGGTGACCGTTTCCTTATCGGAATGGTTGCATTGATTTACGGAGTATAGCAACCATTGTATCGCAAGGCTCGCCCTGTGACGAAACGAAACGTTCTCGTAAATCCTCAAATTGATATTCAATCTCAAAAACCACGTGATGGCGTCGAGCCTCGCTGCGTAAGCTTGCAAGCTGTGCCAAAAAATAAGATCGGGCTCGGGATGACGCCGGCGAAGTAGAAAAAGTGTCCGCCGATCGAAGCGAGATGCTCGTCATGACTGCGGATCACTGAAGACTCGCAACCATTGCGGTACAAGCCCCATCGCTGACCGTGCTTGACCACGCCCGCAATTCTCGGTGCTGATCGGTCAGCGGATGTTTTGTGGGCGATCTCGACTCCCCAATCAATCGCTGCGAGTACTTACCGCCGCGATGTGGTTCCCTGGGCCGGGTAGGCGCTCACGGGACTGAAGCCGGTCATGGGAGGGAGCCCCGGCGTCGGCTGATCGGGTATCGCCGGCGCTGCTGGAGTGGGACCCGCTGGTGATTGATTTCCATCGACGAACTCAGCGTAGTCGGTGAGCAACGCCCCGCGTGCGTAGTTCCAGTGAGTGAGCGCCTGCTGGAACGTCAAGAGCGCGGCGGTCTCGAAGTTCAAGGCCACGTTGTACCGATCGACCGCGTCAAGTTGCTCCAGCATCGTGGCTCGACGGTCTTCGTACAGCGATCGCCGGGCATCGAGTTGGATCTCAGCCGCCTCGCGTCGTTTGCGAGTGGCGTCCATCAGGCGTTGCGCGTCGATCACATTTTGATACGCGGCGTCGAGTTCATAACGAACTCGATGTTCTTGATCGCGTAGTTTGGCTTGCTCGCGGGCCAGTGTCAGGGCTGCACGTTGCGCGGCGGCTTGCTCGACGGGTTGGCCGAGCTGTCGGCGGTACACGAGCCCGGCCGTCCAGGTATTGTATCGTCCGCTGCCAAGTGAATCGAAAGCGTTGTCCAAACGATTGTCGAGCCCGAGGCGTGAGTGGTTCACGCGGATCGACAGATCGTGCTGCAAGCCGTTGTTCCAGCGTGCCAAGTCGACCTCGGCCGCCTCGATGAACTTGCGTTGCGCGGACAGATCGGGTCGATTCATTGCCTGCTGCACTGCGGCGGCAAAATCGATCTGCACTTGGTCCAACGGCTTGATCTGCAACGAGCTCAGGGGCCGATGGTCGCCCGGGTGAAGGCCGATGAGTCGACGCAACTCGCGTTCGGTCGCCGCGAGCCGGTTTTGAGCGTCGATCAGCGCTGAGCGATAGCCTTCGTACTGCTCTTGGCTTTGGGCCAGGTCGGGTATCGAGCCGATGCCGATTCGCAAACGTTCTTGTTGTCGCGCGACGATATCGGCGGCCGTGTGGACGGTGCGTTCACGGTTCGCCACCTCGCGGCGCGTGGCGTAGGCGTTCCAATAAGCCAAGTCGATATCGCGAATAATCTGGTTCACGTTCGCCTGAAACGCGAGGTTGGACTGTTCCTGATTGGCCTGTGCAATTCGGATGGGAGCCATCGTTGCGACAGGGCCCCGATTGCGAAACAACGGCTGTTCAAAGGCAAAGTTTAAGCTCGCCTGCCACGCCGGGTTGAAGATGACAAAATTACCCAGCGGGTCGAGATTCGTGTAGCTTGTTCCCGTCCCGACCTCGGCGCGTCCGCCCGAGACAAACCCTTTTTCAACATAGACTTGGTTCGGTCCGTTGAGTGGCCCCCAGGAGTCAGTCTTGAGCGTGTCGCTGGTGCTGCCGAACGATTGGATCTGTGTCGAGACTTGTTGGAACGAGGTCCCGATACCGCTGCGAACACCGACGGCCGGATTGAACGCGCCCGCCGCGCCGTCGACAATCGTGCTGTTGATGCGTGGTGCGAACCCGAGCACCGCGATCTCGCGATTGTTCGCCAGCGCAAGCAAGCGGACGTCGGCTAATGTGAGGCCGTCGGGGACCATCGCCGCCGAAGGGGTCCAACCGTTCGAGAGCGCGAACGGGTTGGGCGAGAGAGCCTGGGTCGCTTGTTGCATCGTCGTCGTTGTTTCGGCGCGTGGCGGTTGGCCAACGGGGGGCAAGTTCTGCGGCGGACCTTTGATCGCTGGCCAGGCTGGCACATAGGGCGACGCAGACGGAACGTTCGACCGTGGCGGAGTGCTCAGCGCGGCCGGCGGCGAATGAACGGGCGGCGCGTCGCTGGGTGATCGTGGCTCGATGCTCCCCGACGGTACCGGTTGTGGCTTAGGGGTGACGGGCGGCGGCTCATTCGCAGCGGCGACGCGTGTCGGCGGCAATCGTGCGGGTCGATTCGCCATCAGCGGCGTCGCCGCAGGGAGCCGTTCCAGACGTGGGCCGATCTCCTCGACGACGCCCAGCATCGTCGCCACGGCCGCTCGTGGCTCGTCGGCTACGGCATATTCGGCGCAGACCATCAGCGCAGCGATCCCTAGCAGGGTACGTCGACGCTTCGGGGGCCAATGCGACATGCGGTGAAGGTCATCTAAAACGAGGATAACGATACTCGACCGTCATCCGAATTCATCGGCGGTAGCGGTGGCATCGATCAAACCAGAAGTGCGACGAACGACCGGCGATGCTGGTTTTAAGGACGGTCGTAACGGTTGTAACGACCCTAAGGACGCTAGCACGCGGTGATGTTTCCTGACCGCTTGCGCGATGGGCGTAACCTAGTTTTGTAGTGCTGGTTTTGTTGTTTCGTTCGATCGACGCCCCGACCGGGGCAGCCGTGTATGTTCTATTTCTTACTCCTAACGATAGCCGTGCTGCTGACGACGGTCACTTACGTGACCGGTTCGCGCCGTGCGCTATTGTTGGCCGTGGCCATGAGTGCCGTGGTACCCAACTGGCTGCAACGCGATGTCGGCGCAATGGTCCTCGACCTGCGGACCGCAACGGCGATCATGGCATTACTCTGCCTGCTGTTCGATCCACGTCTCCGTTGGAAATATCAGTTTGTCGTGGCGGATGGGCTGGCTATCCTTTTGACAACGATCCTCATCACGTCCGAGTCTCTCAATGGCGACACCGCTCCGAGCAAGATGCTCGCGATTGCTTGCCAGTGGCTGCTCCCCTACGTATTAGGTCGCCTCGCGCTGGGCGACTCGCGCGGCAAATATGAGTTGACCACGCACATGGCATCGGCCGGTGCGATCATCGGCCTGTACGCAGCGGCCGAGGCCGTGACGCGAGTGAATCTCATCCACTGGATCGGCGGCTTCGGAGGCTCGATCCAGGGACTCACCGATATCCGCTGGGGAATGAAACGCGCCGAGGGCCATTTGACCCATCCGATCTTCTTTGGGTTGTCGATGGTGTTGTTCTTCCCCTGGGCATTGTGCATGGCACAGCGAGCGAGGCGCGGCGAAACCGCGCAACGCTGGCGATTGGCGCCTTGGCTGACCGCCTGCGGAGCAATCTTCTCGATGTCGCGAGGCCCGCAGTTGGCCCTCATCGCCACCTGGCTGAGCGTCGGCTGGTTTCGCGCTCGCTTGTGGCGCGGCGCGCTCGCTACGCTGGCCGTGTGTGGCGCGCTGGCCGCCTATTCAACGAGCGATGTGATTATCGACATCTTTCATGCCTGGTCGGGGGAGCAGGCGCACGAAACCATTGATATCCACGGACAAACCTACTCCTATTCCGGCACTCAACATCGGCTGCTGCAATTACTCGTCTATCAGGACGCGCTCGCGGCGGCTGGTTGGTTTGGCTATGGTAGCACGCCGCTCAGCCAACAAGTCACTGCCATTCCGCTCGTCGAGGACCACCTGCGCCCCTTGTTCACGTCGATCGACAACCACTACCTGCACTTCACTTTACAGTGCGGTTGGTTGGGTATTAGTTCGTTTGTTTGTCTGTCGCTAAGCGGGATCGTGTATTTATTTCGTCGCGCCGGATATGCGAACACGGCCGACGAGACGCTCGCTGCTGCCCAATGCGGAGCGATCGCGTCCTGCCTGGGCATGATGTTCACCGTCTGGTTTGCCCAGGACTTTGGCTTTGGTTGGTTGCTCATGCTCGGACTCATCGCTGGCGACCACGCCGTGAGTCTACGGCATGATGACGGCCGAAAATCGACATCTCGATCCACGCTGGCTGCGCGGCGATTGCATCCTAGCAATCGATTGCCTACCGCCAACGATCTCCCTGAATTGCAGCCTTGTTAACAAGGACCGTCTCATGACTGACCACTTCACCACGACCCCTTCCCAGCTCAGTGCCAACATGGTTGGCAATCCGCTATTGCGGTTCATGCTTCGTCGCTGGCGATATTTGATCGTGGCACTCTTGGCTGCGATGGTTTTCGCTTTTGTTTGGAGCAAAGACCGTGCCACCACCACCTGGACCTTCACCAGCGGATTGCTCTACCGCCCCAATCACATGGGCGCGCCGCACTACCAAGCCCCCGACGTCCATACGATGGTTACGCTATTAAAGAATGGTGAAACGTTGCGGGCTCTAAACCAACAATTTGACCCGCCGCTACCGCTCAAGGCCCTCGCCAATTCGATTCGCACGGAAGTGCCGATGGGCTCAACCGTCATCAACATCAAGATGGAAGGGAACAACCCCAAACGAACCGAAGCCATGCTCAATGGCTTGCTGGCGACGTTCATCGAGCGTGCTCAAGCATCACGCCGAGTGGCCATGCAAGAAATCGTCGCGGATCTGAGCCGGCAATTGGAGCGTCACGAAAAAGAACTCCACGCGGCCAAGCAGGCCCAGCAAGACTTCGTGCAACGCGAGGGAATCATCGATGTCGACCGAGAAATTGACCGCTTGCGTCAAGAACTCGCCGCGCTCGAGCTCCAATCCGAACCTGATCGCGTCGCCGTTCCATTGGTCACCGATGACGGAAGCGCCCTGAAGCGACAATTGTTGCGAGAACTGATCACGGACGAAAAAGAAGCCATTCAGGCGAAGAGTCAATTGGAACTGAAACGTGCCGAGCTGGAGCGCGTCAAAGCACTCCATCAACGACGCTACGTCAGCGATGCCGAGTTGCAACGAGTCGAATCGGAACTCAACGCACTCAGCGCCATCGAAAGCGGCGTCGTACGGCGGCATCGAGAACGTCTCAACCAACTCAACGAGGCGAACCTCGAACAAAAGCCCTTGGCCGTTATACCCGGTGAGGGGAACGAAGCGAACCGTAAACGGATCGCCGGAATGATTGCCGAGCGCAGCGCGAAAATCTCGCGGCTGACCGCCGTGCGTGAGCAGGCAACTGACCAAGCCGCTCGCGTGCAAGCGGCGCTGAACGAAACGCAGCGCGTGACCGCGACGTTGGCCAACTTCGAGCAGATGCGCGACATTGCCATCTCGGATTTGACCATTGTTCAGGCAGCAACTCCCGACTTTGACCCGACCCGCAGCGACTTCAAAAAGCTGTTCGTGTTCGCACTCACGGCCATCTCGTCGATCATGGTTCTGCCGCTCGTGGCTTTTGACTGGATGACCCTGCGTCCGGCATCGAGCGTTATCTGGTCGCATCGCTTCGGTATCCCGATGCTTGCTCAAGGATTAATGCCCGCCAAAAGCAAGGCCCAGCCGCCACGCGCGGCGACCTACAGCGACAGCCTCCGCCGCTTGGCACTCCGGATTCAGCAGTCTGCCAGCGCGCGGGGAGCGGTCGTGCTGTGGTCGAGCTTCAATCATCGAAAACTGCCGATCGACACCTTGCTCCGCGTGGCTGACTGTCTGGCGCGACGCGGCGAACGGGTCGTGATTGTCGATACGAACGAAGATCCTGAGACGGCTGGTGTGTTGCGATCGCAAGCGGTCGCTCGTCCGCCCCGCGAAACTCCAGCGCAAGTTAGCCCCTCGATCGAGCACACCCCCGAGGAGACAACTCTCGACACAATGGACGACTATCACGTCGCTGTCGCGATCGAACGACAGGTTCGCTCGGCAGTCATACCAGCCAAGAGCACCGTGCAGCCCCCCCTGGGTCTCTACGGTCTATCCGATTACATCGCCCTGCCCTGGTGTGATATCGACTCAGTCGTGCATCCGACCAACATTTCCTCGATCGAAGTGTTGCCACAAGGGACGGGCCCCTTACCGCATGAAAGCCTGGCTCACCGTCGCATGAGCGAGCTGATCGACAAGCTCCGCGAGCGAAGCTCGGTGGTCCTGATTGCCGGCCCCAACGCGGCACACAGCGTCGATCAACAGGTCCTCGCATCGTACTGCGACGCCATCGTTGTGTGTCTACCCGGGAGCGCTCGACCAGGGGCGATGGGCGAGGCGGCGTTACAAGAGCTGATGGAGCTCAACGCCCCGCTGCTGGGTTTGGTTGATTAAGAGGAAGGTCTGACGAAGGAAGTCATTCATGATTTGGGTTCTCAGCATCGGCATTATCCTGCTCGCGATGCCCATTGCCACGCTCGCCCTCGAGTGCTTTGCAGCTTTGCTGCCAGGGCGGCGAAACGCCTCGGCTTTGACTGCCTATCGGCCGCGCGTCGACGTGCTCATCCCTGCTCATAACGAAGCGGCGGTCATCGAAGCCACGCTGCGATCGGTGCGGCAACAAATGCGTGACGGCGATCGATTGTGTGTCGTGGCCGACAATTGCACCGATCGTACCGCTGAGCTGGCCAGACACGGTGGGGCACTCGTGGCAGAGCGCTTCAACGAGGTCCAACGAGGCAAGGGCTACGCGCTCGAACACGGCTTGCAACACCTCGCCGAGGGGCATGCCGAGGTGGTCGTCGTCATTGATGCCGATTGTCAGTTGCTCGCAGGCGCCCTCGATCGGCTCGCAGAGCAGTGCGCAGCCACGCAGCGCCCCGTCCAGGCGATCTATCAGATGTGGTCGCCTCCAAACAGTCCGCTACGCGATGTCATCTCGCAACTCGCCGTGCTGGTCAAGAATCACGTTCGACTGCGCGGCGTAGATCGGCTCGGCGGCCCCTGCCTGCTCATGGGGTCGGGAATGGCATTCCCCTGGCAGCTCATTCGTTCAGCGCCCATCGGAAGCGGCAACATCGTTGAAGACATGCAACTGACATACGATCTGCTGCTTGGCGGCGCGCCAACGAGCTTGTGTCTGTCGGCGGTCGTGACCGCGCCGCTCCCCAACTCGACGCGGGCCGCCCGCTCCCAGCGGACACGTTGGGAGCACGGGCATTTGCAGACTTTGATTCACTGGGTGCCGCGGCTGTTGCTGGGTGGGCTCAAACGATGCCGTCCCGGCCTGTGCTTTGCCGCAGCCGATCTGGCCATTCCTCCCATCTCGCTGCTCATCATCAGTTGGCTGGCGCTGTTCACTCTGACCTTGCTCGCTGGCCTCGGCTGGGGTGAATGGGCACCAGCGCAATGGGCTGCGGTCCAAGGCTGTGCCCTCGTCGCGAGCATCGTGCTGGTCGTCGCCAAGTTCGGCCAGAGCGGTGACCTCCGCGTGCTGTTCATCGCCCTGCCAAGCTACATCCTTGGCAAGCTGCCGATCTATTTCAAATTTATTGTCTCCCCGCAACGTGCTTGGCTTCGGACAGAAAGAGACGCCGCAACATGAGCGTGTTGATTGTCATTTTGAATTACCGTACACCGCGCATGACGCTCGAATGCCTGGAGTCACTCGCGATGCCCGGCGGTCGGCCGGCACATTCACGCGTCGTGATCACCGACAACGCCTCGGGCGACGACTCGGTGGCGCAAATGACCGCGGCGATCGAATCGCGCGGCTGGAGCGACTGGGCCCGTGTCATGCCTCTGCCTCGCAATGGCGGTTTCGCCTACGGTAACAATGCCGCGATCCGCGAGGCGCTCGCGAGCGACAACCCGCCGGAGTATGTGTGGCTGCTGAACAGCGACACGCTGGTCCGGAGCGGTGCGGGGGACACACTCGTCGAGTTTCTCGAACAGCGTCCCACGGTCGGCATGGTGGGGAGCCGACTCGAGTTTCCCGACGGCACTGCACAAGGGTCCGTGTTTCGCTTCCCGTCCCTGCTCAGCGAGTTGGACGAAGCATTGCATTTCGGGCCCCTCACGCGGTTGCTCATAAATCACGTCATCATGCGTCCGATTCCCGAGGAAGCCTGCCCGGCTGACTGGGTGGCGGGCGCGAGCTTAATGATCCGCCGCGAGGTGTTTGACGCGATTGGCCTGCTCGACGAAGGTTATTTTCTCTATTACGAAGAGGTCGATTTCTGCTTGCGTGCCGCGCAGGCCAATTGGCCCTGCTCGTATGAACCGGCCAGTCATGTCGTGCACTTAATCGGTCAATCGACCGGCGTAACCAACGCCCAGGCACTGTTACGCCCTCGCCCGCAGTATTGGTTCGATTCACGGCGTCGCTACTTTTTGCACCATCATGGCCGCGCGTTTACAGCACTGCTCGATGCCTTATGGTCGACCGGTTTTGCGATCGGCCGCACGTTGGCTTGGCTGCGCAGGAAGCCGAGGCTCGATCCGCCCCGTCTCTGGCGCGACTACATTCGCAATAGCGTCTGGATGCGAGGGTTCAGCACATGAGTCGTGTCGCTGTGGTAGCCATCGGCCGTAATGAAGGGGAGCGGCTCGTTCGCTGCTTGCAGTCGGTCATCGATGGCGAACGAATCGTCGTCTACGTCGATTCGGGGTCGACCGATGGGAGCGTCGAACGCGCGCGGCAGTTAGGAGCCGAGGTCGTCGAGTTGCCGCGCGATATTCCCTTTACGGCGGCTCGCGCTCGCAACGCAGGCTGCGCTCGGCTGTTGGAAATCACAACCGACGTCGAGTTCGTGCAGTTCGTCGATGGCGACTGCGAGGTGGTGGCTGGCTGGCTTGATCTGGCCGTGCGCGCCCTGGCAACGGAACCGCTACTGGCGGTGGTCGCGGGGCGGCGGCGCGAACGACACCCACAGCAGACCATTTACAACCAACTCTGCGACATCGAATGGGACACCCCTTGCGGCGAGGTGCGAGCGTGTGGCGGCGATTGCCTGGCACGAGTCTGTGCCATGCGTGAGGTCGGTTGGTACGACCCGACACTCATAGCGGGCGAGGAACCCGAGTTGTGCGTGAGACTACGCAAGAAGGGGTGGAAAATTCGTCGCGTACAAGCCGAGATGACGTTGCACGACGCGGCGATGACTCGCTTTAGCCAGTGGTGGCGACGCACGGTCCGCGCAGGTCACGCCTATGCCGAAGGAGCCGCCTTGCATGGTCGTTCGCCCGAGCGACATTGGTTGCGCGAGAGCCGCAGCATTTGGTTCTGGGGTATCGCCGTTCCGCTCATGGGCGTACTGCTCGCGTGGCCGACGCAGTTCAAAAGCCTCGGTTTGTTTGCCGGCTACCCGCTGCTTGTGTTGCGTGTGTATCACAACTGCCGTCGCCGCGCGTTGCCACCGTCGATTGCTTGGCGCTACAGTCTATTCACCGTGGTCGGAAAATTTCCGCAGGCGATTGGGCAGTTGACCTATCTATGGAATCGCTTGCTGCAACGCTCCAGCCGCTTGATCGAATACAAAGGAGCCGCGACATGACCTGCACCGCCTCACGACCGACGACCGACACACAGAAAGATACACAGAACGATACACCCGACCTGAGCACGTTGAAGGTCGCCTATCTGGTCAATCAATACCCGCAACCGAGCCATAGTTTCATTCGTCGCGAGATGGCGGCGCTCGAGGCGCTCGGCGCGCAGGTCGTTCGCTTCACATTGCGACGGGGCACGACCAAGCTCGTCGATCCCCGCGATCGACTCGATGCGCAACGAACCCGCTCCGTACTCGAAGTGGGCGCTCGGGGACTGCTCATCGCGACGTTGAAAACGGCGTTCAGCTCTCCGTCTCGTTTCTGGTACACGCTGAAATTGGCCGTTAAGCTCGGTCGGAGAAGCGATCGCGGGCTGCTCTTGCACCTGGTTTATCTCGCCGAGGCGTGCGTGCTCTTGAAATGGCTCTCTCAAGCAAACATCGCGCATGTGCATGCCCATTTTGGTACCAATAGCACGACCGTGGCGATGTTCTGCCGGCTGCTCGGCGGCCCGACGTATAGTTTTACCGTGCATGGGCCGGAAGAGTTCGACAAGAGTGAGTTTCTGCACCTGGGGACCAAAGTTGCACATAGCTCGCTGGCGGTGACGGTCAGCGAATTCGGTCGCAGTCAACTGTGCCGCTGGGCCGCGCTGTCCGATTGGTCAAAGATTCAAGTCGTCCATTGCGGCGTCGATGCGTTGTTTCATGACGCGCCCTGTGAGCCGCCGCCGGTCGAGCCGCGGTTGGTGTGCGTGGCTCGATTGCATGAGCAAAAAGGACTACCCGTCCTGATCGAGGCGGCAGCTCGACTAAAGCAAGAGGGTCGCTCGTTCAAGGTGAACATCATCGGCGATGGTTCGTTGCGCGAGGTGTTACAACGGCAGATCGACGAACACGGCTTGAATCACTTTGTACGGTTGCTCGGCTGGCGCAGTAATGATGATGTACAGAGCGAGATATTGGCTGCGCGCGCGATGGTGTTGCCCAGCTTTGCCGAAGGACTGCCGGTGGTCATCATGGAGGCGTTGGCCCTGCATCGCCCGGTGATTAGCAGCTACGTGGCGGGCATTCCCGAACTGGTCAAGCCGGGCGAGAATGGCTGGCTGGTACCGGCCGGCGCGGTGGAGCCACTCGTCGAGGCCATGCGAGAAGCCCTCGACGCGAAGATCGAGACCCTCGTGCGAATGGGTCAACACGGTGCCGAGTGTGTGGCGCGACAACACAACGCGCTCGTCGAGGCCGGCAAGCTCGGGACGCATCTGCTCAATATCTCGCACCGCTCATAGCGCGAGTCGGAGCTACCATTTCCAGCCGGTGCGCAGGCTGTCGTTCACGATGCACCCGTCGGGCCATTTGCCGCGGAACAGATTGACGAGGCACTCGGCGGCGAGTTGCCCCATCGCGTCGAGGGCCGTCTGATCGATGCCACCCAAGTGCGGTGCGAACACGATATTCTTGAACTTGAGCAGGGGGCTGTCCTTGGGCAAGGGCTCGATCTTGCAGACGTCGAGTCCCGCCGCGGAAAGTTGACCGCTCTCCAGAGCTTGCATCAGCGCCGGTTCGTCGACCAGCCCGCCGCGTGAGGTGTTGAGCAACACCGCGCCGCGCTTCATCTTCGCCAGCGTTTGAGCGTTGATCAGATCGGTGGTTTCTTTCGTACAGGGCATGTGCAGGCTGACAATGTCGGACTGCTGCAAGAGCTCGTCGAGCGACAAGAGTTGCACGTTGTTTTGCTTGGCAAACTGGGCATCGGCATAGGGATCATAGGCCAGCACCTTCAAACCCAAGCCTTGGCAACGTCCCACCATCGCCTTGCCGATCCGACCCAGGCCGACGAGCCCGATCGTGTTGCCAGCCAAGCGACGTGGACAGTCGCGGCGCCAAACGCCTTGGCGAATTTCACGATCGCGGGTGTGTGTGTCGCGGAACACGGCGGTGAGCAGCGCGATCGCTTGCTCGGCGACGCTATGCTCATTGGTGCCGGGCGTAATCGCGATCGCAACACCGTGCTTGGTCGCGGCATTCACGTCGATCGCGTCGTAGCCGACTCCGACCCGGGCGACCGCGCGCAACTTGCTAGCCGCGAACACCTCGTCATCGTATCGTTCGACGCTCGCCAGTGTGCAGTCGATCCCCTGCAACGCGCCGATCAACGTGGCCTTGTCGACCTGTGTGCAGTCGAAGGGAGGAAAAACCAACTCGAACCCGGCGGCGTCGAGCACATCGCGCCACGGGCCACGGCCCTGGGCATAAACAACGGGGGTCACCAAAATACGCGGCATGATGTCTCTCGGCGGAAAAAACGGCGGCAGTTGAAAGGACCGTTCTACCGCCTGAGCCCCGCCGCTTCAAGCGGCGAGGCGAACCTGCGAGATGAGAAAAGAAGATTCAAGCTAATAGAGGCGGCTAAGGAACTTACACAGATGCCCATGTGCGTCCGCAAGGCTCATGTCCGACACCTTCTCGTCACTCTCGTGAACGATCAAGTTTCTTTTCTTGCGTACGCTATGCACATTAATTAGCTCATAGCTATCAACGTGAATAATCGAGGCCACGCGATCGATGAGAATCGAAATACGTCTAGGCGTTCGGCGAACATGGACCGTTGGCCAATAGGACCTCAAGGCACTTTCAAATTCTGCAAACAGTCGCACAAGAAATGTTGGCTCCAACTCTTCCTTGGCACTCAGAAGATCGCGATGTCGCAAGTCGATTCGAAGTAAGTTTGGATCGCGGAGCGAAGTTTCGGTCAGATACGCTAACCCAGTTTGCGATGCTCGGCTGTGATTCTCCACGACCTTGAGTCGACGGCACCATTCTTGAGAGTCAAATTGTCCTTTAGGCATTTTCCTTCATGGCCTCAAGAACTTTTGCGAATGTTGACTTCGTGAATGGCTTTGATTCCGCATCTTGAATGTTCGCGACGGTCGGACTGGATGGGAACATGTAATGGAGTTGCCACTCGCCATTCGAATAGTACAAACTGGCGAGGTCGTCATAAGCTGGCAGCAGATACAGATCCAGAACTCCGTCCGCCCCGACTCCCTTGCGAGTAATCGGTTCCAGCAAGATTTTAACGGTCTCATGTTGCATCAAAAGCGCCGGAGCCTTGTATTCCCCGATCTCGGTGTCCTTCATGCGCTTCTCGATTTGGCGTGTACTCCAATCGAGTTCCGCGCACCATTGGTTCACGTCGGCAATGAGCCGATTGAGCCGATCGAGCCATTCGCTCTTCAATGCTTCCGGATCAACGCCCGAATTGGCTGCTTCTGAAGTTGCCATGACCATTTCTCCCTGGGTAGGCTCTGTCGGGACCACCTCTACTATTCTATCTCGGGTTGCCGACTCAGGGCAATTGAGACCTCCACAAGTTCTATTGTCGCACGCCTTGCAACACCGCGTCGGTGATGATCGCGCCGGCGTCGCAGACCAACGTGTGGCCGGTGACGAGACTGCTGCCGGTGATCAGACTGACAATTGCGGCGGCGATGTCGTCCGGTCGACAGGCACGCTGCAGCGGCACGGCACGCTCGAACTGCTGCTTGGCGGTCTCGTAGCGATCACTGAGCCCGCGCTGCATCCAGTCTCCTTCGACAAAGCCTGGCGCGACGGCATTCACTCGCACGCGCGGACCCATTACTCGGGCCAAGGCGACCGTGAGCGAAATGACCGCCGCTTTGGAAATACCATACGGGATCGAGCTGCCGCTGGCTTGAATGCCGGCGATGCTCGCCAGGTTAATGATCGAACCGCCGCCGCAACGGTCGATCGCCGCAAAGGCGGCCCGCGCCATGTGAAACGTGCCGAGCACATTGACGTCAAGAATGCTGTGCCAATCCTCGTCGGTCACACGTTCCAGATCCGAGTGCGGAATGAATCGCGTCAAGCCAGCGTTGTTCACCAAGGCGTGCAGGGCACCCCAGCGTGCGGTGACTGTCTCGACCGCACGGCGACATTGATCGTCATGCGTAATGTCACAAGCGACAGCCAGTGTGTCGCCGCCGAGTTTGGCGATCTCGGCGGCGGCCTGTTGCGTGACGGCCTCGGTCTGCGGCAGATACGTGATCGCGACGCGGTAACCGGCTTGGACGAGTCGCGTGGCTGTGGCCAGGCCGATGCCCGTGCCACCTCCGGTGATCAATGCGACAGGGTGGCTGGGGCTGATCATGTGGGGCGAATCCTCTCAAGCTTGAATGCATGTCGTGTTGTCGGCTGGTTTTAACGCTTTTGGCTGTCGCGTGCTAGCAGTCGAAGTTGCGTTTGTGATTTAACAGCAGGCCCGGCTTGGCGTACAATGCGGGCCTTGATCTCGCAGTGTAACGGGAGTGATTCATGCGGTTTACGAAGATGCAAGGTGCGGGCAACGACTACGTGTACATCGATTGCTTTGCCGAGAAAATGCCCGACGATCCACCGGCCCTGGCCCGAGTGATTTCCGATCGGCATTACGGCGTGGGCGGCGACGGGATGATCTTGATCTGTCCGTCGAGCGTGGCCGACGCGCGGATGCGGATGTTCAATAACGACGGCAGCGAAAGTGAGATGTGCGGCAACGGTGTCCGCTGCGTCGCCAAGTACGTGTACGATCATGGCATTGCCAAGAAGAGCACGCTCAAGATCGAGACCGGCCGAGGCGTGCTGACGCTCGACATCGAAGCGCGCGACGGCCGCGCACGACGCGTCAAGGTCGACATGGGCGAACCGATCCTTGATTCGGTTAAGATCCCCACGACCATCGCAGGCGAACGAGTCGTCGATGTTCCACTCGCATCGCTGGGTGTACCAATCGGCGGCGAATGGACCACGGCCGTGCAACTCGACCCGCGCGCCACGTGTGTGTCGATGGGCAACCCGCACGTCGTGATCTACTGTCGCGACGTGGCCGGCGTGCCGCTGGAAACGATCGGCCCGCTGCTCGAGAATGCGCCAGTGTTCCCCAAGCGGATCAATGTCCACTTCGTGCAGATCCACAGCAGCGGCGAAGTGACGATGCGCACCTGGGAGCGGGGCAGCGGCATCACGCTGGCCTGCGGGACCGGAGCCAGCGCGGTGTGTGTGGCCGGCGTGCTTACGAAGCGGAACGATCGCAAGATATTGGCCCACTTGCCTGGCGGCGATTTGGAACTCCACTGGGCTGACAACAACCACGTGTTCATGACCGGCCCGGCCGTCGAGTCGTTCAGCGGCGAGTGGACTGGTGGCAACGATTAACGTGAGAACCTCGATTCCGCACGATTGAAGGACAAAACGTTAGCCGCGACGCGCAGCGGAGCGCTCCGCTGCGCGTCGCGGCTAACTCCAACTCATCTGCACAGTACACTGACACGCCCCTCGGCAAGGACGCCGTACATGAAACTGAATCATCCGTTGTTCACCAAGACCGCCGGGCTACTCAGTTCGGCCATGATTCGCGCGTACATGTCGACGCTCGACTATCGGGTCGCGCTATACGATCCGACGGTCTATCCAACTCACCCCGACTGTCGAGGTCAGAAGCTGTATCTCTTCTGGCATGAGTACATTTTGCCCCCCGTGTATGTCTGCGGCCACCTCAATATCACGATGCTGCTCAGCCGACACGCCGACGCGGAGATTCTCAGTCGAGTCGCCCTGCACACAGGTTTTGGCACCGTGCGCGGGTCGACGAACCGGGGCAACATGGCCGCGTTGAAAGAGCTATGCGAACTCGGCGAATCGCAGCATCTGACCATCACGCCCGACGGCCCACGCGGCCCGCGACGACACATGGCTCCCGGGGCGATTTTTATTGCTTCCCGACTGCAGATTCCGATCGTCTGCCTGGGCATTGGGCTCGACCGTCCCTGGCGGCTGGCGAGTTGGGATCGCTTCGCGATTCCTCGGCCATTCTCACGTTTGCGAGCCGTCGCCAGTCCGCACCTCAACATTCCCGAGAACCTCTCCCGCGACGGGATCGAGCACTATCGCGGAGAAGTCGAGCGGTTACTAAATCGCTTGACGCTCGAAGCCGAGGCCTGGGCCGAGTCGGGTACCACCAAACTCGTTGAAACACCGATCGGACCGCGTTACCAACGGGACAAGACTGCGCGACGTTTTGATGCACCGCACGCTACGCCTCAGCCGTATGCAGAACCTTGGGCCGACGCGGCCTAGCAGAGCGTCATTTGCCGGCAACGTTCACGCGCCCTTGGGGCATATCGATCCGCGCCCAGAACAGGCGCCGTCGATCCCCTCGCGTTCGCAGGTCGTCCAAGATCACGCTCACACTGGGTTCGATAAATCGGCTCCCCGTGTTCAACGGCTTGCCTTTGACATTCACGCTGATCGGACGATCAAAGTCGACCAACTCGGGTGCCAACCACACGGTCACTTCGCCCGCGCCGCTGGTGATATGCACGCCATTGGTGGCTGTGATCGTTGCAGTGGTCTGAACCGGTATGGTGCCTGGGGCGGGGGGCCAGACGTTGGGCGGCACGACCGACTTGCCAGGCAGACTGTTCAGCTCAACCCAACAGAAGAAATTGTCGCTCGTGCGCATCGATTTGGCCGTGAGCTTTTTGGGAAAGAAATCGCGACGGTAGCGTGACATCCAATCGAACAGCCGCAGAATTTCATCCGAGAAATGCTCGCTGCCGCGCCCTTGAAACTCGACCACCGAGAGATTGAAGCCATTGGTGAAATACTTGTCGAACAGCGTCGAGTTGCGAATCATCTTGTCGCCGTCAAGCTCGCCCATCACCAGATACAAGGGAACGCGTGAGGCATTGTCGTCGTAGAACCTGACAAATCGATCCGCGACCGCGCAGAAGCCGATGGCACCGGCCCACAGGTCAGGATGCGAGGCGGCGAGGTCCCACACGCCATCGCCCCCCATGCCGTGACCCGTCAGGAAGACGCGGTCCGTGTCGATGGCGAAGCGACGCGAGGCGTCACGCAATGCGTTGAGGACGATCGCGTGCTCCTCGGGCGAGTAGTTGTACTCCCCCTGATGCTCCTTGGCCCAGGCCGGGGCGATCACGATATATCCCTGACGCGAGGCCTGACCATAACGGACACCGTCTGCCGCGCGGGCGCCCGACCACCAGTCGATCTGCTGCAACGGGCTCGTGTACGAACTGTGCAACGTGACAATCGTCGGATACAGCCGATGCGGGTCATACTCCGGAGGCAACTGCACGTAGTACGTCGCAGCCGGCAAGCCCGGGCCGATTTCAATCGTCAGCTTGTACAAGCCCGGCTCTTTTTCGACGCTCTCGCCGGGATCGACCAGCGGCTTCATGTGACCGATCAGCTTGGCGATCATCGCCGGGTTGCCCCCTTCGCGATTGCGAATCTGCTCGGCCAGCTGATCCCGCTTGGGGCGAATCGGCTCGGCGACGTATTGCCGGACCAGATCGCGGGCCTCGTACAACGACACCGCCAGCGGCAAGTTGCGGGTCGCGTCGTTCGTGCCAATCAGCCATCCACTCGCGGCCAGCGCCAGCTTGTCGTCCACCGCGAGCGTGTCGTCGTCGAGAAATTGCTTATACGCGGCGAGCCGATTCAGGGTGTTCAAGCTCAGCTCTTGCTTCAACTCGTCGAGCAGCGCGCGGAGCGTATTGAGGTACTTGGTCGTCTTGAGCTGCGTCAGCTGTTCCTCGATCCGTTTGAGGAGCAGTTCGCCTTGCATGCGATCTTGCTGATACTCGCCCAGCGATTGCGAGACACTTTGCAGCACCTCGCCGGCCACGTTCTCACTCGGAAAGCTGCTGAGCATATCGATGGCCAGCCGATGCTGTCCGGCCTCGCGACGGGTACGAATCTCGCTCAGAATGCGCTGCGCGTACATCTGCCGCAGTTTGAGCAATAGCGGTTCGAAGTTGGCCGCCTCGGCCGCATTGGCCTGAATCAACTCACGGAGCCGTTGCTCGGCTTGTCGCACCAAATCGCTTTGCAGATAGAATCGGACCACGGCCAGCTTGAGCCGATCGCGATCTTTTGGGTCGGCCTTGTCAACCATGTTCTTCAAGATCGCGTCGAGCTGGTCGAGTGGAATGCTACTGGTGGCCAGCCGGGTCTCCCATTGATACGCAAACTTGCCTTGCAGGTTCACCGTTTCGAGCTTGGCCCAATTGGGCGTGAGCAGCGTGACCCCCTGGATAAAATTCAGATCCCCCTGATGCGTGACCATGGTCACCTTGCGACGGCCGAACTCATCGAACGCGCCGATCACACTGAGCGGACCAACGCTGGCGACCCGATTCACGCCCCGAACCACAGGCTGCGTGAGTTTGAACCGCTCGATGTTCTCCGGCGGCGGTGTGTTGATCGCGGTCACTGACCGCTTGGGGACATACGTCCGCCGCAGCTCATCGTCGCAGACCAAGATCGGCTTGATGTCGACCCCTTCTTTGGAAACTCGTTTATTGACCCCCTCGGCCATCTCGCCCAATTGGGTCAGCGCACCTTCAATCTGACGACCATCTTTGAGGACCATCTGATCGGCCAGCAACGGAGCACCGACGCCAACAAGCAGCGCAAGGACGACAAGCAGCGCGCGGGCGAACCAAGCGGGTTCAACGATCCTGGGCATCAACGTCAACTCGTTGGCAGATGGTGCGTGGTCGAGCATCTCAGGCAACAAACTCTATTGTCCCCTCGTCGGGCAGCATGTCAAACTTGGCCTGCTTGGCTCGCACAGTCATTAAAGCTGCTACAATTGACACCACCCCACGGGGACTTAACAATAAGGCCTATTGAAGTATGCGCAGCGAATGGGCCTGCGAGCAACGCGAAGCCGGATTAGATCGGGCTTCCGCTGGTCGCCCTGGCTCATCAACCGCGCCGTCGTCAATAAAAGCCCCGTCGACCCGACAGGACCACGCTCGAATATGAACCTGCAACGTGTGCAAATGATCCTGCTGGGCAAGGTCCTGCTGCTGCCGTTGGCCATTCTGATCGTCTTGGGAGCCGGCCAACTCCTCTCGGTCATTGGAGATAAACACGGCCAGGTCTGGTTTCAGCGGCTGGCTATGCTCGGTGGCGTCGTTTGGATTCTGGACGTCGTTGCTCTGTTGGTGCTGTTGGCGGCCGTCTCCTTAGGTTGCTGCCGCGATAACAAATAGCGGACAGCTTTCTCGGAACTGGGGACTTATCGACGACGGCGCGGTTCATGAGCCAGGTCGACCATCGGAAGCCCGGTATATATCGTCTTCGCGTTGCTCGCCTGGGCTCTTTTGCTGCGCATACTTCAATAAGTCCCGCTACAAGCGGGCCCCTTCGACAGACGTTGCTCGAAGGCCATGTTTTTCTGCGGGACTCACGTCTTGGGCTCGGACTTCAACGGCGGTGCCAATCAACGTACCGCAGCGTCATTTGATTGACTCCGCTCACACGCCAGGGGTAGGATTTCCGAAGTCGCGTCCTCGACATCGTGCGCGCGATGCTAAACGGGAGTCACGCTCATGTTCGCGCGTTCGATACCGATCTTCGCCGGACTCTGCTTCGCTGGGCAGGTCTACGCCCAGCAACCGACTACGGTACAACTCCCCACCTTTCAATTCTTCACCATCAACACTACCGTCTCGGTCCCCGATCAAGGGACGGGCAGCCTCGGCGGTCAGCGTCGTGTGAGCAGCGGGTCAACGGCCTATGGGCCGAGCTATTTGCCACCGCAACGTGGCCTAGGCCAGGGCGTCGCAGCTGGCTCAATGCAAATTCGCGCTCAGATTCATAACCTCGCCGAACTCGATGCCGCCACGCTGCAAGCCGCCTCAGGCTCCACTCCTGCCCCAAGAGCATTTCATCCGCCATTGGCATTACCCTCGACCGCCTCGACACCGCCCCAAGGGAGCCTCGCAGCGGCTCAAAAAGCCCGCGAGGCTGAGTTGGCGGCCGACGACGTCACCGCACGCGAGAAGCTCGCGCTCGGTGAGCAGGCCGAGAAAGATGGCCGCAGCGCCCTTGCGCGTGGCTACTATCAGATCGCGTTGCGATATGCTCGTACCCCGCCATTGAAAGACCTGATTCAAGCCCGTCTCGAAACGCTCGCACGCACCCCGTCGCGTGTGTCCCCCTTGCGTTAGCTCCACCTCCTCCACTCCCCTGCCCCTCCGCTCCGCCACTTTATCCACCAGGCTCACCATGCGCTCGCCGCTCAACATACTATTCTTGACGATCTCGCTGTCATGGTTCAGCACCGCGCACAGCGTCGAGCCCGCCGCGTCGTTTCAACCCAAGCCGGTACCGGCCTTGCAAGTGCTCCCGCTGCCGCACGATCAAGCCTCGTTTCAGCTCGATGGCCGCGAGCTGACCCGATATCACTTCGGAGCCGACGGTCGCCGGCCGTTCTTGTATCCGCTCATCGGACCATCAGGCCGATCGGTCACGCGGATGGGACACCCACATGATCCCGTGAGCCACAGTCATCACAACTCGATTTGGGTCTCGCATCACAGCGTCGGCGGCGCCGACTTTTGGGGCGATCGGGGGAAAAACACCGGCCGGATTGTTCATCAACGCCTGGATCGTTATACCGACGACGACACCGGCAGTTCGTTGCTCGCCTTCAATCATTGGCTCGCCGACTCAGGCGAGGTCCTGTTACATGAGCGCCGTCAAGTCGCTGTGAGCACGCTCGCCGAGGGTGAGTTTCTCGTCACGCTCGACCTGGAATTGATCGCCCCGGGCAAGGACGTCGAGTTGGGCAAAACGCCTTTCGGGCTCGTCGGTGTCCGCATGGCCAAAACGATCGGCGTACATGACGGTGGCGGTACGATTCGCAATTCGACGGGCGGGGTCAACGAGGTGGGGGTGTTTTGGAAACCGGCGCAGTGGTGCGACTACTCCGGAGCCATCGCTCCCGGCGTGGTCGAGGGCCTCACGCTCATGGATCATCCGCAGAATCCCAATCATCCGACGGTGTTTCATGTGCGCGACGATGGCTGGATGGGCGCGTCGCTCACGTTCGACGCTCCACGCACGATCACGCCCGCCGCGCCGCTCCGCGTGCGGTACGGGTTCTACGTGCATCGCGGACTGCGCGAGGTGAGCGAACTGCAATCGCGCTGGCAAACTTTCGCTCAATCGCAACCTCCCGCCACGTTGCAGATCATCAAGAAAAAGTAGGGCACGCAAAGCGTGCGAAGCATCTGTTCCCAACTCACCATTGTTTCAAATTGAGTCCTGCAAGATGAATTCGATCATTGTTCATGGTACGCACGGCGTGCGTACCCTACTCGTCGTGCTGATGCTTAATACACTGCTGCAAGGCGCGGAACCTGCGAAGAAGACGAACCCGCGCTACCCCCTGCCCTACCCGCCGCAACTACCGGGCGGACACGTGATCGTCACCGAGCAGACCGACGCGTTCTTAAAACCGGGGCCGAACTTGAAGAGTGGTGTGACGATTGCCCAGACGGCCCCCAAAGTTGATTTTGGCTTTTATCCGCTGCAGAACTACCCGGGCAACCCGTGGTCGCATCGCAGCGATGGGTTTGTGAAGGGAGACATCTTTTATAGCTCGTCGAACGACCATCTCGCGCCGCGCGGCACGGCGCTGCTGTGGGCCTACGATGCGAATCAAAAATCGTTCGAGTTGTTATGCGACACGAGTCGGTTTCTGGAGTCGGCTGGAGCGTTTCCGGCGAGCATGAACTATCGCCCCGGCGAGATGCAAAGCCGGATCGACCTGGGGAGCGACGGCTGGTTGTACTATGCCACCGATCGCGGCTCGCCGACGGTAACCAACGACAAGAATGGATGGCTCGGCGAGTGGATCTTACGCACCCATCCGAGCACCAAGCAGACCGAGATCGTGTATGCGCACCCGATCGCCAAGCACACGATCCCGGCCAGCGTGCTCGACCCGCAGCGGATGATCCTGTACTGCGGCACGGCCGTGGGAAAGGACGCGCTCAACCAATCGATTCAGTTCTTTGCCCTCGACGTGCGTGAGCGGAAGTTGCTCAAGGTGGCCGACAACGGACCGACGCGGACGCTGATCTTCTCGCCGCGGACGGGTTGCGTCTTCTGGGAGAACAGCAAGTACGATCCGACCACCAACGAGATCACGAAAGCGAACGTGCCGCCCGTCCGCTCGGCGACGGCCGAGACACCCCAGGGCATCGTCTATGGCACCTCGCAGACCAAGGCCGACTTTTGGGCGTATCATCCGGCGAGTGACCAACTCGAACAGCTCGGCAATATTGCTGTCGGCACGCAAGAGTACATCGCCTCGATCGATGTCGACCCCTCGGGGCGCTACGCCTATTACATCCCCGGCGCTCAC
>CAYLYE010000089.1:0-23200 GCA_964387325.1 uncultured Planctomycetaceae bacterium
TGACCCGGCGGACGGTTTCTCCGGGGCCGATGCGGTCGTCGTCAACACCTGCGGGTTCATCGAGCGGGCGCGCGACGAGTCGTACGCCACGATCCGTGAGATGATCGACCTCAAAAAACAAGGTCAGATCAAAGGGGTGATCGTTTCCGGCTGTCTGGCCGAGCGCGAAAAAGAAAAGCTTCTTGAAACCTGTCCCGAGATCGACCACCTGGTCGGTGTCTTTGGCCGCGAGATGGTCACCAAGGTGGCCGACCGATTGCTCGGCGGGCTCGTCGAGCAGCGGACGGTCTTTCAGCCCGCCCCGGTCACCGCGTTGTCCGATCGTAACCGCCTGCGGATCACTCCGCGTCACTTCGCTTATTTAAAAATCTCCGAAGGCTGCGATCGTCTGTGTACGTTTTGTGCCATCCCCAAGATGCGCGGCAAACACGCCACCAAGCCGATGGAAGAGGTATTGAGCGAAGCCCGCGAGTTGGCCGCCGACGGCGTGCGTGAGTTGAACATCGTCGCTCAAGACACGACCTACTACGGCATGGACCTCTATGGCCAGCCGCGGCTTGCCGAGTTGCTGCGCGAACTCGATCAGATCGAGGGCATCGAGTGGATTCGGCTCATGTATCTGTATCCGATGTACTTCAGCGACGAATTGATTGACGTGATCGCCGGCGCGAAGCGAATTGTGCCCTATCTCGACATGCCCTTGCAGCACATCAACGACACGATGCTCAAACGCATGCAGCGTCGCGTGAACCGCTCCGACACCGAAGTGCTGCTCGGCAAGCTGCGGCAGCGAATTCCGCAACTGACGATGCGAACCACGTTCATCACCGGCTTCCCGGGCGAAACCGACGAGCAGTTCAACGAACTCCTCGAGTTTGTCGAACAACAGAAGTTCGAGCGGCTGGGCGTGTTCACCTACTCGCTCGAGAGCGACACACCGGCGGCCAAATTGCCCGAGCACCTAAGCGAAGAGGTGAAAGAACAGCGCCGCGAGCAATTGATGGCGGTGCAACAGCCGATCGCAATCGAATGGACCGAGCGGCAAATTGGCCGTCAGATCGACGTGTTGCTCGACGTACCGGTCGAAGGGGAGAAAAATGCCTGGGTCGGTCGTAGCGCGGCCGACGCGCCCGACGTCGATGCCGTGGTCTATGTGACGGGGAAGAAACTCAAGGCGGGACAGATCGTCAAGGCGGAGGTGGTCGGCTCGCAAGGCTACGACCTGATCGCCGTGTCGGTCGGTCGTCCACGATAGGTGAGGCCAGCTTGTCACCCTCTCCATCCCCAAAGTTCGTGCAGCAGCGTGCCACGCTGCTCAACGTCCCGAATCAGGTGACGCTCGCGCGGCTCGTGCTGGCCATCGTGCTGTTTGGGCTCATGCACGCACACCTCTATTTCATCGGGCTGATTGTGTTCATCCTAGCAGCGTCGACCGATTGGCTCGACGGCTACCTGGCACGCAAATGGGGCATGGTCACGCCACTGGGGCGAATCCTCGATCCGTTCGCCGACAAGATCATTGTCTGTGGCACGTTCGTGTTTCTGGCCGCTGAGCCCACCGCGCGTTTGCCCACCTGGGTCGTCGTGCTCGTGATCGGCCGCGAGCTGCTGGTTACCGGCCTGCGCAGCTTTTTAGAGCAGCAAGGGGCCGACTTCTCGGCCACTTGGTCGGGCAAAGTGAAAATGGTTGCGCAGTGCTTCACCGCCGGCCTGTGCTTGGGTCTGCTCGCCTTCGGAGATCAAGGCGCGTTCACCTTCTTGCCGCTCGCCACCGATCTCGCCGTCTACTCGACGATCGCGCTGACCGTGTACTCGGGCGTGGCGTACGTGCTCGCGGCACTACGCTTGCTGCGACAACTCTAACGGGGCTCGGGTGACATGCCTCTGCTCGTCGCGCCGATCGTTGTTGTGTTGTTCGCCGCCTGGCTGGTCACCTTCGGCAACGTTGTGCGACGCTTGTGGCAAGGTGACTTGATCATCGCTTATCACCCGCGCGACAATGTCCCGTGGCGAATACTCGACATCGTGCTGCTCGGCGCGGCGTACATCCTGTTGCAATCGCTGGCACAACCGCTCGCGCGGCTCATCGTTCCCGACGCGGCCGTGTTGTTGCAATTAATCGTGGCCAGTTGCGTGAGTAATGCTCTCGTCGCTCTGTTGATCGTCGGGGTCCTCACGGGCGTGCGCGGCGCTACGCGCGCCGACCTTGGCTGCGGTGGATGGTTCGATGGGCGCGACGTGCTCTGGGGCCTCAAGGCATTTGTCTTGGTGGTTCCGCCGTTGTTTCTCATTCAACTCGTGTTGAGCATTTGGTTCACGGGGGTGCATCCGATCGTTGAGCTGCTGCAGAACAATCCCTCGCCGAGCACCGTGGGCTGGGCTTTTCTAGCGGCGGTCGTCATGGCACCCGTGGTCGAGGAGCTGTTGTTTCGCGTCGTATTGCAAGGGTGCTTGGAACGACTCAACGAACCATCCCCTCTCGCCGAGCCCGTTGAGTCCAGCGAACCGCCGCGCGATGCGTTCGCGAACAAAGTCAATTGGCGGCCGATTCTGGTCTCCTCGGCTATTTTTGCCCTGCTGCATTTCAATGGCGGTCCGGACCCGGTCCCGTTGTTCTTTCTGGCTCTCGTGCTGGGCTATATATACCAACGGAGCCATAGCATCGTGCCGTGCATCGTGTTGCACATGTCGCTTAACGCCCTGAGCCTAGGGCTGTTGCTGCTGGGGATAGGACAAGTGGGAGCCCAATGACATGCTCGGAGCGGACGAGTCCTGTCGATCGTAGGTTTTGTGAGAGCTATACAGTCTTCCCATCCTAACAAACTTCGGTTTACAGGGTTTCTAAGGCTAGCGAACGAGGAGCGTCGTCGCTAAAAATGGGGGGAGTCATGTGGATCGCCCCCGGCACGATGTCGCGGCCGGCGATTGCCACAAGGGATCGACGTGCATGTACATAGAAAGGTAAACAACATGAAGAAACTGATTGCGCTGGCTCTGATGCTGAGCCTAGGGTTTGTGACCGGTTGCGGAGCCAAGCCTGCCGAGGCCCCGAAGGCCAAGGAAGCCGTGAAGAAGGTCGAAGAAGCCGTCAAGGATGCGACCAAGAAGGTTGAAGACGCCGCGAAGAAGGTCGAAGAGGCCACGAAGGACGCAGTCAAGAAGGTCGAAGAAGGCGCTAAGAAGGCTGAAGAAGCCGTCAAGGATGCCGCCAAGGCCGTCACTCCTCCGGCCGAGCCCGCCGCTCCGAAGATCGAAGTGCCGAAGGATGCCCCGAAGGCGTCTCCTGAGGCGAAGAAAGAGTAACACTCGCGTTCAAGCGAGTTGAGTTTACGGGTTCAACATGCTGCCGGTGATCGACCCGATCGCCGGCAGTTTTTTTGTATGCATCTTTGTTTTTGTATGCATCATTCCACGTGCTCGTCGAGAGGTTTGTCGCGTGGCTTGATCCCGATTCAGCTCGAATCGGCGCATGAGGTTCGTTGACGCTGCTAACGAAGCGGATCGTAAATTTCAGAGCTGATTCAAAGTGTCGTGCTCGCCGTTGTCAGATTACTCCGACATTCCATAATCGTGGCCCGAGCGACCGGCCCAGAGAACCAACAGCAGTCCGACAAACATCAACGCCGCGGCCAACACCAGCGGCGAACTCGACTGGCGATGATAGAGCGAGACCCCCACGACCGGACCTAAGATGCGGGCCAACGAGTTGACGCTCTGCAACACGCCCAGGATGCCCCCTTGTTTCTTCGGATCGCTGCGTCGGCTGATCAGCCCATTGATCGACGGGGTGATAAACGCAAAGCCGCCAACAATCACGCCGAGCGCGATCAGAATTTGCGCGAGCGACTCGCTCCGGTTGGCGTAGATCAGGTACGCGAAGCCAACGATCTCGAAGGCCGCGCCGGCCGACGCCAGCTTGACCTCGTTCACCTTGCCACTCAGCCGTCGCACGATGCCCCCTTGCACGAGCATGAGCATGAAGCCGACATAGGCGAACAGTAGACACACACGCTCCAACCGTGCCGCGCCGTGCGTTGCCTCGCCGGCGGTATGCACCATACTCTCGTTGATGAGCAGCGACAGCGTCGATTCGAAATTTGCGAACGAGAACACGCACACGAACGACGTGATCATGAGCGGTGCGATGGATGGCGTTGAGAGCGCTTCGCGCAGCGAACTCCAGTCGAACCAATGTCGCTCGCTTGGCTTGTTGTCGTTCGGCAACGACTCACTTAGTCGGAACCAGGCGAACAACAGCGCCACGAGCGAAAGCGCCGCGGCAGCAAAACCGGGGCCCGCTCCCAGTTCGCCGGGACTCTCGAGCAGCGTCAGATACGCGAGCAACGGGCCGAACGTGAAGCCCAATCCGAACGCGGCCCCGATCAGTGCCATGCCCCGCGAGCGTTTTTCGAGCTCCGTGACATCAGCGATGTAGGCCTGGGCCGTCGAGATGGTCGCGCCGGCAATGCCCGCCCCGATGCGCGTGATGAACAACAGAGGCAAGCTCCGGATGATCGTGGCCACGCCAAAGAGCGCGTACGACACGACCGAGCCGGCGAGTCCGATGAGCAGCACGGGTCGTCGCCCGTAACGATCGCTGACCCGCCCCCAGAGCGGCGAGAAGATAAACTGCATAATCGAGAAGCTGGCCATCAGGCTGCCGACGAGCAAGCCGATCTTGGGGTCCCCCTCCGTCAGGTTCAACTGCCGGGCGAACTCTTTGCCATAGATGGGCAACAGCGGCAACACCATGCCGAAGCCGACCAGATCGATGAACACGGTCAGAAAAATGACCGCCAACGAGGCTTTGCGAGCCATATAACTTATCCGGGGGGAGGAGCAAACGTATCGAGGCGGGCAAATATAGCACGTCCAGCAGCCCCTTGAGAGTGCCGTTTTTCTCGCCCAACACGCATTTCGCGGGTCCTTGAACCCTCTGCCACCCTCGCCTACGATTGAACTTTTGACCCCCGATGCCTGTTCCTGGCGGAGTTCGTCATGCCCCCCGTGATCTCGAAGATCGTACAAGCCCTCGAACCCTCAGCCACATTGGCCATGGCCGCCAAAGCCCGCGAGCTCAAGGCCTCGGGCAAGACGGTCTTCGACTTCAGCGTCGGCGAGCCGGACTTCAACACTCCCGCCCACATCTGCGAAGCCGCCCAAGACGCCATGAAGAAGGGACACACCCACTACACGGCCAGCTCGGGTATCAACGAATTGCGTACCGCGATCGCCAAGCATTACCAGCGCAGTCACGGCCTCGAATACGCGATGCAGCAGGTCATCGTCAGCAACGGCGCCAAGCACTCGCTGCACAACGCCTTCACCACGCTCTGTAATCCGGGCGACGAAGTGATCATCCCCGCGCCGTACTGGGTCAGCTATGCCGAACTCGTCAAGCTCACGGGCGCCAAGCCCGTGATCGTCTCGACCGACGAGGCCAGCAACTTCAAACTCAGCCCTGCTCAACTGCGCGCGGCCATCACCCCCAAGACCAAGGTCCTGTTGCTCTGCAGCCCATCGAACCCGACCGGCAGCATGTACTCGCGCGACGAGTTGGCCGCGCTGGCCGACGTGGTCATCGAGAAGGACCTGACCGTGATCAGCGACGAGATCTACGAACGCCTGGTCTACGGCGATCACACGTTCGCCAGCTTCGCGACCGTCCGAGCGGGCCTCCAAGACCGCGTCATCACGATCAACGGCGTGAGCAAGGCCTACGCCATGACCGGCTGGCGGATCGGTTGGCTCCTCGCGCCGCTCGCCATCGCCAAGGCGATCGATGGCCTGCAAAGCCAAGAGACCAGCAACCCGTCGAGCGTGAGCCAGTACGCGGCCCTGGCCGCCTTGGAAGGTCCACAAACGTGTGTCGACACGATGCTCGTCGAGTTCGCCAAGCGACGCGAGTTTGTCCGCAAGCGGATCGCCACGCTCCCCAACGTCAGTTGTCCCGAGATGGGGGGCGCGTTCTATGCCTTTTGCAACATCAAGGCTCACCTGGGTCGTACCTACTCGGGCGTGGCGGTGAACAACTCGGCCGATTGGTGTTTGCAGTTGCTTGCCCAGCAAGGGGTCGCTGCCGTCATGGGCTCGGCCTTTGGCGCCGAGGGTTACATGCGCATCTCGTTCGCCACGAGCATGGCCAACCTCGAAGCCGGTTTCGACCGCATCGAGGCCTTCCTAACCGGCAAGTGATCGACGCGAATCCAAACTCGCCCAAGCCGGCGGCCGTGATCGATGGCAAGGTAGCATGCATTTTTAACTCTAGAAGGGAGAGCATTGATGGTCCGTCTCACTGTATCGTGGTCTATCCTTGTTTAGAACTACCGGCAGAGTTCAATGAGAAGGGGGCGATTAGAGACTACAAGGTAACCCATACTTTACGCTTCCGATCGCAAGGGTCTGACGCGGTGCTAGCAGAGCAATTTTTAGCTTGCGAAGATCCCTGACAGACGATTAGGATCAGATCGCTTGGTCGAAAATACAATCGAGTTTGTTTTTAGGGGCACCAATGAGAACTATTCTTATTCGGACTTGGCATTGGCTTAGAAAGCTAGACACGTTTTTTTGTTTTAGTTTTACTGGACTAGCGCTTACTTTGTTGATCTGGATATACAGTCCTGCCTCCAAGCCACGGCTGGTTATTACTCAACTGACGCAATCCCCGGTCCTGGACGTCAAAGAAAAGGTTCCTAGCTTACAGATATTGTTCAAAAATAATGACATATACGCCGAGGGCAAACAGCTATCTCTCATCGAAATTGAAATTGCAAACAAAGGTGATCGGGCCCTAGAAAAATCAGCTTTCGATGATCTTGATCCATTTAGGCTTGTCGTGAGCAATGGCACACTCGCTGGAGATCCAGTCGTCAATTCAGTATCAGATGAAAGATTTAAGCAACCTGGTGTGATTGGGAGGACTCATATAAGCCATGACCACACGGATGTACATATCAGTCCGATTATAATCGACCAGGAAGAGTGGCTTTCAATCCGCTTTCTCATTTTGCACTCACTCGAGGTTAAGCCATCCGTAACCGCAGCAGGCAAGCTCGCGAACTTGCCTAAACTGATCATATCCGAAAAGCCCATCCCAACTGATTGGTCATGGTCGTGGCACTGGGTGACCTTTGCTGTTGGCGTTGTAGTTGGCCTTTTTCTTGCCCTATTATTGCTGAAGATACTTTCTGCTTGGGTGTTGCGTCGGTTTATTGGACCTTCTACAACAGTTTTTATGGATAAACTAATCAAGGGCGAAGAATTAGTGCTGGATGCAATCCGTAACAGCATCAAAGAAGAAGAGCTGTCAGCAGATTTCAATACGGTAATGAGATTAGAATATTTTGCCGATCGCTTTAGATTAAAAGCAGATAGTTTACGCCAATCACTAGTGCTTAAGAATCAGTCGAACGACAAACAGGATGGCTAGTTCCGTACATTAGATAGCCACGTGCATGACTCGGTCGAATATATCCACCTCAGTTCTTGAAGTGGGAAATCCCGGTACATTGACGTATTTCCTCGATGATTTCTGCTCATTATCGATTCCGTCTCACGAGCGTGTCTACTCTACGCGAAACTACCGCCAAGTGTTTCTCGTTCTAATAATCAAATTTGTCGACAAATGGGACGAGTGAGTCTCGGGATTAGACTCAGTTGCCGAGAGGCGATTGCCGCTACGAAATAATACGTGTTCTCGGCTGGGATCACCGCCCCCCCTTTTGCACGCGATGGCTTGATCGCCTAGAATGCCGGTCCACTTGAATTCGACCCCTGTTGAGAAGAACGACACCCATGAAAGATCAGCCCGCCGTCATCCTCAGCGGCTTCGCCGACGAGGCCGCGAATCAAAAGACCGCCGTCCAACAGTTCGCCGCGTTCGCGGCCATGGGGCTGCAATACTTCTCGCTCCGCTTCATCGACGCCGGCGAGGGGATCAAGAACGTCATGAAGCTCACCAACAAAGAGATTCAGACCGTTCGGCATCTGATGGACGAATACGGCCTGAATGTCGCCACGATCGGCTCCCCCATCGGCAAAGTAAAATTGGTCGACGTCGATGACGGCACGAAGAACGCCTACATCCCGTTCAAAAAGTATCTCAAGGACGACGTCAAACGGGCCTGCGAGTTGGCCCATGCCTTCGAGACCAAGCTCATTCGCGGGTTCTCGTTCTATCATCCGCGAGACACGGACCCCCGGCCGCATTTGTCGCAGGCGATCGACCAGCTTGGCCAGATCGCCGAGGCCTGCCATCGTAGCGACCTGACGTTCGGTCTCGAGATCGAAGCGAATTTGATTGGCCAGTCGGGCGAGCTGCTCGTCGAAATCGCTCGCAAGGTCAACCATCCGGCGATGGTCCTGATCTTCGACGCGGCCAATATCCTCTGCCAGGGTTTCACGGCCGAGGGGGTTTATGAGCAATACAAGGCCATGAAGCCGTACATCGGTTGGATGCACATCAAGGATTACCGGCATCCCAAGCCACCGCAGCGCGTCGGACACATCGACGAAGACGCGATCAAGAACTTCGTGCCGAGCGACATTGGCCACTCGGGACACGAGGCGATGCTGCGAGACTTCCGCGAGCAGATTCCTAAGCTCGACGCGAAACTCAAGAAGCGCGGCATCCCCGGCGTGTTCCTGGATTTAGAGCCGCACGTCAAAGGTGGCGGGCAGTTTGGTGGCTTCAGCGGGCCCGATGGCATGGGGGTCGCGCTGCGGTCGCTCTGTCGCGTGCTCGATTACGTGAAGATCGATTACCACCTGCGTGACTTCGACGACATTCGAGCGGCCCGCGGGTTTTAAGCAACAGCGAAACGATCGCGGGTGCCATGCCCACGGTTCGACGTGGGCATGCTGGACCAACGGTGCCACACGAGCATGGCCACGCGGACGTGGCCATGGCACCCTGACAATCACGCAAGCCATTTGACCAAAGTGCTCTAAAGCTCGGAGAGTGATGCGTGCGTTGGGCTCTGCTGGGAATCGATGACCTCACCCGCTCGTTGAGCCACGCGCTCGTCGAACGGGGCCACTCGCTCGTGTTGGCGGCACAGATACCCTCGTCGGATCAGAGCGCGCTTCGCGCGCTCGTACCTACCGTCGAGTTGAGCGACGAGTGGGAGTCGCTCGTCAATGCCGAGCGCTTCGACTGCGCGCTCGTGGCCGCTGATCGCCTGGACGATGCTCGCCTAGAGACGCTCCGCAAATTGCTGCAAACAGGCGTGCCGATGGTCGTCGTGCATCCGGCGGTCGATGCGATGATCGCAGCCTTCGAGCTGGAGATGATTCGCAAAGATTCGCAGAGCTTGCTGCTGCCGTGGCTACCGCAGCGGTTATCGATCGCAACGCAGCAGGTGCGCACTTGGGTGCAACAGGTCGACGGTCCGCTTGGGCGTATCGAGCAGATCGTCTGCGAGCGTTCGCTCCGTGACCGTTCGGCGGCGAGTGTGCGCCGTGTGCTGGCCAACGATCTCGATCGACTCCGCTACTGGTGCGGCGATTTGACCAAAGTGGCCGCCATGACCGCCGCTACGAAGCACATCGATTTCGCCAATTTGAGCGTACAGATCACGGGCTCGGCCGGGGTCGTCGCGCGGTGGAGCGTGTTGCCGCCGGGAGCTTCCCCACTGCGCGTCACGCTGCTCGGCTCCACGGGACGTGCCGTGCTCGTCGAACACGCATCGGGCGTTGCGACTCTCACGATCAGCGATGGCGAGCCCGAAGAGTTCCCCGCGCCGGATGACGCCACGGAGTTGGTCGCGCAAGTGCAACGACGCTTGGCGGGCGAGGCGGTTGGGCCCGAGTGGATCGATGCCGTTCGGGCCCACGAGTTGCTCGACGGAGTCGAACGCTCCGCATTCAAGGGGCGGACGATCGAGTTGTATTTGGATGAGGTCGACGAAGAAAGCACGTTCAAGGGCATGATGGCCGCGAGCGGCTGTTTGCTGTTGTTGCTTGCGTTGCTGATCGTGATCGTCGCGACGACGGCGACCCATTTAGAACTCCCGCTCGCCGACTACTGGCCGTATGGGTTGCTCGCGCTGCTCGGCGGTTTCACGCTCTTGCAGTTACTCAAGCTCGCGTTCCCGCCCAAGAGCACGTAGCGACAGACGCTGCATTCGTCGGCCTACGAATGGCATTTGTCAGACTCGAGTGAGTGCCATGCCCACGGCTCGGCGTGGGCATGTTTGTTGAGCATGCTCACGCAGATGTGAGCATGGCACCCAAACTTCAAACCGTCAGCGTCTCGAAACGCGCTACGGTGCGTTCGCCTGCTCGACGAGGCGGGTCCAGTATTGCTTGGCCGACTCGAGTGGCGCGATCACCTGTGCGCGCTCGGCGGGATCGGTGAGCGGCAACTGGCCGATGCGGTCGTGTACCCAGTCGAGAAAGAACTGAGCGCTACGCTTGCTGATGCGCGGTGGCTGGCCCGACACACTGACGTACCACGGTCCGCTGCTGGCAAAGCGATACGTGTCGGCCGTCTTGGTGACCACGCGGACCAGGAACCAACCGCTCTGCTTGACCTTGAGCGGCGGAAAGTGACCGGTTCGGGCCCACTCTTCGAGCCTGACGCTGCGAGCCACGCGGCCGTCTTGCACAATTTCCAGGTACTCGATGGGGTCGCGCGTCGTGAGGTTCATCGCCACATCGATCTCCAACTCTTCTCCCGCAGCCAAGTAAAAAGCGTGCCCGGGGAGTTGACCATTGGCAAGCGGTCGGATGAGCGGGCCGTTGGTGACCACGACGCGCCCTTGTCGCACGGCGTCCCACCAAGCGTCGGGGGTCAACTCGTCGGTGTCGACATGTGCATACACGCGGTTGTAGCCGAGCGGGTTATTGGCGACGCCCGAACCACTTCCGGCGGTGGGCGGAATGCGCAGCCCGCAGTTGAGCACCTGGTAGTACACGTCCTGCGTGTACTCACCATGCCCGAGCGGGTCGGGGAATCGTTGCTTGTCGCGGGGCCGGCCCCAGGCCTCGTTCTTCGTCATACCGCTACGCAGAAAATGACTGTGGGCGATGTTGATCGAGTTGAGTTCGCCGTGGGCGACCCAGGCAGGAAAGTCCCAAGCGGTGGGCTTTTCAGCGGCGACCCACAGGGTCGGCGCAACCGCGCGTGACTGGCGGAGCACGTCGATGCTCGCCGGATACTCACGCTGAAAGTCGAGCCACGCGAGCGGCTGGGGAAGGTTCATGTAGAGCAGCGAGCCGCCGCCGCGATCGTCCTTGCCCGCGATCGTGTCGTAGCAGCGGTCAATGCCGAAGCGCACGATCGACGGCACCGGCAGCTTCGTGTTGGTCCAGTCGGATTTTTTGTTCGACCAGGTGACGACCGACGCGACATGCAAGTCGTCGGCCAGCATCAGTCGTTCGATGTCGCGCAAGGGGCGCTCGACATGCAGATCGCCCGACCACCAATGCTCGGCCGCCATATGGCAGGCGCGCTTGAGCTCGATCGTCTTTTGATCTTCGCCGTGGTCGACCATCATGAAGTGCCCTGACGATTCGGCGTATTCAGGTCCGCGCTCGACGACGAACGTGTAATTGCCCTTGGGCAACTCGAGCACGAGTTGGCCGTCCGAGGCAAAATGATCGTGCCAGAAGGGCATCTTGAGTGCCTTCTGCACGACGCCAAACTGATTCTTGAGGTGTACGCGGCAGGGGACCGCTTTGCCCGACTGTTGGTCGATCAAGGTGAGTGTCAGCTTGCCGCCACCGGGCTTGGCCGCCGAAACGACGGTCGGCGTCGTCATGCACAGCACGAGACCAACGAGAAGCGAACCGTAGCGGAGCATGGGCATCCCATCGAGTTGCGAGCGAAAGAGGGTCTCTCAAGCGTAGCTTGTCTGGCGCGAGCCGAGTGAGATGGCGTGTCGTTGGCCTCGGTTCATCCCCTCACCCGGCTCGCGATGTCCGCCCCTCGGCTTCTGTCAGGGGAGACGGGTAATGACTGCGCGGGTCGTAACGATTACGCCCGGGGCCCCGCTCCTCACCGGCTCAGCATGAAATGGCTTGGTCCGTTCGAGTCAGCTAGCCCTGCTGGCATCACGGAGTGAATCAGCCTTGAGTCACTTGAGCAATTGGGGTACAAGGCCGCGTCTAAATTCTGCGCGCACGGTTTCGATCCCATCGATGGAGCAAAGGCATGCTCGCTCGGAGAGCGGCTTGGTTGTGGTTGCTGGTGATCGTGTCGTCGGCCTCGGCTGACGAGACGTTCCCTTATCGCGCCACGGTCACGCTCGAAGATCTGAACGTTCGTAGCGGGCCGGGTGAGACCTATTACCCGGTGATGAAACTTAAGCTCGGCGACATCGTCGAGGTGTTTCGTCATGATCCGGGCGGCTGGCATGCCATTCGTCCTCCGGTGGGCAGCTTTAGTTGGATCGCCGGCGAGTTCATCGAGCGGGGCGAAGGCAACACCGGCCGCGTGGTCGGCAATCGGGTCGTGTCACGCATCGGGAGCGTGTTCAGCGACATTCGCGATGTGATTCAGGTCCGACTGGGCCAAGACGAAGAGGTCGAGATTCTCGACCAACATGAGCAGAACACCCCCGAGGGATTGAAGACCTGGTACAAGATCGCGCCTCCGGCGGGCGAGTTTCGTTGGGTGGCCAGCAAGTTTCTTGCTCCTCAGTCGACGGAACAGGTCGTCGAGCCGCCGCGAACGTCTGTCGCGCCAACGGCCAGTCATACCCCAGCGAGTGTTCCACCCACGACCCGTGTCGCTGCGCCGAGTGCGTCGCCCCCGGTGGCCGACAAGCCCGCCGCTCCCGAGTCGCAGGAATTGCTCGCCAAGTTGCAGGAAGTGCAAAAGGAACTCGAAGCCTTAAAAGCCGCCGGGCCACGTGATGGTTGGGTGAGTCGCGGCCAAAGCTCAACGACCTCCGGCAACACGACCCCGAGCAACTCCTCGACCGCCTTCACCTCGCCTCCTGTTGCCAAGACGATTGCCATTCATCAGGGTAACGTTCCTTACGCAATCGATCAGCTCGAACTACAGGTGGCCGAGGTCGTGTCGCGCGACACGTCGTTGTGGGATTTTCGAGATGTGACGGCACAGGCCGAGCGGGTCTTGGCCGTGGCCTCGACCGAGGCCGAGCGTCAGCGGACGCGAAACTTACTCACCCGGGTCGAAAAGTTCGACGACATTCGCAAGCGAACAGCTCAAGTGACAGCGCAGCGATTGGCGCTCGAAGAAGCGTCGCGCACCCGGACCGCGTCGCGCGCCGCGAGTAACTCGCAAATCGAGCTCCGCGACCCACTTCGCAAATACGACGGTACAGGCCGACTGGCCGAGGTCGTGTCGCAGAAGACGGGTGCGCCGCAATTCGCGCTCGTCAACTCGACGGGAGAAGTGCAGTTCTACGTCACTCCCGCCCCGGGAGTGAATCTGCGGCCATTCCTGGGTCGTGAGATCGGTGTGACCGGCATCATGGGCTATCTGCCCGAGCAACGCATGCGTCACGTGACGGCCAAGCGGGTCGAAGAACTCGACGCCGCGAAGATCAGGTAGTTGCGGTCACACAAGCGGCTCTGCAGCGTGTGCCGTGTCACCCGCGCTCTTCCGAACCGAAATCACGCTGGGCGCTGATCTTTTTTTGCGAAGCTCGACCGACACACTATACTCATCGCATCCACCCTGACTCGTCTCACCTGTCGGAGAAAGTTCCATGCGTCGCCGCGCTGTCTTGTCGTCACTCTTGTTGCTGCCGCTGCTCGTGTCGCTGGCCACGGCCGCCGAGCCGGAGTTGATCTCCGCGTCGCAAGGGGTCAAGGACGAAAAGCAACCCATCGTCTGGTACGACATTAAGTTGCTGGGGGTCGAAGGACGGGGCTGGACCGAGACGAAGTCGTTCTACGATCGCTTTCCGGCCAAGGCCGAAGGGGTGATTCGTCAGGCGGTCTGGAACTTGTCGCTCAACAGTGCAGGGATGAACGTGCGATTTGTGACCGACGCCCCGTCGATCCAGGCGCGCTGGAAACTCCGCTCGCCAACGTTGGCCTTGCCGCACATGCCCGCGACGGGGGTGAGCGGCGTCGACCTCTATGCCCGTCGGAGTTCCGAGCCGTGGCATTGGGTGAATGTCGGTCGGCCGACGCAATTCCCCGTCAATCAACAAGCGCTCGTGACCAGCATCATCCCGGGGAGCAAGGAGTTTCTGCTCTACCTGCCGTTGTACAACGGGGTCGAACAAGTCGAGATCGGACTGCCGCTCGACAGCAAGTTGTACAAGGCTCCGGCGTGGGGCGAGCAGGCCAAGCCGATCGTGTTCTACGGCACGAGCATCACGCACGGCGCGTGCGCCTCGCGTCCGGGGATGTGTTATCCGGCGATCATCGCGCGTCGGCTCCATCGACCGCACCTCAACTTGGGTTTTAGCGGCAACGCGCTCATGGAGAGCGAGATCGCCCAACTGCTCGCCGAGCTTGACCCCTGCGTGTATGTGTTGAATTCGCTCCCCAACATGAACGCCACTCAGGTGCGAGAACGGGCTGAGAAGTTCGTGCAGATTCTGCGCGCCGCGCGCCCCAACACACCGATCGTCCTCTGCGAGGACCGCACGTATGCCAATGCCAAATGGGTCCCCTCGCAGCGCGCGCGTAACGATACCAGCCGCGTCGAGTTGAAACAGGCCTATGAGCGGCTGCTCAAGGCCGGCGTGAAAGGCTTGTATTACATCGATGGCGAGACGCAACTCGCGGCCGACGGCGAAGACACGGTCGACTCGTCGCACCCGACCGACCTGGGCTTTGTACACATGGCCGACAAATTCACGCCCGTGATCGTACAAGCGCTCAAGCCATAAATCGCCGCCGCGCTACGCGGCCACGCCGCTGCTGTGGACGACCGCCAACTCGTGGAACACGCTCTCGAGGGTCTCGACATCGATCATGGTTCGCTGTTGACCCGCGCCGGCAATCAGGGCGAGTTCGGCCAACTGCACGATGTGCCGCGGCACGCCTTGCGTCAGCTCGTGGAGCTGCTCGAGGGCCTCGTTCGTGAAGATCGGTGTCTCGCGGCCGGCTTGCGCAAGCGCATGGGCCACAAAGCCGCGCGTGTCGGCCAGGTCCCAGGCCTCGATATCGATCCGCAAGTCGACCAACTCCAAGAGCCGTGACGAGAGGTGATCGACCGCCGCGCCACGCCCCGCAAGTACGATCGTCAATGGCGAGCCGGCCGTGCGATCGAGCAGCGCCAGTCGAGTGAGCTGCGCCAGCAAAGCGGGTTCGGCTTGCTCGACGTCGTCGGCCAACAGCAGCACGGGAGTACGGCAATGCCGCCAGGCGGTGAGCTGATCGGTGATTTGCTGCCAGCGCTCGGCCAGCGGCGCGGCGGGAATCGTGCCGTCGCTCCAGGCCCAGACCATCGCGTTGAGCAGCTCACTCGTTTCGAGTCCGAGCAAGCTGAGCCGGCACACCTTGGCCCCTTGGCTGCGCCAGCGCTGCGTGAACACCTCGAGGAGCAACGACTTGCCAGTGCCCGCCGGACCGGTCAACAGCCCGAGCCGTTGTTGGCCTTCGATCAGGAATTGCAGTCGCGCCGCGGCTTCTTCCTGCGTCGGGGTCGCAAAGTACGCTCGCTCTTCGAGCTGATCGACGAACGGTGCGTTCGTAAGTCGCCAATGACGTAAATACATACAGGCAGCCTCTTACTCACCAAACAGACTCAACGAAGCTCGCATGGCGATGGATGCGGCCAGTCACGGGCAACTGCCCTAACTCTTCTCTCTTCGGTACAATCGAGTGCCAATCTGAACGCATTCGCCCGCAGCTGGCTTTGCTGGCTGGGTAAGAAATAGTGACAGCACCGCGATCATGTCAGAACGATTTTATGTGTCTGCCGTCCCCGTCGACTCGACTGTCGTACTCGACGGCCCCGAGGCCCACCACCTGCTACACGTCATGCGAGCCGGCGTCGGCGACGAGGTCACGCTGTTCGACGGTCATGGCTGCGAATATCGAGCGACGATCGCCCGCTGTGGCAAACGCGAGCTGGAGTTGAGCATCGTCGCGCGCGAGGCGGTCGATCGGGAGTTGCCCTTCGAGCTGGTGTTGGCCGTGGCCCTGCCGCGCGGCGACCGACAGGCGTGGCTCGTCGAGAAAGCGGTCGAGTTGGGGGTGACGCGACTCGTGCCGCTGCGCACGGCACGTGGCGTGGCACAGCCGGTCGACTCGGCACTCGAACGGTTGCGTCGCGGAGTCATCGAGGCCAGCAAGCAATGTGGCCGCAATCGGCTCATGGAGATCGCCCCGGCCTGTGAGTTGCGACAACTGCACGAACTCGTTCCGGCAGACGCTCAGCGTTGGCTTGCTCATCCCGGCGGCGTCGAGCTGCCGACGCTCAACGAATCGGCCCGGTCACAGAGGGTGTGGTTCGCCATCGGACCCGAGGGGGGCTTCACCGACGAGGAAGTAGCCGCTGCGATCGCCTCGTCATGGCAAGCCGTGTCACTGGGGCGTCGTATATTGCGCGTCGAGACCGCCGCCCTCGCCCTCGCCGCCTGGGCCGCGCTGAGATAAGAGTAAATGATGTCAAGCTCGTGAGCATTGAACTGTTTGGTACAGCTCTATTTTGACTTAGGGCCGATCTTCAGCCCGAACTTTTGAACCAGCCATTCGAGCACCGCGTTTTGATCGTCCAAGGTTGCTCGACGAATCTGGGACAGTAAATGGACTCGGTCTGGCTTGGGAGGCGCGGTGTTTTGCAAACCTTCGTTGCAACGCTCGCACACGGCTCGCAAATTTCTCGGCGTGTCGTCACCCCCTTTCGATTTATCGAGGATGTGGCCAATTGTGAGCCGTACAGTTCGGTTACCTCCTAACGGATCGGGATCACCCGCCGCGGCACCACACATCTGGCAGGTGTAACCATTGCGTTCAAGTACTACCGCGCGGGTCTCTTTGGAGATACCGCGCTTGAACGCAGGAACGCGTTTGACGGTTTCGAGCAGGTATTCACCCGGTTTGAGGTTTGCCCGGTCTTTATGCGATAATATCTGATAACCGGCTTCATTGCGCAACTCACGCACCCGTCGTGCCCATTCGGATGCGCCTCCGCTGGCTTCCTGTATTTCCTTCGACGTCAATACGACGCCCAGATGATCGAGAAAAAACTCGAGTATCCGTTGTTTAGAACCCGAGGGCTTTTTGGGACTCATGGCGGGCGCGCTTTTTGGACATTTTTGTGTACTCGGGATTTAACTCGATGAGTGTTGCATGGCGGCCGAGCTCTTGCGCCACAACACCCGTTGTCCCTGACCCTCCAAAGGGGTCCAAAACGCCATCCCCCTTGCGGCTACCCAATAAAATACAGCGTCGTGCGAGTTCTCGCGGAAAGGTGGCGGGATGGCCCTTACCGCTGATGTCGGGGCCCAACGTCCAGACGTTTCTCAGATTAGCTCCCGACGCTTCGCGAAACCCATCCGGATCGTAATAGTAATCCGCAGCTTTGGTTAGCAGAAAAATCTCTTCGGTGGCGTTGGTGGGCCGATTCTTGACACTCTCGGGCATCGCCGTTTTTTTGACCCAGGTGATGCGAGAACGCAAAACCCAGCCGTCAGCCTGTAGCGCGAACGCGACGCGCCAAGGCAAACCCATCAGATCACGGTCTTTGAGCCCCCAACATTTTGGCACCTTGCAATTTCTTTTCTGAATGAGTTTTTTTGTGTTGCCCACCATTGCGTTGGGACCGCAATTGCCGGTGCCCCCGTTTCTCGCGTAGCCATCGCCAACATTCAGCCAAAGTGTGCCATTCTTGCGCAGCACGCGACGCACTTCACGAAACACGGCAACGAGGTTGTTCACGTATTCGTCGGGGGATGCTTCGCTGCCAATTTGTGACGGGTGCTCGTAATCGCGCAATCCCCAATACGGAGGCGATGTTACACAACACTGTAGCGAGTTCGCCGACAAAGTGGGCAATAGCTCCCGATTGTCCCCAGTCAGAATATGAATGTCGTCGGTAGCCATGCTTCGTTGGTTGACTGAACTCAAAATGGGTGCTTCCTTGCTGAAACTAATCGGAGAAGAGGGCACTCCAGCGATCGTCGCCACCTCGATTCAGAGCCATTGTATCGAAAGCGCAGCGATCTCCCAAGAGACTCGATGGTTCAATCGCCGAATGCTTCGATTCCTGGACGAAACGAGGTGATTCGTTGTTTTTTACCGCCATTGCTTTGGCACTTCTGATGGTCATCGGTCACAGTGACAACAGTCTGACACGACCCTTCGAAATGTCGATCATTTTTCTCGGAACGTCGTCAGCTTTGGGCGAGTCTGCGTTGGGTGTATTTTCAGGCAAATTGTTCGTTCATTTATCTTCCCTTCAGCAGCCACCGGGCGGCTTGCAACTCGTCGGGCACGTCGTCATCAATGCGGCGATTCTGGCCGTCTCGCAAGTCGGCCAACCATATCTTGCGACCCTCAAGTGCCGCGAGCCAGTCGTCGATGTCGCCATGAGCCAATAACCCCGGGATCAGCGCGTCGTGCGGAACCCACGGGTAAGGGCTATCCAACATGCTGCGATACGAGACCAACCCGCCCCGGGCGAAGACCGTGTCGACGTCGTCTTCGTACAGCGCGACGATGAGCGCCGCGAGCATGCCGAGCGGCTCGCTCACGCTGGGCAACCGCTCGGCGTCGAGCGGCGCGGCCAGCGAGGCGTTCGCGGCATTCGGCTCGACGAGTCCTTCACCCCACAGCGAGACACTCCCGCGCGGCTGTTGTTGCTGCAGCCACGCGAGCACCGTGCGTACATCGCTCACCTGCTGACCGAGGATCGTCTGGCCGAGCATCCATTCGCTCGATGACCGGCCGGTCACGCCGCCGGATCGGCCGCGTCCCTCGCCCGCTGGTTGGGTCTCGCCCGTGCCACGCACATCGACGAGCACGACCCTCGCCCCTTGATCGACGAGTCGGGCGATCGTTTCCGCTTTCTGTTTGAGCAGGGCTGCCTTGCCACGCTGGGCGAGAGCCACGATCGTCCGCGGCGATAGTGCCGCCACGGGCTTGACCGGCTGCACGATGAGCAGCGGGAGCTCAATGGTGAGTTCGCCACTCGTGCGCTGCAATTGCACACGTTCGACCGACAGGCCACCGTGTTCGCTGCGACTCACCTTTGCAGCCGTCATCTGCCGCTCGGGCTCAACCGCTCCGAGCAACTTGACGAGCGTTCGTTGCCAGTGGGCGCGCCGCTGGGCGCTGGTCAACTTCGCGGTTTGCTCGCGCGCCGTGGCACAGCGATCCTGTGCGAGCGAGTCGAGCACCGTATGCAACGGCTCGGGTCGCTGCTCGTCGCCGCGACACCAAAGCTGCGCCGTCTCGTGTCGCTCGGTGGACTCAACCGTCGGGGTCGGCATGCTCAGCCAGCGCTCGAAGAGCGGATGCAACTGACTGCGATGCAGTGCGCCAATGTTCGTACAGTGCGATGACTCGGGCGCCTGTCCCTTGACCGTACCGCGTCCCACGGCGCTGGAGAGTCGATCGCTGGCGTCGTGCCAGGCGTAGATTTGTCGCAGCCGCTTCCAGACCGGATCGCGCGGCTCGTCCCAACGGAACTCGTGAGCATAGATGAGCTTTCTCGGCGCGATCGAGCCAATGATCACCCAGGGCAGAAATCCGTCAGCGGCCGAGCGGGCCAGATTGCGCGTCGATTCCCACGACCCGCTTCCGGTGTAGTTAAATGTCTCCTCGGCGTTGTCCGGCAACGGGTACACATCCTCGGGCTCGTAACCTCCGAAATTGAACGGGACCGCGACGCGAAACCGTGAGTCGAGCGCCGCGGCGACCCCGGTCGGGTCGCCTCCGCCGGCCACCGCGCCCAAAATAATCAGCCGTTCGGGATCAGCTCCTAATGACAGCAGTACGTCTGCGCCGCGCCGCAGGTCGTTGACCATCCAGTGCGACAAACTCTCGCCGACCAATTGCAACTGCAGGCCCGTATTGTAGCGGTGATAGTAGTCTTGCCGCTCGCTACGAAACGGCGTTGGGTAGGCGCTCGCGGCGGTGAAGCGATGCGTGCGCCGCTCGCCGTGGCCAAGCTGATCCATGACCAGGACCAAGGCACCCTGCCGGGCCCAGGTCATGCCCATCGTCTGCAACTCCCCTTGGGTCTTGGGCGCGTGGTGACTGTGACAGATGATGATGCCCGGCGCGCGACTGGTCGAGACAGCGGGGCGATACAAGTTGGCCGTGACCTCGATGCCCGCCGTGCTCGTGAAGATCACATTTTCGATCGTGTACCCGTCGCCCCGAATGCGTCCCATGACGCGCAGCTGCAAATCACCCTGTGGCGCGAGTGAGCCGAGCGATGCGCGGAGCGCGGCGAGGCGTGTGTCGCGATACGCTTCCCAATCGGCGCGCGACTTGAGTTGCCGCCAGTTGGCGGTCTCTCGCGCGCCGGCTGCTCGCAACCGATTGCGAACATCCTGTCGCACGAGTTCGCGCGGATCGATCTCGGCCGACTTGTTGAGCACCTCGGAGTCGAGCTGCTGGAGTGCGAGCTGGATGTCGTCGAGGCTCGCCGCGGATAACGGTTCCGCGCTAAGCAACAGCCCCGTGAGCGTGACGATCAACGTGAACGAGAGGCGTGGGATGAGGTGACGTTGCGGCATGGCGTTGAACTCCCCGGTGGCGCGGTGGTGTTCCCCAATTGGAGCTTGGGGAGGGTTTGCACATGCTCGATGTTGGCCGATGGATCAGGGCCATGCAACTGCCGGAGCAACAATTTCATCGACTCGCGTCCCAATTCGAGCCAGTCGCTCTGGCAACTGGTGAGTCCGTACACCTCTTCACCGCCGCAGCCGACAACGCTCAGTTCATCTCCGGCCCGGTCGCCGAGTGGCCGCAAGGCGTCGATCACGTGTCGAGCCACGGTGTTGTTAAAGCAGACAATCGCCGTGGGGCGCGGTTCGAGCGCGAGCAGTTGAGTGACGGCACGGCGCGCCCCGGCCGCGGTCACTTCGCTGTACAGCTCATACGAGCGGCGCACGGCAATGTGTGCCGCGCGCAGCGCCTCGCGATAGCCACGCAGTCGCCAGGGGTTCAACTCGGCGCGGTGCCAATGCACATAGGCAATCCGCCGATGTCCAAGCGACACCAGATGCTCGACCGCCAATCGACTGCCGGCCGCGGAGTCGTCGCGCAGCGAGCTGACCTTGGGGAGCGGCATGTCATGATCGAGCAGCACGATGGGGAGCGGTCGACCTCCCAGCCGACGCAACGCTTTGTCCTCGGCAAACGATGCGGCAATCACTCCTTGCACACGATGGCGTGTCGAGAGTTGCTCGACGGTCTGCCGCAGTCGGCTGGGGGTGGCCGAGCGGACGAGCACGTCCCAATCGGCGGCCGCCGCGGCCTGCACCACCCCTTGCAACATCAACCCTTCGATGCCGGCCGTGGCCCCTTCGACCTCGCCGCTGGCGCCGCGATATTCGGCCTGCACGTAGGCGATCAATCGGCTGGGATGGGCCGCGGCGGTCCACTGCACGCTCCGCACATCGCCGGCCAGGATCGTCCCCCGGCGACGCACTTTCCGCAGCAGGCCTTCGTTCTGCAGCACCTCGGTGCTCCGCCGGACCGTCTCGCGGCTCACCCCAAAACGTTCAGCTAACTCGACTTCGGTCGGTAATTTACCGTCCGGGAAGGCACGTTCGGCGATCGCGCGACGCAGCGCCTGCTCGACCTGGGCCACCAACGGGACCGGCCGTTCCAAACGTTCCACCGCGATCTTAGGCTGTTTTTTGCTCATCTAATACCACATATACATTCATCGTGGCAATAAGGCAAATCGCTTGGTTTGAGTCGATCGTCGAGTATGCTGATCTGTATGCGATATCGCATGGCTCGAATCTTATTCATCGGAGTCCTAGTTTGCCTTCCTCATCCCCTTATGGCAGGCAACAACGACTCCGCTGCGCTTGGGGCGGCGGTGAAGGATACGGCCCGGCAGATCGATCACTTACTAGCTCAACACTGGCAGGCGCGGGGCGCTATGCCCGTGGCAACGAGCGACGCTCTGACATGGCGTCGCCGAGTAACGCTCGATCTTGCCGGCCGTATCCTCACGGCCCATGAACTTCCGGCCGCTCCGGTAACTCCGTCAACGGATGCTGCATCGGTCGACGACTCTGCCCGGCGCGAGTTGGTGTTGACGCTTGTCAACAGCCCCGAGTTCGCGCTGCACTTCGGCACGTTGCTCGATCTGTGGATTCAACAACGTCATGCCGGCGACGCGGCCTTTGTCAGTTTTTTGCGTCAGCAGCTCGAAGCGCGGCGCGGCTGGGACGCGATCTTTCGGCAGTTGTTGCTCGGGCCCTGGGAAGGGGACGCGGCCCAAGGGGCCAGCCGCTACTTGTCGAAGCGCGTCAAAAATCTCGACGCGCTCACGGCGGACACATCGCAGGCCTTCTTCGGCGTCGATATCACCTGCGCCCGCTGTCACGATCATCCGTTGATCAGTGCCTGGACCCAACATCACTACTACGGGCTGGCTGCCTTCTTCAACCGCACGGTCGAGACGAAAAAGAACAGTGGCGTGTTCGAGGACAAGAGCGATGGCGAAGTGACGTTTCAGTCCAAGTCGGCTGGCCAGCAAACAGCCAGCATGATGTTTCTCACCGGCGTGAAATTTGCCAGCGCGCCGAAACAAAATCGTCGCGAGCAACTCGTCCGCGCCGCGCTCGACGAGCGGACGATGCTCAGTCGCGCGCTCGTCAATCGCCTCTGGGGATGGTTGCTGGGCCGCGCGTTGGTCGAACCGGTCGATCAACTGCACAGCGAGAATCCTTCGTGCGTGCCGGGTCTGTTGGAGTTTCTGGCCGACGACTTCGCCGCTCACGGTTACGATCTGCGCCACACGACCGCCGCGATTTGCATGAGTCGGGCCTATCAGCTCTCCAGCCGGCACGACTCAGCAGGTTCGTCGAGCAGCGACGACACGTTTGCCGCGGCGCGGTTGCGACCCCTGACCCGACAGCAATGGGCCCACTCGGCGGTGATCGCCGCCGGAGCCGCGCCGCGCCCCACCGAGACTTCTCCGCGAGATAATTTCCTCGCGGTCGAAAAACAAACCGCCGAGTTGCTCGTCGGCCTCGATCCGACCTCCGATCGGTATCAGGCGAGCGCGGCTGAGGCGCTGTTCCTCTCGAATCATCCGGCGGTGCAGAAGTTGACCCAACCGAGCGAGTTGAAC